>JALHOS010000146.1 GCA_022842905.1 Myxococcaceae bacterium | reverse complement strand
TCCGCTGAAGCCGCCGCTCCCGGCCGCCCCACCACTCCCACCGGTGGCTCCTCCGTCCTGGGAGCCCGACCGGCAGCTCGCGCTCGCCGCGACACACGTCCCCGCCGCGCACGCGCGAATTGGCGCTGCGCAGGCCCCCGTGTCACAGGCACAGGTGCTGACCACTCCGGCCGCGCAGCACACGCCGAACGACGTCGGCTCTCCTGCGGGCTCGTAGAGCGGATCCAGGCACGCCGCGCCCGCCGACACGAACGCCAGGACCAGCACCGTGAACGAGCCGCGCATCACCACGCCCCCGCGACGCCCAGCGCCGCGCTCAGCCGAGGCAGCGCGACGACGTCGATCCTTCGAAACAGGCCCACGCCGCCCTGCGCACTGAGGAACGCCTCGAGGCTCGCCACCAGCTTGAGCCGCCCTTCGACCCAGGCGCTCAGGCTCGGCCCCAAGCTCAGGCGCGGCTTGCCCGTCGGCAGCTGGTCCTGGAAGACGAGCACGCCGGACACCTGCGGACCCATGGCCAGGCTGAAGCGGCCCACGTCGAGCCGGTGCGCCGCGCTGGCCCCCAGCTCGAGCTCATGAAAGCGGAACAGAAACCGCTCGCTGGCGGCGCTCTTCCCGGCCACGAAGAAGCCCAGCTGGTTCACGAGGCGGCCATCATTCGAATCGAGCCGCAGCCGCGCCTCGCCGCCGAGCTCCGGCGCGAGCGACGAGGACAGCGGCAGGCCCACCGCCCCGCCGAGCGACAGCACGAAGATCGGCACGTCGCGGCCCTTCACCGCCACCTTCGTCAGCGCGCTCTTGGGGAAGTCCTGCGCGTTGACCGCGCGGCGCTGGCCAGGCTCGAGGCCAACCGACAGCTCCGCTTGGCCGTTTGGCTCGCGCAAGCGCACGGCGTACCGGCCGGGAGCCAGGGCGAGCGTCACTGGCTTCTCGCCGCTGACCAGCTCTCCGACGACCACCGCCGAAGCGGAGTCGGTGAGGAGCCACTGCGCGCCCGGCGCGGCGCTGAGCGTCAACGTGGCGGTGGCTCGCGACAGCTCCGTCAGCACGAGCTCGCCCTGGCCGCGCAGGTCCACGTGAAAGGCCGGCCGCTGCACGCCGGCGCGGGACCCGAAGGTCGACTCGACGGTGCGGCTCCAGGCCCAGCGGTACGCCTCGTCGAGCGTGACGCGCCCATCACGCGAAGCGTCGGCCGCCCCCCGCAGCCCCACCACCAGGTGGTGTGTGAAGTACGAGCCGCCCAGCGCTTCGGACTCCTGCGCGTACTCGTCGTTGCCCGACGCGCTGATGAAGACCCGCCCCTCGAGGCTCACCGCGTCGACCTGCGTCGGCCGCTCGCCGGTGCGCCGCAGGCCCTTGAGCTGCGTGACGGAGCCGGAGCGGCAGGCGTCGACGACGACCACCACCACGTCCGCAGGCGCGTGCCGGGCGAAGCTCACCAGCTCGCTCATGGGCAGCGCGGCGCCGGCCAGGTGGAGCGCGCCCTCCGAGCCGTGGGACGACACGTAGACCGTCACGCGCTGCGCTCGCCCCGTGTTCGATCTGCGAATCGCGGCGTCGAGCGAGCCCAAGGCCGCGCGCAGGGTGTCGGGCGTCGCGCCTTGGACCAGCGTCGCGTTCTCCTTGGCGACCTGGCCAAGTTCAACGAGCGTCGTCAGCACCCGCGCCGCGTCGTGCGTCGCGTAGCGCAAGGGCTCGTCCGACGGCAGGCCGGTGTTCTCGCCCACGGCGAGCGCGAAGTGCTGGGCGAACGCGCTCGTCGCTCCGAGGGCGAGCAGGCACGCCGCCGCACGCCAGCCGCTCATTTGGGCTCGACCTCGAGTGATGCGGAGGCAGCCCAGAAGGTCGGCGGCAGCGGCTGGCCGCGCACGTGGGCCAGCGCCGCGGCGCGAATGGCTTCCGGCGCCGCGGGGCTGTCGGCGAACACCGCCACGACGCGCGTCGTGCCGGGCGTCACTTCGAGCGGCGCACCTACGGGAGCGCTGGCGCCCTTTGGGGCCGCCGTCAGCGAGCCGTCCGACGGAAAGAGCGGCTCGAGCGAGCTCGACGCGGGGTCGAACGCGAAGACCGAGACCAAGCCATGCCCCGCCGCGCCGACGGCCACCGTCACCTTGGCGCCCACCTTTGCGCGGCCCGTCAGCCGCCCGTCGAGCAGCACGCCGACGCTGACCGAGCCCTTGATTCGATCGCCGTCGTCCGGGCGTGCCTGGAAGCCCGCCGTGAAGAACAGGCCGATCGCCGCGGCGAGCGGCAGCGCCGTCAGCACCACCCGGCGCACGAGCGTGGCGCGCGCGACGGCGGCGGGCTGCTGCTGGACGGGTCGACCCAGCAGCCTCGCGCGCATGGCTTGGGCCTGGGGCGTCGCCAGAAGGCGCGCGTTGAGCGCCTGGCGTTCTTGCACCGCCGTCTGGCACTGCGCACAGCCCGCCAGGTGGTCGCGGTCCGCGGCTTCGAACGGCGCCCCGGTGGCCGCTTCGTCGAGGGCCAGGCTGCTCAGGTGTTCGCTCATGGCAGGCCTCCCAACGCTTCCGCCTTCTTGCGCAGGGCGTCGACCTCTCGGCCGATGGTCTTGCGGGACAGGCCCAGGACGTCGGCGACCTCTTCTTGGGTGAGCCCGTCGATGTAGAGGAGCGTGGCCACGGTCTGTTCGCGCTCGTCCAGGTGCGCCGCCCACTTGGACAACAGCTCGCGCGCCTCGGCCGACGCGGCGTCGATCGTCGGCTCGTCGGCGACGGGGCGCAGGGCGGCCTGGCGCACCTTCTTCCCGCGCAGCAGGTTGAAGCAGACGTTGGTGGTGATTCGGTACACCCACGTCATGGGGCGCGCTTCGCCGCGGAAGCCTTCGTGGTGGTGCCACATGCGCTCGAAGACCTCCTGGACCGCGTCCCACGCGTCCGCGTCGTTCCCCATGAGGACTCGGGCACGCCGGTAGATGACCGGCGTGTACCGCGTGAAGAGGGCCTCGAGCGCCGGCTTATCCAGACCGGGCGCCTCAGCCATGGGGCTCTTCAGCGGTTGGACACGGACGAGGTGGGGCGTGGGACATGGCGTGTGGTGGCGCGCCGTATAGCAGGGGAGGGGGCGGCTCAACGCCTGCCACCGGGCGTTCCACACGGGCCCACGCCGAGCGTGCAACCCAGTGCACACCGTGCAGCTTCCGCAGTCAGTTCGCCGCGCAGCGCGCCAGTCGGTTCCCGGGGTTCGGTGGTGGTCGCAGGCTTGCTCCGGCTGTGGGCATGCTCCCACTCACCATCGCCGCGCTGCTCGTGGCTTCGCCCCGCGCCCCGGAACCCACCGCTTCTGCGCCCGGACTCATCGCGCTCGCTCAAGTCGGGGTGACCGTTGCGTCCTGCGCCGTTGGAGGGGGACTCGGGCTGGTCTCGGGGATCGCCCTCGCTGCGCCGGGGTCCTATGGCGCCGGGACCGCGCTGGGCGCCGTCGTGGGCTCGGCGATCGGGCTCGTGGTCGGCTGCGGCTTGAGTCCGCTCTTCGCGAACCTGGTCGGCTCGGCCATGGGCGGGCGAGGGACCTTCGCGGGGGCGATGCTCGGCCTGCTCGGGGGCGTCTTGACGGGCGCAGCGCTGTCGTTGGCAGCCGGAGGGCTCTGGCCGTCGAGCCCCGGGCTCGGGGGCTTCTTCGCCGCGGCGGTGCCGCTCGCCGTGTTGGCGGGCCCAGCGGTTGGGTATGCGATCAGCGCTCCGCCACTCCAGGTGTCGCTGGTGCCCCTCGCTGGGGAAGGCGCGGGCTGTCGTGGTCGGGCCGGTGGTGACGGCGAGGGCCCTTCGCGTCCGTGGCGCCGAGCCGCGGTTGGGCACTCGACGCACGACGCTCAGGCGGCAGGTCGGGCGGCGCCGTCAGTCGACGATCTTGCTCGGCAGGCACGCCTGCGTCGAGACGCCCCGGAACGAAGCGCAGGTGTAGCCGGGCCGGCAGGACGCCGTGCACGTCGCCAGGCACACGCTCGCGTCTTCGAACTCGACGCACATGGACCCTGAAGGGCAGCGAGTCGTGGCGCAGCTCTGCGTGCAGTAGCCGTTCGGCCACGAGTCGAGACAGATGGTGCTCCCGGCGCAGTGACCGTCATTCATGCAGCGCCCGCCAATGGGCTGCGGCGTGGTCGGCGCCGAGGCGCTCTGGGACGTTCCCCGAGGACCGCTGGAGTACGTTTCGAACCCGCCGCAGGCGGCGAGGGTCAGCGAGAAGACGGCGACGGTGGCGATGCGGCTCATGGGAGGGCTCCTTGGGAGTGGGTGGAGCCGCCTCGCAGTGCGCCCTCCGTGCCAGGCCCAAGACGGGTCGATCCGCATGCTTGCGCGAACCGTCCCGTCTCACGCCGGAGACGCGCAGGAGACGGTCCGGGGCCGTTCTCGCTCGGGCGCCTCGCCCGAGCCGTGTTTCAAGGCGGGAGCGTTCGGCGAATGACCCCGCCGTTGGACGTGCCCAGGTAGAGGAACTGCTGATCGCCCCGCACCACGAGGACGTCCAGCGTGCGCACACCGGGGCGGTCTTGTACCCAGGACCCGCCGTCGAGTGTGCGGCGGAAGACGAGCGAGGCGACCCCGCCGTCCGGCGTGCGCGTGCGGCTGACCGTGGCCACGACGCGACCGTTGCTCCACACCGAGTTGAAGCGCTGCGCCAGGCCCGCTCCGGCGTCAGGCGAGTCGTCCACCCACCCGCCGTCGCGCCAGTGCTGCAGGCTGTCGTCGGTGGCGAGGAAGACCGCGCTCTCGGACGGCGCGGCGAGGTCGTGTACGTGGCGGCTCGGCGGGAGCTGCGGCGTCGCGCTCGAAGTCCCGTTCGCCACGCTCAGCCTGGCCACGCAGCCCTGTTCTCCGGCGGCCCACACCGTTTGTGACGTCGAGTCCACCGCGAGCTTCGACGCCGCGCAGACTGGCGTGGTCCAGGTGGGCGTCAGAGAGCTGCTGCCCACCTGGTTCCGGGTGACGACCCCCGCGTCGCCCTCGCGCCCCAGCGTCAGGAGGGTCGTCGCGTCCAGCGCCGTCACATCTGCCGTGGGCCGAGGGAGCGTCGAGTGGGGCGCGAATTCGCCGAAGGCCGGTCGGACGAAGAGCGTCGACTGGGTGCCGTCGAAGCCGGCCCAGAAGCACGTTTCGTCGGCGCTGCAGGCCACGCCGCCGACGCTGTCCGTCGAGCCGAGGCCGGGGGACTTCACGCGGCTGGGCAGGCCGACGTGCGCCGCCCCTCGCGTGACCCGCCAGGGCTCGAAAGTGGCCCCGCTGGCTCGCACGGGCCCGGCGAAGGCCCACAGCAGCCCTTCACCGGCAAGCGTGACGATCTCGGTGACGGGCTCGGAGAAGTGGCGCTGCGAGTATTGCTTCCAGCCAGTGCAATCGCGCCGGAGGATGAGGCCGTCGGCGCCCACCGCCCACGCGCTCTGTCTCGAGGAGCCCCCGACGCCGCGGATCGCCGGCGCCTGCGCGACGGACCCGTACGGCGAGAACCAGCGCTCGCCCGGCTCGCCCCTGCCTTCGAAGAGCAGCCCTGAGCCCCCGAGCAGCAACTCACCCGATGGGAAGCTGGCGCCGGAGCGGAGAATCTGGCCGGGCAACAGCCCGCTCGCGCCGCCGTCCACGCTGGAGCCCAGCGAGATAGAGCGGCTGCTGCCGTCGCGCGCGACGTGGAACATGCGCGGCACGCCCAGCCCCGGCCCACCGCCGAAGAAGGCGTAGGTCCCGCCGTCGAGCCCGACGAGCACGAGTGCTGGTTCACCTCCTTGCGCCTGTCTGCTCGTCGACACGGTCGAGAAGAAGTTGTTGCAGTTGAGCGCGACGCGCACCTCGGAGGTCGCGGTGTCCAGCGCGAGCGCGCGGCAGTCATTCCCTCCGCCTGGCAGCCAGAGGCTCGCCAGCGCGCGCAGCTTGTAGTCCTGCCCTCCCGGCAGCGACGCGGGCAGGCCCGAGCTGAGCGTCGCCCAGCGCGCGCTGTTGGGCAGGGTGAAGGCAAAGGCCGTCAGGCCGAAGATCGCCGCAGACGTGCCGGCATGGGGGAAGGTGTTGACGCTGCTGGACCCGCTCTGCACCACGAGCGACGAGCCTGGCCAAGGGCCCGCGTTGGGGAGGCCAATCGCCAGGCCGTAGCCCGAGGGGTCCACGACGACGGCCTGAAAGTGGGTCTCGTGCCCGTCAGAGAGGATGGCCCGACCGGACTGGTCTGGCTGCAGGTAGCCGGAGAGGCCGTTGCTTCGGAGCTCCAAGAGGGTGCGGTTGTCGCCAACGAAGCGCACGCGCGAAGGTGAGAACTCGGCGACGCCGCTCAAGTCCGACGCCGTCGGCCAGGGGTGCAGCCAGGACCACGCGTCCTGGGCCAGGGTTGAGCCCGACTGCGCCAGCACTGGCGTCAGTCGGTCCGGCGGCGCGGGGACGGTCAGCAGCGCACACTCGGCCGGAGTGAGCGGGCCCGCCCAACCACCGTCCGGCACGAGCAGCACGCCGCCCGCGTCAACGTCACCACCGTCGGCGGTGCCACCTGCGCCTGCGGTTCCACCGGCACCAGCTGTTCCACCGGTGCCAGCTGTTCCACCGGTGCCAGCTGTTCCACCGGTGCCAGCTGTTCCACCGGCACCAGCAGTTCCACCGGCACCGGCTGTTCCACCGGCACCAGCTGTTCCACCGGTGCCAGCAGTTCCACCGGCGCCTGCCGTTCCACCGGCACCTGCACTTCCACCGGCGCCTGCCGTTCCACCGGCACCTGCACTTCCACCGGCGCCTGCCGTCCCACCGGAGCCTGCCGTTCCACCGGCGCCTGCCGTTCCACCGGCGCCTGCAGTTCCACCGGCGCCAGCAGTGCCACCGGCGCCAGCTGTTCCACCGGCGCCTGCAGCTCCACCGGCGCCTGCCGTTCCACCGGCGCCTGCACTTCCACCGGCGCCTGCAGTGCCACCGGCGCCTGCAGTTCCACCGGCGCCAGCAGTGCCACCGGCGCCAGCAGTTCCACCGGCGCCAGCAGTTCCACCGGCGCCAGCTGTGCCACCGGCGCCAGCTGTGCCACCGACGCCTGCCGTTCCACCGGCACCTGCACTTCCGCCAACGCCTGTACTCCCACCGACGCCCCCTCCGTCGGAACCGTTCATCGAGCCAGAGTCCGGGCGGCACGCCAGGCCGCCGTCAGCGCACTCGGCGACGAGGGCCGGGAAGTCGATACACGCCGTCGCCGCGAGGAGCAGCGCACCGCCAGCCAGCCGCCTCATCGCGCGCCTCCTTCCACCGGCGCCCCGAGGGCGAACATCAACACCGAGGTCGCGACCGCGGCGACCGCGACCCCAACGCCAGCGACGCCGACCGCCTGGAAGGCTTCGCCGCGACCGGCCAGCGTGCGCACGTCGGCGAGCGACGGCGTGGTTCGGAGCTCCGCGGCGGTCGAGTGCGCGACGATGAAGCCGAGCACGGCGAGCCCGGCCCCGAGCCCACCGACGGCGAGCGGGACCCAGGCCCACCGCCGCGCCGAAGGGCGATCGCCAGCTGAGGAGGCCACTCGAATCGACGCGTCGCTCGGCTCCGGCTCCGCCTTCGGCACGAGGACGGGCGCGTTGGTCGGTGCGGGTGCTGCCGCAGGGCCGGTGGGCTCCGCGCGCGTCACCGGCGTGGCTGGCGCAGCGAGGGGCGCGGGCTTGGTGTTGCGCACCTCGGTCAGCGCGGCGTCGACCAGCGGGCCCAGCGCCGCGCGAAAGGTGCTCATGGCCTTCGTGTCGTTGAGCAGCACTCGCTCGTCGACGCGCACCAGCCGGCGCCCATCTTGGAACGTGGAGAAGGCTTCGACGAAGACGTCGGCCTCGTCGAGGACCGCGCCGACCTCCATCGCCACGATGACTGGGAGCTTGGCCTTCCGCGCGCCGCTCACCAGGCAGCTGCGCTTGGGGCCGCAGGACGAGAACGCGTCGAAGCTCGAGTCGACCTTGACGCCGCCCTCCGTCAGCGCCGCGCGAATGGCGCCGAGCAGGGCTTCGACTTGTGCCGGGGTGACGCCTTCCTGCCGCGTCGCGCCCACCGCCACTTCGCCCGGCTGCGCCAAGAGAATGAGCAGACTCATCGAGAGCATCGCGCGACTATGTCACGCGCCCGCGCGCGCCCCAGATCGAAACTTCGCCGCTCGGCGACGTTCGTCAGAAGGACGTCGGTCGCACACGGCATCGACGGCTCGTCAGCAGCCCCGACGTGCGCGAGAGTGCACGCGATGTCCCCCACGCCGGCCCAAGACCCCGCTGGCCTCAACCTGTCGTGGGTCGTCCGGGTGCGCTGGTTCGTCTGGGCGGCGCAGGGACTGTTGCTGCTGTGGGCGACGTTCGGCCTGGACCTCAGACTTCACGCGGCGCCGCTCTCGGGGCTGGTGGCGCTGGGCTTCGGGTCCAACGCGGCCATCGCCGTCTGGCAGCGCCAAAGGGGGCGGGCCACCGAGAACGTGCTGCTGGGGGTGATGCTGCTCGACGTGCTCTTGCACACCGCCGTGTTCTTCCTGTCCGGCGGGCCCTTCAACCCCTTCACGGCGCTGTACCTGGTGAACGTCGCGCTGGGCACGCTCGTGCTTTCTCGCGCGCGGCAGTGGGCGCAGCTGTTGGCGTCCATGGCCGGCTTCGGCAGCCTCTTCGTGCTCGAGAGGCTGGCGCCGGCGAGCCTCGAGCTCCCCAACCACGCGCAGCTCATGCGGCTCCACCTGGCGGGCATGTTGGTGGCGTTCGCGGTGTCGGCGGCCTTCATCGTCACCTTCATGGATCGCATGGTGGTCTCGCTGCGGCGGCGCGAGGCGGAGCTGGCGGCAGCCCGCGCGCAGATGGCGCGCTCCGAGAAGCTGGCGGCGCTCACCACGCTCGCCGCCGGCGCCGCGCACGAATTGGCCACGCCGCTGAGCACCATCGCCCTCGTTTCGAAGGAGTTGGGCCGCGCCCTCGACTCCCAGAGTGCGCCGCGGGCCTGGCGAGACGACGCGGCGCTCGTGCGCGAGCAGGTCCAGCGCTGCCGCGACATCTTGCAGCGCATGTCCGCCTCGAGCGGCGAGCTGGCGGCCGAGGGCTTCTCGCGGGTCACGGTCGGTGAGTGGGTCAGCCTGTCGCTGGCCGACGTGCGGGACGCCGCGCGGGTCCGGCGCCCGGCACACGAAGACCTCGCGGTGCTGGGCCCGAAGGTGGCGCTGGCACAGGCGCTCTCGAGTCTGCTGCGCAACGGGCTGCAGGCGGCGAAGACGAGCGTGACCCTCGGGGCGCGCGCCGAAGCCGGCCGGTTGCTGCTCGAGGTGAAGGACGACGGGCCAGGTCTGCCGCCCGACGTGCTCGCCCGCTTGGGAGAGCCGTTCTTCACCACCCGCCCGCCCGGGCAAGGCATGGGCCTGGGCGTCTTCCTGGCGCGCACGCTCGCGCAGCAGCTCGGCGGCTCGCTCGACTATGAGTCGACCCCGAGCGGCACCACGGCGCGCCTGGCGCTGCCGCTCGCCGAGGAGCAGCGGACATGACGACGCCGGAAGGACCGACGCTGTTGGTGGTGGACGACGACGAGGCCTTCCGCACGCGCCTGGGCCGGGCGATGACCGAACGCGGCTTCGCGGTGACCCTGGCGGCGAGCGCGGACGAAGCGCTGGCCGCGTCGAGCGAGGCGCCCGAGTACGCGGTGCTCGACCTGCGCATGCCGGGCAGGAGCGGCCTCGAGCTGCTCCAGGTCCTGCGGGAGCGCGACCCCAACACGCGTGTGGTGATGCTGACGGGCTACGGGAGCATTCCCACCGCGGTGGACGCGACGAAGAAGGGCGCGACGGCCTACCTCACCAAGCCCGCTGACGCCGACGACGTGCTGCGGGCGCTGCTCGGCCAGGACGGCCCGGTGCCGGTGCGCGAGACCCCGAGCCTCGCGCGCGCCGAGTGGGAGTACATTCACAGGGTGCTGGCCGACTGCGACCAGAACGTGTCGGAGGCCGCTCGGCGTCTGGGGCTGCACCGCCGCTCGCTGCAGCGAAAGCTCCAGAAGTACCCGCCGCCGAAGTGAGTCGCCTCCCCGAACCGCCTGGTCTCTCGTTTGTCGAGGTGGCAAGTAAGTGATTACTTACTGGGCATGAAGCAGGCCCGCCGCCCGTCCGAGACCCGACAAGCCGAGCTGGTGGAGGCGGCCCTGGGCATCATCGCCCGGCGAGGCGTCTCGGCGCTGACCACCCGGAGCCTCGCCGACGCAGTGGGGCTCACGACGGGGGCCATCTTCCGCCACTTCACCTCACTCGACGCGCTGCTGGGCGCGGTGGTCGCGCGGGTGGAGGTGGTGCTCGACGGCACGTACCCACCCGCGGGCCTGCCGCCGCTCGAGCGGCTCCAGCGCTTCGTGGAGGCGCGCAGCGCGGCCGTGGGCGCCGAGCGCGGCATCCTCCGCCTCATGTTGTCGGAACAGTTCCACCTGGCGCTGCCGGCGGCCGAGGCCACGCGGCTCGTGCGCGCGGTGGCCCGCACCCAGGCTTTCATCGGCGCGGCGCTGCGGGAAGGCCAGGCCGACGGGAGTCTGCGGTCCGACGTGGGCGCGGACGCACTGGTTCCCGTCGTGCTCGGAACCCTGCAGACGGTGGCCCGCTCGGCGCAAGGTGCGCTCCGTGTCGGCGCCCCCGCGGAGACGGTCTCGGCGCTCTTCACGCTCCTGCGCGCGCCCTCGGCGCTCTCCGTCGTTCCCCCGAAGCACCCGAAGAAGAGGAGTCGCCCATGAAGCGCAAGCCCCTGACGATCGTCCCGGCCGTCCTCACCAACGCACCGGCCCCCGTGGCCCGAGGGCGCCGCCCATGAAGACCGGTCGCTACAACGTCGGCGTCGGCCTCCTCGTGATGGCCGGCTTCATGTTCTACGGCTTCGTGCTCGTGTACCTGCGCGACTTCTCGCCGGGGAAGGACGCGTGGGCCGCCAGCTACGCCGTGGGCAAGCACTTCGAAGCGCGGCTGGCGCACGTGCACGGCGCGCTGTTCTCGGTGCTCAACCTCGCGCTGGGCTTCGTGCTGGCCCGCCTGGCGCAGGCCTCGGCGACCGCGCGGACGTGGGCCGGGTCCCTGGGGCTCGCTGGGCTCTTGATGCCCGTGGGTATTCTCGGCGAGGTCTACCTGGGCACCTCGCCGGTGTTCGTGCTGCTCGGGGCGGCGGCCATGACGGCGGCGGTGGTGCTCTCGGGCGTGCTCTCGCTGCGGCACTGGGCGGCGGACGTGGCGCCGTGACCGCGCGCTGGGGAACGCCCATGGTGGTGCTGCACTGGGGGAGCGCCGCGATGGTCGTGGGCCTGCTCGTGGCCGGGACGGTCCTCGCGGGCCTGCCTGATGGCGACGTGGGCCGCCTCTGGCCGGGGCGCCTGCACTCAGCCGCGGGCATGGTCCTCGGCGCGGTGACGCTGCTGCGGTTGGTGGTGCGCAGCCGCGGGCCGACGCTGGAGCCCATGGTGATGCCGGCGCTGCACCGCCGCGGCGTCGGCGTCGTCCATGGGCTGCTCTACGTCGGCCTGCTGGCGACGACGGCGTCGGGCATGTTCCTCGCCTTCAGCTCCGGCTGGAGCGACTTCGTGCAGGGCGGCGTCGACGTGCCACCCTTGCTCGCAGGGCTGCGCGCTCGCGACGTGCACGCGCTGCTGCGGTGGCCGCTGCTGGCGCTGGTGGCCGCCCACGTCGGCGGCGTGCTGCTCCAGCAACTGCGCCGGGGCGACAGCCTGCGGCGCATGCTCCCGTTCTTGCGCTGAAGGCGCGCGCTCGCGGGGAACGCGTCCCTGGGGAAGTCAGAGGTCGAAGCTGAAGTCGAACGTGCCCAGCTCGACGTCACCGGCCCGCACGCCGAGGTGCACGACCCAGTCCCCGGGCATGCTGAAGACCACCTTGCCGCGGTACAGGCCGTCTTCACCCCGCGTCGGCTTGACGTTGCCGTTGGATCCGTGGCCCATGCTGGGCATCTCCGGCGTCGCGCTGACGTCGAGGTCGTCGACGGTCGCGAAGCTCATCATCGTCGGGTCCGTCGCCTGGTGCGCGGTGACCACGACGTCGTTGGCCCCGACCTTCGACGCGTTGGGGAAGCCCAGCGTGAGGACGATCTTCTTCCCGTCGCGCGTGACGACCTTCTTCAGCGGCGAGTCGGCGACGGCGACCGCCCCGAAGTCCACCTTCACTGGCGTCTCGCCGGATTCGAGCGCCACGTCGGCCGAGAGCGTCCAGTGCTCCTCGCTCATGGTGGCCATGGTGAACACGATGAGGCCTTCGAAGAGGCCGGCGGCGTTCGGCTCGTGCGAGGGGTTCTTCAGCGGACAGGAGTGCGTCATCGACTTCATGTGCATGACGGGTCGCTGCTTCAGGTGGGCGTGCGGCGCCGGCTTCCCCGCCTTCGTCACTCTGTAGAAGACGCGGTTCTGCCCGACGGTGAGCGGGCCCGTCGTGAGCAACTCGACCGTGAGGTCACCGACGCTGGCCTGCGTCAGCGCGCTGGGCTTGGGGCCCTCGGTGGTGGGCCCCGGTCCACAGGCGAAGGCGACGACGGACGACACCAGCAACGAAAGACGGTTCATGGCGTACCTCCTGAAGGAGTCGCGGTCGAGGACGCCACCTCGGGCGACGGGGGGTGACAGGCGGGCGCGTCGTGCGCCGACAGCGTTCGGGTGATGGTGCAGCCCCAGGTGGGCGACTTCGACGCGAAGCGGGTGCCCTCGCGGAAGCCCACGAGCGCGTGCTCGAGCCAGGCCTCGCGCCCGGCCTCGCCGGGGAGCCGCTCGTTGTCGAGCCAGCCGCGGTAGAGCACCTGTCCGTCGCGGCGCAGCAGCACCACCGTGGGGGTCGAGCGCGCGCCCAGCTCCTTCGCGAGGAAGCCGCCCTGGTCACGCCACAGCGGGCGAGTGAGGTTCCGCAGCCGCGCGGCCTCCTGGAGTGAAGCGAGCGTCTCGCCGGCGTTGCTCGACACCTCGACGACGGCGACGCCCTTGGGTGCCCACGCTTCGGCGAGCGCGTCGATGCGGCCCTGGTAGCGGCGCACACACGGGCAGCCGGCAGACCAGAAGACGAAGACCGTCGCGTCGGCGCGCGCGAGCAGCTCGCCCACCGTCGCCGGAGCCCCCCGCGTGGGGACGAGGCGCAGCGAGTGGAGGCTGCTGGGGTTCGCTCCGTAGGCGGCGTGTGGGGTCGCGCACGCCGACAGCCCGAGGAGCGCGCCGGCGACCCACACGAGGCGAAGGGACTCAGAAGAAGCCATGGCGGACTCCGAAGACGACGGCGAGGCGGTCCTGGCGGTTCTGTGCGAGCCCGACGCGGCCCAGCACGTCGGAGCTCAGCGCGCCGGTGAGCACCCAGTGTGGGGTGAGCTTGAAGCTGGCCGCCAGCGCCGCGGTGAGGCCGGTGGAGGCGGAGTCGGGTACTGCTTCTCCGTCGAGCCAGAGGTCGAACTCGTGTTCGAAGCGCAGGGAGAGCGCGAGCACCAGGCGCTCCTCGAAGAGCTCCCGCCCGCCCGAGAGCGCGGCCTGGAGCCCCGGGCCGAAGGTCTGCACCTGCCCGGTGTCGGCGCGCACGAAGGGCGCCGTGAAGACCGCCGCCAGATCGAGGCGCGCGAACCAGGGAGAGACCGCGTACTCGGCCGCGACGCCGAGGCTCGCCGCGAAGGCGCCGCGCCCGGTGGCCGAGGCTCCGAGGGCGTCCGTCGCCTGCTCCGGGCGCCGGCCGGTGGGGGCGAGCACCTGCGCCAGCACCGCGACGCCCGGGAGGTCCTCGTACTCGCCGAGCAACAGCGCGTCCCAGCGGGCCCCGACGGACACGTCGCCCAAGCCGGTGCCGAGCGATGTGGTGCCGTCAGGCGTGCCGCGCACGCCGGTGACCCAGGGCACCCGCGCGGAGAGCTGCCAGCGCTCGTGGAGGCGGACGATGCCCCACGCGTCGACGCGGAGCTCGTCCTCCACGAGGCCGTCAACGAAGGGCCGGTACCGGCCGGCGACGTCCCAGCGGCCGGTGCCGTGGCTCCAGGACGTGAGGAGCCCCGCGGCGGCGTCTTCCCAGACGGTCAGCCGGCCTGTGCCCACCACTGACGCGGACATGCAGCAGGCGGCCGCGCGCGCGAGCCCGGGGGCCAGCGACGCCGCGAGGGTCAGCCAGAGGAAGAAGGACCGCCACATGCCGCCGGGCATTGCGCGTCTGATGCCACGCGGTCGGCGGCTCCGCGCTGCGACACGATGCCGCAGCGCGGGCCGCGAGAATTGCGCGGGCCTCGAGGCCACAGCGGGTTGGGCCCCATGGGCGTGCGACGGCGGGTGGCGGCGCGTTTCAGAAAGGAACTACGGCGAACGCGGCGCTGTTCGTGAACATCGGCGGGGCGGTCTTTGACGGTGCGGGCAAAGGTGGCGCGGCTCGCGACCGGCGTTGCCCCGCCGGGCGGACTGGGACGACAGTTCCCAACACGCTGCTCGCGCTGGGGCTCGCAACGGACTGCGGCGCCCCGGGCTGGCGTGTCGAAACGGGAAGAGGGCGCGCTACGACCGAGCGGCCGGCAGCACGTCGACGACCTCGGCACTCGGAGGCTGCTTCGGCTCGGCAGGTTGCTTCGCGGCACCCGAGAAGACGTTCGCGAGGAACGCCGCGACCACGCCCAGGTCGTCCAGCCACCCGACGACAGGCAACACGTCGGGGAGGAAGTCGAGCGGCATGATGACGTACGCCAGCGCGACCAGACCGGCCCACTTCCGCCACGACGGGACGGCGGGGTTCCGGAAGAAGCGGGCGAGGTGGCTCAGCGTCATGTCCAATGGACGCAGAAAACCGTGAGGTATTGCATCGGCGCGCGACGAAGCGCGGGGCGTCGCCGGAAAACCGAGGCGAGAGTTGGGTGTCGGCTCGCGCAAGAGGCCGAAAAGAGGCCAGGTGGGTGCTGGCGCCGAGGCTGCAATCGGGCCCGCGCATGAGCGAACGAATTCAGCGGGTGCTGGTTGGGTGCGCGTTGCTGACCCTGGCGGCCTGCGGAGGCGACAGTGACTGGGGCAGATCGGGCCGCGGCTTGAATGGCGACGGCGTCTGCCCGGCTGTGCTGCCGGACTGCGGCCCGGGCTCTCGCGTGGTGGACTCGAACGGCGACGGCTGCGCGCTGGAGTGTGAACCGGTCATCTGTCCCGCCGTGCTGCCCAACTGCGGCGTTGGCTCGCGGGTGGTGGACGCGAACGGCGATGGCTGCGCGCTGGAGTGTGAAGCGGTGGCCTGCCCGGCGGTGCTGCCCAACTGCGGCGTTGGCTCGCGGGTGGTGGACGCGGACGGAGACGGCTGCGCGCTGGAGTGTGAAGCGGTGGCCTGCCCCGCGGTGATGCCGGACTGCGGCGTTGGCTCGCGGGTGGTGGACGCGAACGGAGACGGCTGCGCGCTGGAGTGTGAAGCGGTGGCCTGCCCCGCGGTGATGCCGGACTGCGGCGTTGGCTCGCGGGTGGTGGACGCGGACGGAGACGGCTGCGCGCTGGAGTGTGAAGCGGTGGCCTGCCCGGCGGTGCTGCCCAACTGCGGCGTCGGCTCGCGCGCGGTGGACTCGAATGGCGACGGCTGCGCGCTGGAGTGTGAAGCGGTGGAGTGTCCGGCGGTCCTGCCCAACTGCGGCGTCGGCTCGCGCGCGGTGGACTCGAATGGCGACGGCTGCGCGCTGGAGTGTGAAGCGGTGGCCTGCCCAGCCGTGCTGCCCAACTGCGGCCCGGGCTCGCGCGTCGTGGATTCGAACGGCGACGGCTGCGCGCTGGAGTGTGAAGCGGTGGCGTGTGCAGCGCTCGCCCCCGCCTGCCCGCCCGGGACCTCGGTCATGGACCTCGACGCCGACGGCTGCGCGCTCGAGTGCGGCGCGCCGTACCGCGAGGGGCCGGGCTGCATGTGCGCACCTCCGCCGGACTGCCCGGCCGGCACCACGCTGGTCGACACCGATGGCTCGCGTTGTGCGTTCGAGTGCCGGGTGTTGACGTCGTCGCCGTGACTCCAGGCGAGCCGACGCTGCGCGCGGCGCACTCCTCCTGGGAGTGAAGCGGTGACGTGCACGGCTCTCGCCCCGGCTTGCCGGCCTGGGACCTCGGTGCTGGACCTCGACCTGACTCGAGGCGAGCTGACGCTGCGCCGTCGCTCACTTTCCGCGTGCGCAGCGGTGGCGCTCGGCCCGGCCTGCCCGGCGGGCACCACGCTCGTCGACACCGATGGCTCGCGTTGTGCGTTCGAGTGCCGGGTGCTGACGTCGTCGCCGTGACTCGAGGCGAGCCGACGCTGCGCGCGGCGCACTCCTCCTGGGAGTGAAGCGGTGATGTGCACGGCTCTTGCCCCGGCTTGCCGGCCTGGGACCTCGGTGCTGGACCTCGACCTGACTCGAGGCGAGCTGACGCTGCGCCGTCGCTCACTTTCCGCGTGCGCAGCGGTGGCTCTCGGCCCGGCCTGCCCGGCGGGCACCACGCTCGTCGACACCGATGGCTCGCGTTGTGCGTTCGAGTGCCGGGTGCTGACGTCGTCGCCGTGACTCGAGGCGAGCCGACGCTGCGCGCG
>JALHOS010000145.1 GCA_022842905.1 Myxococcaceae bacterium | reverse complement strand
CGCCCGACGCCAGCGCCGCGGCGCGGGACCAGCGGCGCACCGGCTCGGCCTGGGCGGCCAGCGCGGCCCTGGCCAGCGCGTCACTTCCCGCGCCGGTGTGAGGGGGGCTGCGCAGCGCCTGGTCCAGCGCGCGATCGAGCTCGTCGGGTGTCATGGGCGGTAGACCTCCGCGAGCAACGAGCGCAGCCGCTCGTACCCTCGGTGGGCGCGGACCTTGACGGCGGACTCCGTCACCTGCGCGAGCTCGGCGATCTCCGCGAAGGACAACCCTTCGAAGCGGTGCAGGAGGATCGCCTCGCGCTGCGCGTCGGGGAGGCTGTCGAGCGCCGTCCGCACCGCCCGCTCGAGCCCCAGGTCCCGCGGCTCGGTGCCCTCCGCTGGACTGTCAGGCAGCTCACCGGTCGCGCTGACGCGCTCGTGTTGGCGGCGGCGCCAGTCTCGCGCCGCGTTGGTGGCGATCGCGTAGAGCCAGGGCTTGAAGCGCAGGCTCGGCCGGTAGCGATCCTGCGCGCGCACCAGCGAGAGGAACGTCTGCTGGGTCAAGTCATCGGCCGCGGCCGCGCTGCCGCTGCTCCGCGCGAGGTACGCCCGAACCGGCGCGACGTGACGCGCGAACAGCGTGTCAAACGCCGTACGGTCGCCTGCCTGGAAGTGCTGCATGAGCTCCTCGTCAGTCACGAAGCTGCCTACCTTACGCAAAGTCGCCGGGCTGGTTACCGGGACCCGTCAGGCAGAGCGTCTCGCGAGCAGAACGAGCGCGCCCTCGTCGCCGCCCGCGCGGCCGGCCCCGGCGCGTGCATTGGGGCCCCAGGCGCGCACCCTTCGGCACACGACGGGAGGCGCGAAGAGGGGCTCGCGCTCTTTCCGCCTCGGGCAGGAGCCTCGGCGCCGCTTCGGCGAGCTGTCGGGCGTGAGCAGGGGCGCCCTGCGCAGCGAGGAGGACCCGGGACAACAGCCAGGCAGGGCTGCTCCGACCAATCCTCGACTTGGGCTTCGGCGCGCGCGAAGGAGCGGGGCGGTCGCTCGGCCGAAGGTCACGGCGGGTCCTCCCCGACGTTCGGCGTTTGCGCAGTTCAACGAGCGGTGGCTGCCCTCACCAGCGTGTCGTCTCGGGCCATTCCGTGCGCGGAAGAGACCCGGCGCCGAACGTGTGCGCCGAAGGCAGCAGCGAAAGGCCGTGGTCGAGGACGCGCCCGCCGCGCTGGCCGACTTCCCGTGGACGATACGCACCGAGGCGCCCTAAAGCGCTGGGCCATGGCGCCGCTCCCGCCCATGGGCAAATCGCGTGTCCTGCAGTGGCTGGCTGGCCGCAAGGGTGACGCGCTGTGGTTCGGCTCGCCGCACCCGTGTGCCTGTGTGTTGGCGCAGGACGGCGTGTGGCGCTTGCGGGAACTGGCGACGGACCCGCAGGTCCTGCGCCGGGCGTCCGACGACGCGCTGGGCAGTGGCGGTTCCTTCATGCCGGAGCACGCCGCGGCGCTGCAGACGCCGACGGGCCGGGTGCACCTCGAAGCGCCGACCCGCCAGGCGCTCGCGGCGCTGCTGGAGGACTTCGCGTGGCCAAGACACTGGTGACGTCGGACGCGGCGGAGCTCGAGGCGATTCGCGACGACGTGCGTCGGCGGCTCGAAGCGCAGGCCACGAAGGACCGCGCCGTCCACGAGCAGCGCTACCTCAAGAGCGAGCTTCAGTTCCTGGGCGCGACGCAGCCCATGATTCGACGAGAAGGCGCGCGGCTGGCCAAGGAGCTCGCCGGCTGGACCGCGGCGCAGCTGGTGGCGCTGGTCGACGTGCTGTGGGCCACGCGGGTGCACGAGCTGCGTTCCGTCGGCATCGCCTTGCTCGAGCGCCGCGTGAAGCTCTTGGGCGACGCGCATGCCACCTGGCTGGTGCGCCTCGCGGCCGACTCGAAGACCTGGGCCCACGTGGACTGGCTGGCGGTCAAGGTGCTGGGGCCGTTGGTGGTCGGCTCGAAGCAGACTGCGCGGCGGCTCGACGGCTGGGCGAAGGACGACGACTTCTGGGTGCGCCGCGTCGCGCTGTTGGCGTGGCACGATCCGCTCGCCCACGGCGAAGGCGACTTCGAACACTTCGCGCGGCTGGCGGCGCCGTTGCTCGGCCAGAAAGAGTTCTTCATTCGCAAGGCGATCGGCTGGGTGCTGCGCTCGACGGCCCGGCGGCGCCCCGAGCTGACCGCGGCCTTCGTCGAAGCGCACGTGCAGGCGCTCTCCGGGCTTACGTTCCGCGAAGCGACGCGTGCGCTGCCCCCGAAGACGCGGGAGCGGTTGAAGCGGCTGCGTCAGGCGAAGAGTGGACGCTGAGCGGGGAGGGCGTCCGGACGCCGCCCCGTGCGTCGCGGGGGCGACTTCCGGCGCATCGCTCCCGCGCTAATCCCGCTTGGTGCGCGACTGAACGTTCCCTCGGCGGCCGGACCGACTGGACCGCCCCGACGTCGCCACAGCAGGCCGACACAGAACGGCGATCGCTCGGACAATCCGGTCCGCGAGGTCCTCCGGCACGGTGGCGAGCACCTGCTGGATCCGGTCAACCCGACGCTGAAGCCGAGCCGACCCGTCTGGACGTGGCAGCCGTCCGGGATGGCCAGCCAATACGGCTGCCGCGCTCGAGTCCAAGGCCTCGGCAAGGGCGCTGAGCGTTGCAACCCGCGGCGCACGGTCGCCACGTTCGATTCGCGCGACGGCGTCACGGCTCAACCCCGCTGCCTCGGCGAGCCGCTCTTGGGAGAGGCCGCGCTCAAGCCGGAGCCTTCGCAGCTGGCCTCCGACGTCATTGTTCCCGCTCATGCCGCCAACTGTCGTGGCGTTGACTGTGCACAAACAGTGACGAACGTCTTGAGGCCAATACACGTCAGAAGTAGACCGCTGCCATGCGCCCAATGAATCGCTTTGTCGTGATCGCTGCGGTGATGAGCTTCTTGTGCCAAGCCTGCGGCACGGCCGAACCGACATGCTCGTCGCGCAATTGCGCGGGCTGCTGCTCGGCAGATGGAGTCTGCGTCGCCGGCAGCGATTCGATCGCCTGCGGCGCTGGAGGCTCTCTCTGCGACGTGTGCGTTGCAGGGCAGGCATGCACTGGAGGGAGGTGTGTGGCCGCCATGACGGGATGTGGCGTCGGCAACTGCGCCAGTGGCTGTTGCGCCAGTGGCGTGTGTCGCACTGGCGCGGACTCCGATGCCTGTGGGTCTGGCGGCGGCGCGTGCAGCGTGTGCGCGGCGAATACAGCGTGCAGCGCGTCGAAACTCTGCGAGGCCTCTAGCGCGGGCTGCCAGGCCACGTGTGCAGGCTGTTGTGTCGGCAACCAGTGTTCACCCGGCAATACCGCGGGAGCGTGCGGCGTGGCAGGTTCGGCGTGCCGCACCTGCTCCGCAGCTCAAGTATGCGACCAAGGCCAGTGTCGAGGCACGTGCTCGGCAGCGACCTGTGCTGGCTGCTGCGCGGGGACGACCTGCGTGAGTCCCACTACGAACGCGCAATGTGGCTCGGCGGGCGGCGCTTGCACTGCGTGTGGAGGCGGTCAGGTATGCGCAGCAGGCCAATGCAAGATCGACGTCGGCGGAGTCTGCACCGGTTCGTCGGCCTGCGCCTCGGCGCTCTGCGTCACTGACGCTGCGAGCGGAACGCAGGGACGCTGCCGCGCTCCCTGTAGCGGCGGGGCTTGTCCAGGCGGCTTCAACTGCGTCGCACTGACTAGCGGCGCGTCGGCCTGCCTACCGGCGCCCGCGGCGAACTCGCAGTGGCGGGTCGCGGTGCTGTCGGCGCGAATCAGGCAGACGAACTCCGCCGGGGCAACCTGGGATGCCGCCGGCGGGCTACCAGATCCAAGAGTCTGCCTGTTCGTGGGCGCCACCGCTGCCGGATGCACGGCCGAAGCGAGCGACACGCTTTCGGCCACCTATTCGTTCGTGACCGCGGCGACGTACACGCACTCCCAGTTGGCGAGCGTGACGGTCACGGTCAACGACGTGGATCTCACGTCAGACGACCTCATTGAGAACTTTCAGAACAGGAACATCCAGGGCCAGGTTGAGGCAACCACGAGGCTCGTCTCGCTGACCGGGACCCTCGCGCTTGAGGTGGTGCTTGAGGTTCGACCTCAATGACGAGTCAGCTCCGCAGCGCTCGACGGCCCGTGTGTGCTCGATAAGGTTGTGAGTCTCCGCGGATGCCCGTCGCGACCAGTCAGAGCGCGCCGCGGCGATTGCGCCGAGGGCCCCCTCTCCCTGTCGCTGGCGGACGGGGCACACTCCCATCGAGCGCCGAGCGTCGCCTCTCGGCCGCGAGACGCTGGTCCGCGCGCAATCGTCACCCTCGTCGGCGACGACGCACCAACAACGCGAGGCCCAGCGCCCACAGCCCACCCGGCGCCGCGCCACACCCGCACGCCGCCTGCGGCTTGACGACCACGTCCACCCGAACCGGCTCGCTGTCTTTCGCCCCGTCGCTGGCGATGATCTCCACCGTCAGCGTCGTCTTCTTCTTCACCGCCGGAGCGATCACTACCAGGCCGCCGCCCTCCACCGCCGTGACGTCGACCACCGGCCCGCCGACCACCACGCCGCGGACCGTCACCACGTCACCGTCCGCATCCACCACTTCGGGCGTGAGCGTGACGGCCTCACCTTCGAAGAACTCCCGGCTCGGCGCTGCCACCGCCAGCGTCGGCGCGCGGTTGGTGTCCTTCACCGTCACCTCTACGCTCGCCGGCCCCACGGTCTGCTTGCCGTCGGTGGCCGTCGCCGCGAAGCGCAGCGTCACGTCCGCAGGCACCTTGGGCGCCGTGAAGCTCCCGCCGTCCAGCGCAACCGCCTCGCCGGCCGTCTGCGCCCAGCGCACCGTCACCGCGTCTTGGTTCGCGTCCGACGTCGTCACCGGCAGCGTCACCGCCGCGCCTTCGTTGACCGTCAGCGTCCCCGGCACCGTCAGCACCGGCGCCACGTTGGTGCAGGTGTTCACGTCGGCCTTCACGGAAGCGAACGGGAGCGCCGCCAGCCCTTCGAAGGCGATGTCGTCCACTTCCCAGCCCTTCGCCGCCGCGGCGTCGTCCGTGCCAATGCGGAAACGCAGGCGCACGGTCTGGCCTTGGTAGCGCGTGCCCAGTTCGAGCCGCTGCGGCTGGAACGCGGGGTAGTTGACGCTGCGGCCTCCGAAGATGCGCCGGCCCCGCAGCGGGTTGTTCGACTGGCTGTCCACCGCGCCGTTGTACGCGGGGCTCAGCGTCCCCACGTTCGCTGCGTCCGTCCAGGTGCGGCCGTCGTCGGTGGACAGCTCTACCGTGCCGCCGTCGAAGAACGTGTCGCCGTCGAACTCGAAGTCCCAGCGGTGCGCGAAGGTGACGGTGAAGGCGCCGGTGCCCACCGACAGCGGCGGGGAGACCAGGTACAGATCCGCCGGGCTCGACGCGTTGGGGCCGAACCAGAAGTGCTCCGTCGGGCTGTTCGCGAAGACGCGCCAGTCGCTGCCCGTGTCCCCGTTCGGGTTGTTGGCGACGGTCCAAGCCGTCTCCGGCGCCTCCACGTCGTCCGTCGTCGACGCGGCCGGTGCGACGTCGTAGTTGAGCCGGAAGCGCGCTTCGGCCGGCGGAGGCGTCTGCGTCAGCTCACCGCCCGTCAGCTGCAGGCTCAGCACCGCCGGCTGCACCCCGAGAACACCTCGCAGCGTCACCGGCAGCGACAGGCTCGCCGTGGCGAAGGGCGCCAGTGCGGGGAACGTGCGCGAGGCCTGCGGATCGACCGTGAGCCCGCCGAGCGACGAGCTGACGGTCAGGCTCAGCGCGCTCAGCGGCACGCTGCCGGTGTTCTTCACGCGCACCGTGAGCACGCCGTCTTCGTCGTTGTCGAGCTGACCGTCGCGATCGCAGGACCGTCGGGAATCGTCGAGGCTCCAGCTGATGACCTGCGCCAGCCCACCGACGAGCGTGCTCTGCGTCAGCGGGCTGTTCGTCAGCGAGTCGCGCGGCGGTGCCACCGCGCCCAAGCCCATGCCGCGTCGGGCGAACGCGTCGAAGAACAGGCTGAAGTCCGCCATGTCCCGGGCGGCGACGACCGACAGCAGCGCGTCGCGCGCGTCGAGGAACGTCGGCATCTCGCTGGTGGCCTTGTACGCGGCCACGAGGTAGCGCTTCATGCGGTCCTGCGCCTGCTCGAAGGTGAAGCGGGGATCGCGCAGCAGCGCCACGTAGCACTCCCACAGCATGGTGGCCCACACCTCGCCGATGGAGTGCACCTGCGCGTTGAACGCGCCGTCCTGCCCGAACTGCGTCGGCACCGTCGGCAGCCGCACCCTCGCCTCGAGGTGGCGGAACATGAGTGCGTTCTTCTGCAGGTTGGTCGAGTAGGGCACCCGGCGCACGCCGAAGTAGAAGCCGTTGGGGCTGTCCGTCACCGACGTGTACCCCGCGATCGCGTAGGCCCCGGTCCAGTTGGGGTTGCTCGGCGCCAGCGCGTCGGCCGCGCGCACCATCATCAACAGCGAGTGCATGTCGGCCCAGCCTTCGCCCATGCCCCGGCCTTGGTTGTTCGACAGGCCGGCGCTGTCGCCGATGAGGCGGTTGGAGATGTAGTGGCCCCACTCGTGGGCGATGACGGCGTTGTCCAGCGTGCCGTCGCGGTCGAAGCTGACCGTGCGCTCGAGCACCACCGTCGTGCCGGCGCCAGCGGCGGCGGTCTTGAGCGCCGCGCCGTTGGTGCGCGTCACCGACAGCGACGGAATCGTCACCGTCGCGCTCGTGCCGGGCATGGCCGGAGGGGTGCTGCGGTTGGTGTTGTCCGCGAGGATGAGGCCGATCGCCCCGGCCGCCTGCGCGTTCTCCACCTTCTGCACGAAGGTGCACGTGCCCCGGTCGACGATGACGACCTTGCCGCTCGCGCCCGTCCACCCCGCGCCTGGCGCGCAGCCGAGCGTCGGGGTCGCCGAGCCGTCGGCCGCCACCACCGCCGTGCCGGTCAGGTTGAAGGCCTGGGGTCCGAACTGCGCGGCGTTCGCTTCCAAGTCCCGACCGCCCTGCTGCACGCGCCACGTCCGCGGCCCGCGGTAGATGTACATCTGCATGATGGGGCTCGCGCCGTCCGCCGGCGTCGACATGTTCGCGTTGTTGGTTCCGGAATTGTCTTGGCCTTCGGCCAACAGGCGGTCGCGCTCGAAGCCTCCGCGGCCCAGGTTCGACAGCTGAGCGTTGCCGGCCGCTTCGTCGAAGCCCACGTCGTAGTACCAGTCGTGGAGCCAGTTCACGTCGTAGAAGAGCTGCGTGGCGGCGGCCAGGCGCTGGGCTTCGGACACGTCCGGGTTGAGCTGTGGATCGTACGCGCGGTCGAACACGCCCGGCGCCGTCGGCGTGGGAATGAGGTCGCCCTGGCCGAAGCCGTTGGGCCGCACCGCGTCGATGTACGCGCTCGCGTTGTTGCCGCGGGTGTCCTGCGCGCCGGGCGCAAGCCACGGGTCATTGGTGCTGATGGGCCCGTTCTGCAGCGTGATCAACGCCGGCACTTCCCACGGCACGGTCAGCGCGCCGAGGGCGCCGGTCGGGTGGGGCGTCGTCGTGTTCCCGTGGGGGCCGTCCAGCGGCACGTGCGGCGCGGCGGTGTCGGCCCACACGCGGTAGCTGAACGCGTCGTTCGCCGTCAGATCGTGCGCGAAGAGCACGCGGCCGTCGGTGGCGGAGATGACGAACGAGCCGTACTGCTCGGCGTCTTCGCGGCGCAGCTCCACCACCAGGCCAGGCACCAAGACGCGGGGGAGGGCGAAGTACACCGGTCGGACCCGCACCGGCGTGGCCTCACCGTCGAGCGCGTAGCGCCGGTAGCCGCTCTGCGTCGGCAGGGCCTTGAGGCTGCTGCGCTCGAGCCCGCGGCCGGACAGCGCCTGGAACGCCACGGCGATCGCCGCTTCGTCTTCGAGCAGGAACTCGCCGTCGGTGCGCGTCACCGGCGGGAGCAGCCCGGAGAAGGCGACCAGCCCGTAGTCCGCGGTCATGACGACGCGCAGCTCGTGCCGGAACACGTCGACGCCGCCGACGCGGCGGTGGAACGAGACGATCACCGCGCCTCCGTCGAACAGCTCGTGCACGCGCCGCACCGGCAGCTCGGCCATGACCTGCGCGCTCGACCGGTAGAGGGGGGCGTACTGGGCCAGGTGGCGGCGGGCGGCTTCGACGGCGCTCAGGCCCTGCGCTTTGAGGCTGCGCGCCGGCCGCACGGCTTCGGCCCAAGTGAAGGACGGGACCCCGAAGCGCGGCTCGGTCTGCGCGACGGTCGCCACCGCGGCCAGCGGCGTCGCGGGCAGCGGGAGGCGTTCGGTGGAGTCCAGCAACGCGTCCACCGGCGCGACGGCGGCGAGGACCAGCAGCAACGGTGACGACATGAGAGCTCCCGAGACCTGAAGGCGCCCAACGCTCGGCCAGCGCGGGGCGGCGCGGGTGCTAACCGGCGAGTCGATGGTGCGCAAGCCGCGCGGCGGGCGACGCGGCGCCGCCGCCCACTCACTCGGACGACGTCGACGCCGAGCTCGCTGCTTCGCGCCAGCTCGGCGTGTGCTCCAGGCTCGGCCGCCCTTCGAGCAGCTCGTGCGGCAGGAACAGGCCTTTGTACCGAAGCGACGCGCAGCCTTCGACGCGGTAGCCCAGGTAGACGTGCTGGCAGCCCAGCTCCCGCGCCAGGTCCACGCACTGGAGCACGTTGCCCACGCCCGGCGACAAGCGGGCGATGTCCGGGTGGTAGAAGAAGTACGCAGCGGACAGGCAGTTCTTGGTGACGTCGACGAGCCCCACCGCGACCAGCCGCTCGCCGTCGTACCAAGCGCACTCACGGCCGGTGGACGACGGGAACGCGAACTGGGTGGCGTACTCGTCTTCGGTCAGCTGGCTGGCTTCCCAGCCGCGGCTGTCTTCACGGGTCCGGTGCCACGCCGCGTGCAGCGCCAGCCGTTCCGGGTCGATCTTCGGCTTGCCGAACTCCACGCGGAAGCGACGGCTGCGCCGCAGCGCCTTGAGCTGGCTCGTGCTGGGAATGAACCGGTGCACGTCCAAGCGAATGGATCGGCACTCTCCACACGGCACGCAGGCCGGCCGAAAATACGCGGGGCCGAAGCGCCGCCAGCCGCGGATCATGAGCTGCTCGAGCTCGTCGGGCGAGACGTCCACCATGAGCCGGTACTCCAGCGACGCCTGCACCCCGGCCAGGTAGCTGCAGCCTCGCGGCTCTTCGACGAAGTGGCGGACCAGGCGGGCCATGGAGGGAAGGGCGCGCCTCGGAGCATGCCGCGCTTGCCGCCACGGCGCTCCGGAAAAAGGGGCCTTCGAAACGCTTCGAGCGCCGACGACCTCTCAAGGAGGACGCCGACGCTCGGCTCGTTCAAGCGTGTGGTTCGAAGCTCAGCGAATCTCGCCCATGGCAGGGGGCGGCGGCGTCAGCGTCGCCGGGGCGGCCGGGGCGGCCGGCGCCGCAGGAGGCGTCAGCACCACGGGCAGCGGCTTGTGCGGCGCGAACAGCGGAGGCGTCAGCGGCAGCTTCGCGTCGAGGTGCGCCATCGTCTGGCGGCCGACCGTGCCGTCCACCGTGATGCCCGCCTTCTTCTGGAACCCACGCACCGCGCGCTCGGTGTCCATGTCGAACTTGCCCGACTCCTTCACGCCCAGCCGCTTCTGCAGCTCGGTCACGGCCGCGCCTTCCATGCCACGGCTCAGCATTCCTCGGCCCATGCGGACTTCGTCCATGGACGGGGCGCGGTACGGGCGAACCGGGCGCGGCGTCAGGTCGATGTTGATGCGGGGAAACGGGAGGTTGATGTGGATGGAGAGTGCCATAGTGAACTTATTGTCGCTGCCGCACCCACACCGTTGCTGACCAAGAAGGTAAAGATTCTGCCCACATAGAGCACTGATTCCTCAGAAACTGAGAAGACAGCGGCTTGACGCGGTGGCGGTGGGCCCGCAGTGTCTGCCGCCTCGAGGAGAACGCGCGAATGGCCGGCGAGTGGGAAGGCAAGTTCAAGTCGTTCCTGAAGAAGACGTCGGAAGACGTGAAGCGCTTCGGGAACGAGGTGAAGGGGGAAGCCGAGAAGTTGGTGAAGGACCCCAACGCCAAGAAGGAATGGAAGGATCAGCTGTTGGGCGCCGCCAAGGCGACGGCGGAGGGCATGGGCAAGGCGCTGGAGAAGCCGCTCAAGTTCGCCGAGAAGGGCGTGAAGAAGACGGTCGGCGTGACGCCGGGCATGAACCCCGAGCTGTGGGAAGACTCCGAGAACGTGCGGAAGTTGACGGGCGAAGCGATGCCGCAGAAGTACGCGCACCTCGTCGAGTCCGAGGCCGAAGCCCCGAAGGCCGCCGGGAAGCCCGCTGGCAAGGGCGCGGCGCTCAAGCCTGGCACGCCCGAAGAGCAGCACGCGCGCACGACGGTGAACCAGGCCTTCGTCCCGCCGAAGAAGGCGGCCGCGGTGCCAAAGACGACGGTGCAGCCCGCGTTCGACCCCTCGGCGACCGACGAGGAGGGCGCCCCGTCGGACACCAACCCGCCGGACGCGACTCCGCCGGACGCCGCGCCGCCCGAGTTCGAAGGTGCGCCGGAGCCGGAGCCTCCGCCCAAGGCCGTGCGCCGGGCCGCGCCTCCTCCCCCGGCACGAGCCGCCCCTGCCGCGGGCCGGCGCCCCGTCGGCAAGCCCAAGGCCACGGACACCACGGAAGACGAGTAGCGACAGCTGTGCTTTAAGGCGACGCCGTGCGTTCCCCAGACGACACGGGCAAGTTCCAAGCGCAGATCGGCGAAGACGTCATCGAGGCCGCGCTCAAGAGCGTCGAGAAACACGCCGGCCCCAAGACCAGCGGCGCGGGTGATGAAGGCACGGCGCCGCCTCCGGCCGGCAACGCAGCGGCGTCCGACGAGCTGGCGGCCCACCTCGAGACTGCGCGCCAAGAGCTCGAGCAGGTCAAGCGCCAGGCCCGCGAGCTGATGGACCGGCTCAAGGCCGAGACCGAGAAGGTCCAGGCCGAAGCGGCGAAGGTGAAGGACGAGCACGATCATCGCCTGCGCGCGCTGGCGGACCTCGAGAACTTCAAGCGCCGCGCCGCCAAGGAAAAGGAAGAGACGCAGAAGTTCGGCAACGAGCGGCTGCTGCGCGACTTCTTGCCGGTGCTCGACAACCTCGACCGTGGGTTGGACGCGGTCAAGGCGAAGGCGGACTTCGACAGCTTCAAGAAGGGCGTGGAGATGACGCGCCGGCTGTTCGAAGACGCGCTGGGCAAGCACGGGGTCAAGGGCTTCAGCGCCAAAGGTCAGCCGTTCGACCCCGCGCAGCACGAAGCCATGTCCTCCGCGGAGACCGACGAGCTGCCGCCCAACCACGTCTTCGCCGAGATGGTGCGGGGCTTCACGCTCAACGACCGACTCATGCGGCCGGCGCTGGTGGTCGTCTCGGTGGCCAAGCCCAAGCCTGCGCCGAGCGCCGAGGAGCCGGGGGCCGCTGCTGCGCCTGCCGCCGACACTCCAGCGACGGCCGAGGCGGCGACGGACCAGCAGTCCGAAGCGAAAAAGGCTGATCCGTTGCCGGGCGCTTCGGACTAAGTGTCACAGCTCGCACCGAGTGCTTCTTCGAGGGGGCCATGGGCAAAGTCATTGGCATCGACCTAGGGACGACCAACAGCTGCGTCGCGGTCGTGGAAGGCGGCGAGCCGGTCGTCATTCCCAACAGTGAAGGCAGCCGGACCACGCCGTCCATGGTGGCCCTCACCGATTCCGGGGAGCGGCTGGTCGGGCAGATCGCCAAGCGGCAGGCGGTCACCAACCCCGAGAACACGATCTACGCGGTCAAGCGGCTCATGGGCCGCAAGCTGGACAGCCCCGAAGCCAAGCGCGCCAAGTCCATGGTGCCGTACAAGGTCGTCGGCGCGGAGAACGGCGACGCGTGGGTGGAGATCCGCGGCAAGGCGCACAGCCCGCCGGAGGTCAGCAGCTTCATCCTTTCGAAGATGAAGCAGACCGCCGAGGACTACCTGGGCGAAGCCGTCACCGAGGCCGTCGTCACGGTCCCCGCGTACTTCAACGACAGCCAGCGGCAGGCCACCAAGGACGCCGGCCGCATCGCCGGGCTCAACGTGCTGCGCATCATCAACGAGCCGACGGCGGCGGCGCTCGCGTACGGCCTGGACAAGAAGGACAGCGGCAAGAGCGAGAAGGTCGCCGTGTACGATCTGGGCGGCGGCACGTTCGACATCTCGGTCCTCGAGCTGTCCAACGGCGTGTTCGAGGTGAAGGCCACCAACGGCGACACGTACTTGGGCGGTGAAGACTTCGACAACCGGCTCATCGACTTCCTGGCCGATCGCTTCAAGGCGTCGAACAACGTCGATCTCCGCAAGGACCGCATGGCGCTGCAGCGGCTCAAGGAGGCCGCCGAGCGCGCCAAGCACGAGCTGTCGAGCGCGAC
The DNA here is from genome assembly GCA_022842905.1 of Myxococcaceae bacterium. GTDB lineage: Bacteria > Myxococcota > Myxococcia > Myxococcales > Myxococcaceae > JALHOS01. The sequence continues at coordinate 4,302 of JALHOS010000145.1, read as the reverse complement.
CGAGACCGAGGTGAACCTGCCGTTCATCACCGCGGATCAGAGTGGCCCCAAGCACCTGCAGGAGACGCTCGAGCGCAGCCAGTTCGAGCAGATCGTCAAGGAGCTGGTCGACCGGTCGATCGAGCCCTGCAAGATCGCGCTCAAGGACGCGGGCGTCACCACGCAGCAGATCGACCAGGTGTTGCTCGTCGGCGGCATGACGCGCATGCCGCTGGTGCAGCAGAAGGTGAAGGAGTTCTTCGGCCGCGAGCCGCACAAGGGCATCAACCCGGACGAAGTCGTCGCCGTCGGCGCCGCGATTCAGGGCGGCGTGCTCAAGGGCGAAGTCAAAGACGTGCTGCTGCTCGACGTCACCCCGCTGTCGCTGGGCGTCGAGACGGCCGGCGGCGTGTTCACGAAGATCATCGACAAGAACACGACGATTCCCTGCAAGAAGAACCAGGTCTTCTCCACCGCGACGGACAACCAGCCGCTGGTGTCGATCCACGTGCTCCAGGGCGAGCGCGAGATGGCGGCGGACAACAAGACGCTGGCGCGGTTCGAGTTGGTCGGCATTCCGCCGGCGCCGCGTGGCGTGCCGCAGATCGACGTCATCTTCGACATCGACGCGAACGGCATCGTGCAGGTGTCGGCCAAGGACCTGGGCACCGGCCGCGTGCAGAACGTCCGCATCGTGTCCAACTCCGGCCTGTCCGAAGCTGAAATTCAGAAGATGATCACCGACGCGCAGGCCAACGTCGAAGGGGACAAGAAGAAGAAAGAGCTGGCGGACCTGCGGAACAACTCGGAGGGGCTCATCTACACCACCGAGAAGTCGCTCGAAGAGTACGCCAGCATGTTGTCCGACAAGGACAAGGCGGAGATCGCCTCGGACATGGCGAACCTCAAGAAGCAGCTCGAGAGCCAGGACGTGCAGAAGATCCGCGACGCGCTCAAGCAGCTCGAAGGGTCCGCGTACCGGATCGCCGACGCCATCTACAGCGCTGAGTCCAAGAAGTAGCGCTCCCTTCGGTCCAAGGCGCTCGTGCGGCCGCTGCCCAAGTTCGCTTCTGCCGACGACGAAGTGCGGTTCCTGCGCGGGCTGGTCGCCGTGCACCGCATGGCCGACGCGGTGATCGAAGACTGCCTCGAGCGCCAGCTGGGCCTCAGCGCGGCGGCGGACGTGTTCCTCACCCAGTGCGCGCGCATGATCCACGCGACGGGGGCGGCCCTGCAGCTCGACGGCACCAGCGGACCGGTGCTCACGCGCACCTGGGGCTCGCTGCGCGGTGACGTCTCGGCGCTCGCCACGGAGTCTGGCGTCTTCCCACAGGGTGACCGCAGCACGCTCTTCGTGGCGCCGCTGAACTTGGGCCGCATTCGGCTCGGCGCGTTGGGCTTCGTCCTGCCGGGCACCTTCGACGAGGGTGTCGAGCACGTGGTGGCGCTGGTCGACGCCATCGCGGAAATGTTCGACACGTCGGTGCTCGCGTTCCTGGCGGTGACGGACGGGCAGAGCCCGCTGCAGCGGCTGGACGAGCTGGGCCAGGCCCATGAGCTGGAGCCCGCCGCGCGCGTGGGGCGCTACGCGCTGATGCACCCACTGGGCAGCGGCGGCATGGCGCAGGTCATGGTGGCGCGCACGGTCGGACCCGAAGGCATCAGCCGGCTGGTGGCGCTCAAGCGGATCCTCCCGCACCTGGCGACGGAGCCGGCGATCGTCGAGCAGTTCCTCGACGAGGCGAAGCTGGGCCTCAAGCTGACGCACCCCAACTTGGTGACGACGTACGACTTCGGCCAGGCCAACGGGTCCTTCTTCATCGCCATGGAGCTGATCCGCGGCGTCGACTTCGACCACGTCATCTACTCGCCGTACCGGCCGCTCGAGCCGGCGCTGGTGTCGGCGGTGCTCGTGCAAGCGCTCGAAGGGCTGCACGCCGCGCACGACGTGCTGGGGGACGACGGACACCCGCTGGGCCTGGTGCACCGCGACCTGTCGCCGCACAACCTCATGGTGGGCTTCGACGGGCGCGTGAAGGTGCTCGACTTCGGCGTGGCGAAGATGCGCGAGCAGCGCACGGTGACGCTGCCGGGCCTGGTGAAAGGCAAGCCGCTCTACATGTCACCAGAGCAGGCCTGCGCCGAGCGCGTCGATCGCCGCAGCGACGTGTTCAGCATGGGGCTCATCTTGTTCGAAGCGCTCACCGGCCGCCGTGCCTTCGTTCGCGAAGACGACACGAAGACCATGCTCGCGATCGTGAACGAAGCGCTGAGTCGGCCGCAGGACGTGAGCCAGGCGTGGTGGGAGGTGCTGTCTCGCGCGCTCGCCAAGGACCCGAACGCGCGTTACCGCTCGGCGCACGAGCTGGCGCTGGCCATCGCCGACGTGGCGTCGCCCATGCCGGCGGCGCAGCTGGGCAACTTCGTCTCACAGTGTTTCCCGGAGCGCGTCGCGCTGTTCAGTCAGTGGGGGCGTACGGGGAGCAGGCCGGGGTTGGATCGCTGAAGTCCGTGGGCCGGCTTTCTCGGTCCTTCGGTCTCAACGGCGCTGCCCCAGCGATGGGGAAGCTCGGCTGACGCTCCGTCCCTCGAACCGCGATACTCGCAGCGTCAGTCCCCGCGGGCGGCGCGCCCACCGCGACGGCTGGGGCTTGGGCCCTTGCCTCGCTTGGGCTTCGGCTTCGCTCGTCCGGCCTTCAGTCGTCCCGCCTTCGCCGACGCGGACTTTGAAGCCCCGCCGACCACGGCTCGACTCTCGGCGATCCACGCCTGCACGAAGCCCGGCGGCGGTCCTCCGGCCACGCTCAACGTCACCCACCCCGTCGCGCCCACCACGCAGCCACGGCGCTTGGCGTCGTCGAGCGAGCCCGACAGCTTGAAGCGCAGCACGACGCCATCGGCCTTCGGCTGAATGAAGAGGAACGCCTTCTTGTTCACCGCGAACGTCGTCGACTCCAGCGCCGTCCCCGCGCAGGCCACGGCCTGAGTGACGGCGTCGTCCGTCATCGCCCACGCGCGCAGCGAGTTCAGGGGCTCACCCATGCGCGCGGACCTTACCGGTGCCGGACGATGCTGAACCAGAAGTGCTCCACGCCGCTCAGGCGCGCGCCGACGCGAATCACCGAGAGCGCCGCTGAGGGGGCCGTCTGCAGCGCCGTGACGGTCAGGTACACCTTCTGGCCGTTGAAGCCCGACGTGCGATCGAACGAGAAGGACAACCAGGACGCCCTCCGTTGGTCGACCGCAGACACGTCTTCGGCGAAGACGTTGAACGGCGCGCTCGTCGGGGCGTCGCTCAACAGCCACACCGGCACCTCGGCGGAGGCGCCTCGCGTGAGGTTGAGGCCCGGCGTCGTGTAGGGCACGCCGTTGTAGGTCGCGGTGACCGTCGTCGCTGGGACGGGCACGGCGAGGAAGTAGGGGCCAGGCGGCGCTGGAACGCAGGGATCGCGCAGGGCGGCCGACGCCACGTTGGACCAGGACTTGGTGACCCATGCGCCCAGCGGAGTGTCGAACACGGCGTAGGGGCTGCGGGTCGACGACAGGGCAATGCACACGTCGGCGTTCTCGGGGCCGGAGGGAATGATGATCGGCAGGTGCTCGTCGGCGAACCCCGCGAAGCCGTCGCCCGGTGAGTCCATTGGGTTGGGGCGCGTCGCCGTCTCGAGCAGCTCGTGCGTCGCCACCTCCGTCAACGTGGCCAGCTCCTGGGCGCCCATCACACAGCGCGGCATGAGGATGTAGGGGACCAGCGTGCCGTTCAGCGTGAACGCGTCGTGGAGGCCGAGGTAGTCGACGCACAACGTCCCCGGAGTGCCGAGCCACCCCGCGCGGGTGATGCGAATCGTGCTGGTCGGTGGGTAGTACAGGACGTAGGCCGTGCGGCCGTCCGGCGCGGGCCATTCGGGGTGCATGCCGTCGAGCTGGGTCCGCAGGAACGCGATGATGTCCGTGTCCGCCAACATCGTCGGGGCCGGCCCCGGCAGGTGGACCGGCGTGCCGACGACCGCGGGACCGACGCCGTACTCCGCGGACGTCGCCTGCCAGTACGCGCTGGAGCCGACCCGGGCGTGGAACGACTCGAGCGCCGCGCGCTGCGAGTCGCCGTCGAACGTCACGACGACGAAGCGTGGGGTGGCCAGCACGCCGGCGGACGAGCCCTGGAGCTGTGGCCGGGCGACGGTGAACGCCGGGTACGTCTGGCTCGGCGCCCCGTAGTCCTTGCCCGCATCACCACCGCCGGCGTCGACGCTGCCCGCGTCAGCGACCGCCGCGTCGAGCACGCCGCCGTCCTCCGTCGCGGCGTCTGCTGCACCTGCGTCG
>JALHOS010000144.1 GCA_022842905.1 Myxococcaceae bacterium | reverse complement strand
CGCTGGCGGCTCGGCTGGCGCTGGCGGCTCGGCGGGCGCTGGCGGCACGGCTGGCGCTGGCGGCACGGCTGGCTCGGGTGGAGCGCTTGACGCTGGGCCTTTCCGCTCCTTCGCCCAGTTCATCGAGCAAGTGCCGGTCACCGCGAATGAGACCTGCGATCTCGAGATCGACTCCGCGGGGCGCGTGCACGTCGTGAGCAACTTCACCGGCGATGCAGACGGCGGCGTCGACTACGCAGTGCGAGAGCCCGACGGTGGCTGGACCATCGAGCGCGTCGCGCGGCCGGTCGGAACTCAACCCATCGGCAGTGGCGTCAAGATCGAGCTCGATTCGAACGATCGCCCGCACCTGACGTGGACTGCCGCCGACCTGCCCGGCAACGCGGCGCGGACGCGGCTGTTCTATGCGTCCAAGCCCGACGGCGGTTGGCGGGTCGAAGAGCTCGAGGACGCCGGTTTCCAGATCAGCGTCTTCTACGGCTTCCAGCTCGACAACACCGACAGGCCGCACCTCGGCTACCTCGTGCGGAACGCGGCGAACCCCGACGGTGGCACCGGAACGTTCCAGGTGACGCGCTACGCCTCGCGAGCGCCTGGCGCGCCGTGGGCGATTCAGACGCTGAACTCCGAGATCGTCGGCGGCGCCACCTACGCCACGAGCATGGTCGTCGACCAAGCTGGCGTGCCTCACGTCTTCTACCGCTCGAAGAACCTCTTGGACGGCGGAGCCGCGTTCAGCTTTGGGGTTCACGCGAGCGGACCGAGCGGCGTGTTCAGCTTCGAGCCCGTCGAATCCGTCTCGCTGACACGAGCGGCGGCGGGCTCCGGGCCATACGACCCGCTGCTGCTGGTCGACACCGACCTCGTCCGGCGGCGCGAGGCCGACGGCGGCTGGGCCTTCCTGTCCGAACGCACGGCGGGGAACTCACCCTTCGTCCGCACCGCGCCCAGCGGAGCCATCTACGACTTCACCAACACCGGCTCGAGCTCCAACTACGCGCTGGAGGTCGGCCGCACGTTCAACGGCGCCCGCGTCCGCGCGCTCGACGCCGGCATCGACGGGGTGCGCTACTCGGGGTGGGACTTCGATGCGCAGGGGCGACCCTGGGGCGCGGTGTACCGCACGACCACGAGCGGATCGCCGCTCGGGGTGTTCGTCGTGCGGCTGGACTGAAAGGAACACCCGCAGGCGTTTCAGCGATGCGGCCGGACAGCCGCCGCTTCTCGCGGGCCAAGCCCAAACGTGGACGCGGCCCGCCGTCAGTCGTCGAGTTCGGACGGCCGAAGTCGTGGCGCGGCTGGCCCTCTCGACGTGGCGTTGGCGTCGCGGGCAAGCCGATTGGTCGAGGGCATGACGTGCGCTCCGGGCCGGCACGACGGAGGAGGCCCCTCGAACCCTCCGACGCGCCCGGCTCGTACAGCACGTTGAGGCGGTGCCCTCGAACGTCCACGAGGAGGCACTCGACGCCTCAGCGGGCGTCGCGCGGTTGGCCACCCGCTGTCGGCGTCGCGGACGAGGCGACAGCGCCCCGCATCCCGCGCGCAGCTGGCCGGTGTGCCACGCAGCGAGAGGAATTGGAGACCCAAGCCCCGCCAACGCCCGTCACGGCCCCGAAGCCGCTTCGAGCTCCGCGCCCAACGTCTCCCACCGCGCGTACAGCTGACCCAGCTCGTCCGCCGCGGCACGGTGCGCCTCCATCACCGGCCGGGCCTTCGCGTAGTCCTGCGCGAACTCGGGCGACTCGAGCTGCGCTTCGCGCACCTTCTGCTCGGCCTCCAACGTCGCGATTCGCGCTTCGACCTGCGAGAGCTCTTTCTTGAGCGGCCCCACGCGCTGACTTCGCGCCTGACGCGCCTCCGCTTCGAGCCGCCGCCGCTCCTTCTCGCCGACCGGCTTGGACGACCCCGCGCTCGCCGAGCCCTCGGCCCCTCCCTCCCCCGGCGCCTGCGCGATCAGCTCGAGGTGGTGGAGGTACTCGGCCAGGTTGCCCGGGAACGGCACCACCTTCTGGTCCTGAATGTCCCAGACCCCCGTCGCGAGCGCGTCGAGGAAGCTCCGGTTGTGCGACACGAACAGCACCGTGCCTTGGTACGCCTCGAGCGCCTCGATGAGCGCCTCCGCCGAGTCGAGATCCAAGTGGTTCGTCGGCTCGTCCATGATCAGGAAGTTGGCCGGCTTGAGCAGCAGCTTCGCGAGCGCCACGCGGGCCCGCTCACCACCCGACAGCACGCCAATGGGCTTGTCGACGTCGTCTTTGGTGAAGAGGAAGGAGCCGAGCACGCCGCGCACGAAGCTCTGCGGCTTGTCCGGCACCAGCTGCGAGACCTCGGCGAGGATCGTCTTGCGGCGATCCAACGTCTCGGCGTGGTGCTGCGCGTAGTAGCCGACGCTGACGTTGTGCCCCAGCGTGATGGTCCCGGCGTCGGCCTCGAGCTCCCCGGCGATGAGCTTGAGCAGCGTCGTCTTCCCCGCGCCGTTGAGCCCCACGACGGCGACCTTCTCGCCGCGTAGCAGCTGGACGTCGGTGCTGCGGTAGATCGCGTTGCTCCCGAAGGCCTTGCTCAGAGCGGTGATCTTGAGCACCTCGCGCCCGCTCGCGGGCACGGGAGGAAAGCGGAACCCCACGGTGTCCCGCTCCTGCGTGACCTCGATCACCTCCATCTTCTCGAGCTGCTTGAGCTTGGACTGCGCGGCCTTGGCCTTGCTCGCCTTGGCCTTGAAGCGGTTCACGAAGGCCAGCAGCTCCTCACGCCGCGCCTGCTGCCGTTCGGCCTGTGCGAGCAGACGCTCGTATTCCTCGGCGCGCTGGCGCCGGTAGTCCTCGTACCCGCCGGACCAGCTGCGCAGCCCTTCGACCTCCAAGCTGACGACGCGGTTGATCTGCCGGTCGAGGAACTCACGATCGTGGCTGATCAGCACCAGCGCCTTCTTCGAGCGCTTGAGGAACGCGTCGAACCACGTGAGCGTGGGCAGGTCGAGGTGGTTGGTCGGCTCGTCGAGCAGCAGCAGATCCGGGTCCTGCAGCAAGAGCCCCGCCAGCGCCGCGCGCATGCGCCAGCCGCCCGAGAAGGCCGTCGAGTCCTTGTCGAAGTCCGACGGCTTGAAGCCCAAGCCCAGCAGAATGTGCTCACAGCGGTGGCGCCCGAAGTGCGCGTCGAAGTGATCCCGTTCCTCATGGAGCTCGGCCAGCGCGGCGGCCAGCTCCAGCTGCTCCGCTTCGTCGCTCGCCTGCCCCAGCGCGGCCTCGGTTTCGACGAGCCGCTCCTCGAGCGCATCTCGGCCAGGCACGGCGCTCATCACGGAGGCGACCAGCGAACCTTCGGGCAACGCGCTCAAGTCCTGCGGCAGGTAGCCGGTCCGCATCTTCCTTCGGAAGGTCAGCGTGCCGTCGTCGGGCTTGATCGCCCCCACCAACACCTTGAGCAGCGTCGACTTGCCGGTGCCGTTCGCGCCGACCAGCCCGATGCGGTCCGTCGGCGAGATCGTAAGCGCCGCGGCGTCGAAGATGACCTTCGACCCGTACGCCAGCGACAGCCCCTGCACGATCACCAAGCTCACCGGCGGGCCCTTTAGGCCGGCCCCCTGCCGTCCGCAGCGGCTTTCTAACCGCCTGAAACATGGGCCCGAACGAAGCGCTCGCCCTCGTGTCGCACCTTTACCCCAGCGCCCGGCCCAGCAGGGCAACCATGCGAGATGTCATGCCTTTTGGAGTTTTTCAGGGCCGGACCATTCAGGGGGCGTCGAGCGTTGGAGCCTTTGGTTATGGTGGCCGCGACTTTCACTCCGATGACGACCGCACTCGCCAGCCCAGCGTTGTTCCGCGAGAAGGTGCCCGAGCCCTTCTTCGGCGAGAGCCTGCCCGAAGCGAGCGCGGCGCTGCTGCAGGCGCGCATCAAGGACCTCAAGCTGCACTTGGCAGGCACGCCGCTCGAGCGCTTCATTCACCAGCTGTACGAAGAGCTCGCGGCCAAGGGCATCGTCCACCGGCCGCAGTGCTACTTGTCGGATCAGTGGGGCTGCCCGTCGGGTGTGCCGGTCATCGGCATTCCGTTCTACCTGGCCGATTCGAACCTCCACACGATCGAAGAGACGCTCGGTGCCGGCGCGGAGAACGAGCGCGAGATCATGATGTACCTGCGCCACGAGGCGGGGCACGCGTTCAACTACGCCTACCGGCTGTACGAGACGGACGACTGGAAGAAGCTGTTCGGCGACTTCACCAAGCCCTACCTCGAGTCCTACAAGCCGCACCCGTTCAGCCGGAAGTACGTGGTGCACATCTCCGGGTGGTACGCGCAGAAGCACCCCGACGAAGACTTCGCCGAGACGTTCGCGGTCTGGCTCACGCCGAAGAGCGACTGGCAGGAGCGGTACAAGGGCTGGGGCGCGCTCAAGAAGTTGCAGTACGTGCAGCACGTCGCCGAGAAGCTGGGCGGAACGCCGGCGCCGGTCACGCTCGACGAGCGCGACATGGACGTGGGGCAAATGGAAGAGACGGTGCTCGACCACTACCGCCAGCGCATGCTCGAAGAGAAGGTCGAGCTCCACATCGGCGAGCACCTCGATCAGGACCTGCTGCACCTCTTCGAAGGACCGGACTTGGGGTCGACGCGCGCCGACACGTTGATTCGCGCCGAGCGCCAGACGTTGCTGCACGGCGTGACGCAGTACTCGGGCGTCTCTCGCTCGGTCGTGAAGTCGGTGCTCGATCACCTGCTCGAGCGCGCGACGGCGCTCAACCTGAGCGTGCACCGCGACAAGACGCGCGACTACGTCACGAAGCTCACCGCGCTGCTCACCGCGCTGGCGATGAACTACCTCTACACGGATCGCTTCTTCGAAGTGGACTGAGCTAAGGTCCCCGCCGCGAATGGGGACGTCGACGGTTCCACCGCTGAAGATCGCCGTGCTGCACTACCAGCCGTCCGGCGACCCGATCGACCCCGTCGTCGATCACATCTGCCATGCGCTCAAGGAGCTGGGCCACGCGCCGGTCACCATCGGCGTGCACAAGGGCATCTTCGATCTCCTCGAGGCCATCGATCACGCCAACGCAGACCTGGTCTTCAACGTCTGCGAGACGTTCGCCGACGACTACCGGCTCGAAGTGAACGTGGCAGCGGTCATGGAGATGGCGCGGCTGCGCTTCACTGGCTCGGGCACGGCGGGCTTGCTGCTGGCGCAGGACAAGGTGCTCACCAAGCAGCTGCTGCAGTACCACGAAGTGCTCACGCCCAACTTCGTCACGTTCGACGGGGACACGTTCGACGCGTTCGGGCGCATGCAGTTCCCGCTGATCGTCAAGCCGGCGCGCAGCGACGCGAGCATTGGCATCGGCAAGCACTCGGTGGTGCAGGACTGGGACGAGCTGACGCGGCGGGTGCGGGAGATCCGCAGGACGTACAACGACGAAGCGTTCGCCGAGGAGTACATCGAAGGGCGCGAGGTGTACGTCGGCGTCATCGGCACGCCGCAGCGCCCGGAGATCCTCCCGATCATCGAGCTCGACTGGGGAGACTGGAAGGCCAAGTACAAGGTGTCGGACCGCGACGTGAAGTTCGGCCCGGACACCGAGGGCAGCCCGGGCTTGGTGATCGCCAAGGACATCAGCCCCGAGCTCAAGGCCCGCATCGAGCGCAGCGCCCTGCTCGCGTTCAAGGCGCTGAAGATCTGCGACTACGCCCGCGTGGACTTCCGAATCTCCTCCAAGACGAACGAGCCCTACATCCTCGAGGTGAACCCGAACCCGTACCTCGAGAAGGACTCGGAGCTCGCCATGGGCGGCGAGGAGCGTGGCCTGTCGTACACGCAGCTCATCGGCCGCATCGTCGAGTCGGCGGCCACCCGCTACGCGATCAAGGCGAAGCCTGAGCGGACTCAATCGGGAGAGACGCCGGCGGTCGACGGCGGTGGACGGGCTGAGAAGTCGGAGCGGGCTGAGAAGTCGGAGCGGGCTGAGAAGTCGGAGCGGGCTGAGAAGTCGGAGCGGGCTGAGAAGTCGGAGCGGGCTGAGAAGTCGGAGCGGGCTGAGAAGTCGGAGCGGGCCGAGAAGTCGGAGAGGGCTGAGAAGTCGGAGCGGGCTGAGAAGTCGGAGAAGGCTGAGAAGTCGGAGAAGGCTGAGAAGTCGGAGAAGGCCGAGAAGTCGGAGAAGGCTGAGAAGTCGGAGAAGGCTGAGAAGTCGGAGAAGGCTGAGAAGGCTGAGAAGGCTGAGAAGGCCGAGAAGTCGGAGAAGGCTGAGAAGTCGGAGAAGGCTGAGAAGTCGGAGAAGCCCGAGAAGTCGGAGAAGGCTGAGAAGTCGGAGAAAGCAGAAAAGTCGGAGAAAGCAGAGAAGCCCGAGCGACACGACCGCTCGGAGCGCGCCGACAAGGGCGAAAAGGTCGAGCGCGTCGCATGAAGCCGACGCCCGAACCGGCCTGTAGCACCGTGTCGCGGGAGCGAACTTCTTGATCCCCAGCCCAACTGGCCCTCACAATCGCCCAGACCTCACGCGCCGCACCAAACCAATCCGCGAAGGAGAAGCACCCATGCGCAGCCGAACGTTGAAGCTCGTCCTCGCCGCCGTCCTCACGTCCGTGATGAGCACCGGCTGCATGTTGTCTCGCGCGGTCGATCGCGCGTTCGTGGGCATGACCGTCAAGCGCCCCGCGAACGTCGACCGGAAGGTGACCGGCATCTTCCTGCTGCCGCTGACGTTCGCGATCGACGTCGCGACGTTCCCGATTCAGGCAATCCTCGTGGCGATCCTCGGGGACAACTTCCCGTTCAACGACCCGCCGTCCGCGCTGGACATGACGGGCATGACCTCGCTCGAGGGCAACCCACAGTTCGAGAAGCTCGATCCGGCCACCAAGCAGACCGCCGTCGCCGAGCTGGACGCGCTGGTGAAGTCCGGCCAGCTCGACGCCAACAGCGCGCTCGCGCTCACCGAGGACGGGCACTGGGTGGTCGTGCGCGTCACCGACGAGGCGCGGCAGCAGCTCATCGCCCGCGCCGCGCAGACGCCGGCAACCCAGCAAGTCTGCGCACGCTGAATCGAACGCGCGCTGAGCGTCGCTGACTCGAACGGGCCGGCCTCCTCGAGGGAGTCGCCGGCCCGTCGTGTTTTTCAGGGTGACGCCCCAACGGCCTTCGACACGGCGTCCACCACGACGTCCTCAGTCGGGAACCCGCCGCGCGTCTTCGCGGCCACGACGACGCCGTCGACGGCCACCTCGAAGATGCCGTTCGAGCCCCGCACGAGCTCAGCGTCCAGACCCAGATCTTCCTTGAGCGCGGCCGCCGCCCGGGCGGCCTTGGGGAAGTACCCTCAGGCGGTGCAGTAGGTGATCGTCACTTTTTTCATGACCGCAGTTCGTAGCCCAGCTTCGCGACGAGCGACACGACCACGCCCAGCACCACCAGCCGAATGAGCCGGGCGCCGCCCTTCACCGCGACCTGCGCGCCCAGCGTGCCGCCGATGAACTGGCCCAGCGCCATCGGCAGGCTGACCTTCCAAAGCACCACCCCGCGCGCCGCGAGCAGCAGCATGGCCGCCAAGTTCGACGCGAAGTTCACGACCTTCGCGTTGGCGGTCGCGCTCGGCAGCGACGCCCCGAGGAGCCCCACGAAGCCGACGATCAAGAAGGTGCCCGTCCCCGGACCGAAGAACCCGTCGTACGCGCCGATCGTCAGCGCCAGGAGCAGCGCACGCCGCGCAGCGACGTCCGGAGCCGGCACGGCCGTCCCTTCTTTCGGCCGCAGCACCGTCACCAGGACCCCCGCGACGACCAAGAGCACCAGCACCAGCGGCTTGAGGACCTTCGGATCGAGCAAGAGGAGGCCCGCCGCACCGACGAGCGAACCGATGAAGCCCCACCGGAAGAGCCGTGAGAACTGGCTCGGGTCCACCAGCCGCGCGCGCCAGAACCGCCACAAGGCCGCCCCGGAACCGAACACCGCCGCGCCCTTGTTGGTGCCGAAGACGAAGTGCGCCGGCAGGCCCGCGCTCAAGAGCGCCGGCACGGTGAGCAGCCCACCCCCGCCCGCGATCGCGTCGATGAACCCGGCGCAGGCGGCGACCCCAGCCAGCCCGGCAATGGTCAGCACGGGGAGGTCGACGACGGACTCCATGGCTTCAGCGCTCCGCCCTGGCCCAGGTCATTGGCTGCGACATGGAAGTGGAGCTACACGATCCGGCCGTGCGCGTCTGTGCCACCAAGCGCTGTCCGCTGGCGTCGCGCCAGTTCGACCAGCTCAAGGCCGAGCTCCTGAGCTCGCCGCTGGTGGGGCAGACGACCCTCAACGGCCCCTTCCAGTCCAGCCGGGGTTTCGCGGCGACGTTCCACGGCGAGGGCGTCGCCCCGCTGGTTGAACGCTTCCCGTCGCTGATCCCCTACCTGGCCCAGGTGCAGGGTCGACCCGCGGTTCGCGCGCTCACGCCGTTCTACCAACGCACGCTCGAGCCCTTCCCCAACGCCTGGTACCTCAACCTCCTGCTGGTCGGCGAAGGGGGCAGCGTGCCGCGCCACGTCGACGCGACGCTGCGTGGGCCTTCCCAGGTCGAAGCGGTCGTCCCACAGGTGGTCACGGTGCTCTACCTGGACGTGCCCCCGTGCGACGGTGGAGCGCTGACCCTGTTTCACGGGAACGAGCCGCTGGGCTCGATCACCCCGCGCACGGGCCTGTTGGTGCACTTCCGCGGCGATCTGTCGCACCAGGTCGAACCCTTCACCGGTGCTCGCCCTGGCGCCCTGCGGGCGAGCCTGGTGCTCGAGCAGTACACGCTGCCGCCTGAAGGCCTGGCCGCGCTGCCGCCCTTCCAGCTCGACTCTCGCGCGGGCTTCGGTGCTTTCCTGCGCCTGCATGCGGGCCGGCCGGCGCGAACGTTCCCGCTCGACTGACACGCGGCGCAGCGGTCTGACCGAGCCCGGGTTATGACGCGGTCCATGCGCTTTTCAGGGACCGACAGCTACCTGACCAACGAAGGCCTGCGCGCGGCGGTGAACTGCGCGCTCACGCTCGAACGCCCCCTGCTGGTCAAGGGTGAGCCAGGTACCGGGAAGACCCTGCTGGCCGAAGCGATCGCCCAGGCGCTGGGCCTGAAGATGCTGACGTGGCACGTGAAGAGTACGACGCGCGCGCAGGACGGGCTCTACGTTTACGACGCCGTGCAGCGGCTCCACGACTCGCGCTTCAACGACAAGGACGTCCGCGACATCCGCAAGTACATTCGGCTCGGGCCGCTGGGCGAAGCGTTCGCCGCCACGGAGCGCCGCGTCCTCCTCATCGACGAAGTGGACAAGGCAGATCTCGAGTTCCCCAACGATCTGCTCCACGAGCTGGACCGCATGCGCTTCAAAGTGCTCGAGACCGACGAAGAGGTCGTCGCCACCCAGCGGCCGGTGGTCGTCATCACCAGCAACAACGAGAAGGACCTGCCGGACGCGTTCCTGCGCCGCTGCGTGTTCCACTTCATCGACTTTCCGGACCGCGATCTGATGCGGCGCATCGTCGGCGTGCACCACCCGAAGCTCGGCGACGCCCTGCTCGAGCAGGCCCTGCACGTCTTCTACGAGCTGCGGAACATGACCCGGCTGCGCAAGCGCCCCAGCACCAGCGAGCTCATCGACTGGCTGGCGGTGCTCAAGGCCGCGGGCATGACGTCGAGCACGCTGGAAAAAGAGCTGCCCTTCATCGGCGCGCTGCTCAAGCGCGAGCAGGACCTGCTGACCGTCGCCGAGTCGCTGGGCAAGCGCGGGAAGGCGTAAAGGAGACCGCTCGCCCGTGTTCGTCGACTTCCTCTACGAGCTGCGCGCGCTGAAAGTGCCCGTCGGCACGCAGGAAGCGATCGCCCTGGCGCAGGCGCTGACCCACGGGCTGCACGACGCCAGCATCGCTGGGTTTCACGACGTGGCGCGGGCGCTGCTGATCCACGACGAGAAGCACCTGGCCGCCTTCGAGCAGGCCTTCGCCAAGCACTTCGAAGGCATCGAAGGCCTGAGCCTGCAGCTCCACGCCCAGCTCCTCGAGTGGCTGCGCGAAGCCAAGAAGAACCCCCGCGCGCTGACCGAAGAAGAGCGCCGACGGATCGAGCAGTTCGACCTGGCCACGCTCGAGCGGCTGTTCGAAGAGCGGCTCAAGGAGCAGACCGAGCGCCACGACGGCGGCAACAAGTGGATCGGCACGGGCGGCACGTCGCCCTTCGGGCACTCGGGGCGCGCGGCCCGGCCGGGCGTGCGGATCGGTGGCCCCGGCGGCCAGAAGAGCGCGGTGCGCGGCATCGCCGACGGGGGGTACCAGGAGTACCGCGACGACGTGATCTTGGACGTTCGGCAGCTGGGCATCGCGCTGCGGCGGCTGCGCGCGTTCGCCCGCGAAGGTCAGCCGGACGAGCTCGATCTCGACGAGACGATCGCCAAGACGGCGAAGAACCTGGGCGAGCTCGAGGTCGCCACGCGGCCGCCGCGCAAGTCCAACACCCGGGTGATCATGCTCATGGACGTGGGCGGCACCATGGACCCGCACGCCTGGCTCATGTCCCGCCTCTTCACCGCCGCGAAGAAGGCCACCCACTTCCGCGAGCTGCGGATCTACTACTTCCACAACTGCGTCTACGGCCGGGTGTACCGGCAGGCCGCCTTCCGCGAGCCCGTGCCGCTCTCGCAGCTCATGGCGGAGACGGATCGCAAGTACAAGCTGCTGATCATCGGCGACGCGACCATGGCCCCGTGGGAGCTGATGAGCCGGTCCGGCTGGTACGACGACGACGAAGGCCACGACGGCCTCACCTGGCTGGGCCGCCTCGCCGAGCACTACCCGACCAACGCCTGGCTCAACCCGGAGCCCGTGTCCGCCTGGTGGCACGCGACGATTGATGCCGTGCGCCGCGTGTTCCCGATGTACCCTCTGACGCTCGAAGGACTGACGCAAGCGGTGCAGCAGCTGACGCGGGCGAGGTGACAGCCGTGGCGAGCGAAGTGAAGAACGTCGACGAGCTGCTCAAGTGGCTCCCCTCCATCGCCCTGTTCGGAGGCATGGAAGAGCCGTCGCTGCGGCGCATCATCGCCATGTTGGGCGTGCTCGAAGCCAAGTCCGGCGACGAGATCTGCAAGCAGGGCGACTCCGGCCGGTCCATGTACATCGTCCGGACCGGTGAGGTCATGGTGGCGCGGGACGAGGGCAGCCGGCGGATCAAAATGGTGCGGCTGGGCGCCGGCGAGTTCTTCGGGGAGATGACGCTGATCGACGTGCAGAAGCGCTCGGCCACCGTGGTCGTGCAGAAGCCGTCGCTGCTGTACTCGCTGGGCAACCGCGACCTGTACCGGCTCTACACCGAAGACGTGCCCGGGTACGTCATGGTGCTCCAGAACCTCTGCCGGGAGCTGTCACGTCGGCTGCGGGTGACGAACGCTCGCATCTCGAGCCTGGCCCAGGAGATCGCCGACGACGAGGCGACGCTGATTCGCCCGTCGGTCAAGCGCAGCAAAGAGGTGAGCAAAGAAGTGAAGGACGATTCGAAGTGAGCGCCGAGCCGATCGTCTTCAGCTCGGCCGTCGAGGCCCTGCAGAAGTCCTTCGGTGCGCGGCTCACACCCGAGCTCAAGGTGAAGCTCCGGAGCATCGGCGTCGACGTCGAGCGACCACCCGCGGCCGTGCCGCTCGCCGCGTGGCTGGAGGTGATCGAGCTGCTCGGCGCCGCGCTCTTGCCCGACACGCCGGCGGCCGAGCGGAATCGACTGCTCGGGCGCGAGTACATTCGCGGGTTCGTCCAGACGGCGCTGGGCTTCGCCACGGTGAGCATGGCCAAGCTCATGGGGACCAAGCGCACCATGCTGCGCATGGGGCGCAACTTCCGCACCAGCACCAACTACATCGACACCGACGCGAAGGAGCTCGGCGACAAAGAAGTCGAGATCCACACCCGCATCGCCGCGGGCATGGAAGAGCGCGTGCCCAAGAACGTCTCGTCGATCGTGCAGTACCGGCGGGGCGTGCTCGAGCAGACGCTCGAGGAGCTCGGCGCCAAGAACGCGAAGGTAGACGTGCTCGCCCACGACCTGGGCAACCTGTCGGTCAGCTTCCGCGTCAGCTGGGAGTGAGCGGCACCCGCGCGCGGACGACGATCGACGGCTTGACCTTGAGCGCGCCCAGCATTCCCGAGAACGGGGTGATGCCGAAGTCGCGCTGGTCGAGCTGAAACTCGGCCGACGCGTGGGTGGCGTCGTCGTGCCGCGCGGCGGAGACGTTTCGCGTGACGCCGTGCAGAGTCAGCGAGCCCTGGACCTGGGTCGCGCTCGCCGTGCCGCGGAAGTGCACCGTCGGGAAGCGCTTGGCCTCGAGCACATCCTTCTGGAGGTTCTTGCGGATCTCCGCGAAGGCGAAGCTGGGCAGCCCGTCGGGCAGGTCCTTTCCGTCCTTCATGGCGCCGACGACCTCCAGGCCGTCGACCTGGACTTCGACGTCCACCGCGTCACCTTCGACGCTGACGAAGCCGCGCGTGGCGCGCAGCTTCAGATCGTGGCCCATGGCGGACAGCAGGCCTTCTTTGAACGTGAGGACCGTCACTTCGGCTCGCTGCAGGTCGAAACGAGGCATGCCGTGCCTTCTCACACGCGGCGCGCTCTGGCAGAAGCGCGAACGTCTTGATCCGGGTCGTGCGACTGCTGGCGCTGGGGCTGCTCCTTTCGACGGTGGCGGTGCTCGCCTTCGGAACGCTCGGCCCACGCAGCTGGCGGGTCGAGCGCAAGGTCGCGATCGCCGCGCCCCCTTCCCTCCTCGCCCCGTTCGTCGTCGAGCTGTCCCGCTGGGGCGAGTGGTGCGTGTGGACCAAGGCGCGAGATCCGCTGGCCCGGCTGACGCTGAGCGGCCCCGACGAGGGCCCGGGCTCGTCCCGGCAGTGGCTCGGCCCCAAGGTCGGCACCGGCCGCGCCACGGTGCGCAGCGCAGAACCCGATGCGGGCGTGCTGCTCGACGTCGAGCTCGAGCACGGCCGCGCGCGGGCCGAGGTCGCGCTCACCTGGCGCGGGACGCAGGACGGCACCGAGCTGACGTGGCGCGATCGCGGCGAGCTTCCTTCGCCGCTGGGGGCGTGGTTCCTCGAAGACTACGAGGCCGCGCTGGGACGGGACGTGGAGGCCAGCCTCGCGGCCCTCCGCACGCTGGCCGAAGCCGAAGCCGGTGGGCGGCGCTGAAGCCAGGCACTCCGGCTTCAGTTCAGCAATCGCCCCTGGGTCTTGGCGTTCAGCTGGCCCTGACGGTCACGCATGAACCGCTCGATCACCATGAGCAGCCCGTCGAACGCGTCGCGCATGGCCCAGGCCTGCTCGTCGACGTCGTCCAGCCGCTCGGCGCGCTCGAGGCCAAGCCGCAAAGCGCGGCGGACCCCGGGACAGTCCCCGCGGGCGGTGATCAGCTGGCGCGCGGTGTCGGCGTACACGCGGTAGCACCCTTCGATGTCACCTTCGTTGTACGCGGGCGCCCCCACGCGGATCGCCCCGGCGATGGCTTCGGTCGTCGCGGCCAGCCCGGGGATCGTCGAGCCGTCGAGGAGCGACAGCGGGTGTTCGGGCACGTGCCGGCGCGGCGCACGCTTGATGGCCTTGGCCACCTCGGCCAGCGAGCGACCCAAGTTCACGGGCAGCAGCGGCTCGACGTAGCGCCACGGCATGCCCAAGGTGACGATCCCCGCGTCGGACTCGGCGAGCGTGAGGACCCCGAGCACGCCGCCACTTCGCGTCAGCACCGGCCCTCCAGCCGCCTGCGGAGGCGCGCGCCCTGCCAGCCGGTACACGGTCAGCTGCGCGCCGAGCACCTGCACGGCGTCTACCGTCGTCTCGTGCCAGCGCAGTCGCCCTTCGTGGAGCCAGTAGACGGCGACGGGCGTCGCCTCTTCGACCAGCGCGGTGCTGCTCGGCCGCGCGCCGCCGACGTCGGTCAGGCCAAGATCCAAACACGCCAGATCGTGCCGAGGATCTGCCGCGGCCAGCGCCTTGACCGGCAAGCGCCGCCCGTCGAACAGCTCGACGTGCAGATCCACCTCTCCCGCCACCAAGTGCAGGCACGTCACCAGCCGCCCGTTGGGCGCGAAGAAGCCAAGCCCGAGCTGTTCCCGGCCGCGCAGGACGACGACGCTCTGGGCTGCGTCCACCAGCGACGACATGCGGTCTTTCTAGCGGCCCGTCCGGCCGGGCGCCAACCGGGCCTACTTGGACAAGGTCAGCCCGAGCCGTCGATCGACCACGAGCGCCGCTTCGTCACCCAGCGTCTTCCAACCGGCGGGGTCGGCGACCTGCGTGCTGACAACCACCGTGCGCCGCAGGCGATGATCGCGCACTCGAGGCGACAACTCGTCGAAGGGAGGCACGAGTCCACACGTCGCACAGCCGGGCTCCCCCTCGAGCATGCGGTAGGACACGGTCGCTGGCCCGACGCAGGTGGCCGACAGCAGCGCGCCGTTGGTGGCAAGCAACGCGAACGCGGGCGAGGGCCCGGTCAGCTCGAGGGCGAGCTGTTTGACCAGCTTCCCCGTTTGGGTGAGCGCGAGCGCGACGGCCGCGGGAGGCGCTTCGGAATCGTCGAGCCGCCCGGTCGAGCGGAGCTGCGCCACCAGCGTCAGGAAGATCACCTCGGCCGCCGTGCTGCCCTTGAGCGAAGCGCGCAGGAAGTCGGGCAGCGACTCCACCAGCAGCCGGTGAAGCCCGGTGGAGAGCGCTCGCACGTCGCAGGCGACCAGCCACTGCCGGAAGCGAAACGGCTGGCCGTCGTCTTCCAGGCTCTGACTGACCCCGAGTGTGCCAGCGGCCCACAGGGCGACCGGCGAGACTGGCAGCTCCAGCGCTCCGGCCTTGGGAACCCCCCGCCCGAACCGACGGGTGAGCACCGTGCCGTCGTCGTAGGCCCCGGCGCCGACGACCCAGTCATCGTGCCAGGCCGGCCACAGCGGACGCGCCCGCGCCAGCTCGCACCGAGCGAGCCGCGAGTTGTTCGTCAAGAGGCCCGTGAGCTGGTTCATCTGCACTCCGAAGAATAGCGGCCGGCCGCACCTCATGCCTGAACGCACCAGCAGCCGATCTGTTCCTTTTTGGGCTCCCCAAGAGAAAGCGTTGTAAGTTCCAGGGCATGGCAGACATCGCCGTCGGTATCGACCTCGGCACGTCGTATTCGTGTGTGTCCGCGCTCATCAACGGGAAGCCGACGGTGATCCCCAATGAGTGGGGGGAGCTGGTGCACGCGTCGGTCGTGTCCTTCCTCGAAGACGGCACGGTGCTCGTCGGCAACGCCGCGAAGAAGAACATCATCACCAACGCCGAGAGCACGGTGTACTCGGCCAAGCGCCTCATCGGCCGGTACTTCTTCTCGGACGAAGTGAAGAAGGCCCAGGCGATCATGCCGTACAAGATCGTCGAGGGGCAGAACAACAGCGTGCGGATCGAGGTGCGCGGCAAGGTGTTCTCGCTGCCGGAGATCTCCGCGCTGGTGCTCAAGGAGATGAAGGCGATCGCCGAGAGCTACCTGGGCCAGCCGGTGAAGAAGGCAGTGGTCACGGTCCCCGCGTACTTCAACGACAACCAGCGCCAGGCGACGAAAGACGCCGGCCGCATCGCCGGGCTCGACGTGCTGCGGATCTTGAACGAGCCGACGGCGGCGGCGCTGTCCTACGGCTTTGGCCGTGACGTGAACCAGCGCGTGGTGATCTACGACCTGGGCGGCGGCACGTTCGACGTGTCGATCTTGGAGATCGGCAAGGACGTCTTCGAAGTGCTGTCGACGGCCGGCGACACGTACCTGGGCGGCGACGACTTCGACGATCGGATCATGACGTGGCTGGCCGAGGACTTCCTCGGCAAGACGCGGCTCGACCTGCGGCACAACAAGTACTGCCTGCAGATGCTCAAGGAAGCGTCGGAGCGCGCGAAGATCGACGTCGGCCAGTCGGGCAACGCGACCATCCACTGCCCGGGCATTTGCCAGGACACGAACGGCCAGGTGCTCGACCTGACGCAGACGCTGACGCAGGACCAGTTCAACCGCATGGTGATGGACCTGGTGCAGCGGACCTTCAAGGTCTGCGACGAGGCGCTGCAGAGCGCGCGCATGACCGCGGCAGACGTGGACGCGGTGATCCTCGTGGGCGGCCCGACCCGACTGCCGATCATTCGCAACTCGGTGAAGCACTACTTCCAGAAGCTCCCGCTCGAGGGAATCGACCCTGACCAGGCGGTGGCGATCGGCGCGTCGCTGCAGGCGCACGCCCTGACGGACCAGAAGACCGAGACGTTCCTGGTCGACGTGACGCCGCTGAGCCTGCGCATCGGCACGGTCGGCGGCTTCACCGAGAAGATCATCGACAAGAACACGCCGATTCCGATCGAGAAGTCGAAGACCTTCACGACGAGCCGCGACGGCCAGGACAAGGTCCGCATTCGCGTGTACCAAGGCGAGTCGAACCGCGCTGAGCAGTGTGAGCTGCTGGGCGAGTTCGAGTTCGCTGGGTTTCGAATCGGCTACCGCGGCGAGGTGAAGATCGACGTGACGTTCGAGATCGACTCGAACGGCATCGTGAACGTGTCGGCGACGGATCAGGAGACGGGTCAGCGCACGTCGACGACGATCAGCCTGTCATCGGGGCTGTCTGAGGCGGACATCAAGAAGTCGCAGGAAGCGAACCAGCAGGTGACGCTGGCGCGCGGGGCCAAGGACTTGCCGGCAGCGGCGAAGTGACGAGCAGGGAGCCTGTGTCGAACCCACCGGACAACGGCCCGAAGAAGATCCCGCGCCCGCCCGGCGCCCCGGGGAGTGCTCCCTCCGGGACGCCCGCGGCGAC
>JALHOS010000143.1 GCA_022842905.1 Myxococcaceae bacterium | reverse complement strand
GGCGGCGGAGAGGAGCCCCAGAACCCACCCGGCTTGGGCGACGTGGGCGGAGGCGGCGGCGCGCTCGGCGGCGGCGGCGGCGCAGAGGTTCCCGGGCGCACAGCCCCAGGCGCGGGCGGAGGCGGCGGCACGTACCCTCCACCCGTCGGCGGCGGCGGAACGTACCCTCCACCCGTCGGGGGCGGCGGAACGTACCCTCCACCCGTCGGCGGCGGCGGCACATACCCTCCACCCGTCGGCGGCGGCGGCACATACCCTCCACCCGTCGGCGGCGGTGGCACGTACCCTCCACCCGTCGGCGGCGGTGGCACGTACCCTCCACCCGTCGGCGGCGCGGGCACTGCGACGTGGTAGTTCGGCGGCGGCGGCACGTAGCCGCGCGGCGGCCGGTAGCTGCCACGCGGCGGCACGTACGCCGACGGCGGCGCGTAGCCCTGCGGCGGGTAGGTGATGACGACGTGCGCGGGCGGGAGCGGGTAGGTGCCCGGCGTGCCGAAGGCGTCCCAGTAGCGGGTGCCGTCGTAGAACACGTAACACTCACGCCAGTGGTCCCAGTAGTACGTGTTCGCGCACGGGGAGTTCGGATCGCAGGACTGCGTGACCACCACCCGTCGCGACGTGTAGCGGTCGCTGTAGCCGTACGTGTGAACGTGGCACCCACCGAGCAGCGTGAGGCCAGCGAGGCCAACCAGAGGTGAGTACCAAGGCGTGCGCATGGTGTTCCTTTTGTTCGGGGCTTCGCTGACGTCAGACGGCTGATCCGCGCTGGACATTCAACCGCACGCTCGGCGCAGACGCACGAAAGCTGTGGAAAAACAGGGCGCTTGGGCAGGCTTTCAGAGTGGATCCACGTCATGGCCCCGCGCGACTTGGGCGACGTCACGCCGGGTGCGCCACACCCGCACCAACGCGGCGACGACGCCGAGCGCCGTCAGCACGACCACGACCGTTGGCAGCGCGCGCGCTTGGGGTTCGGCGTCGAGCCGCACGACGACGGCGTCGCTCGTCAGCCGCTGCGAGAAGGCGCGCCGCAGCAGCGGCACATCGAGGCTCGCTAGGCGCTGCGCCACGCCCGTCGGCGAGCGGAGCCGCCCAGTGATGATGCGCAGGTCAGCCCCCTGCAACATGCGCTGCGCCACGGGCGTGTCTTCCTGCCGCACGGCCTCGAGCAGCCGCAGCGTCGCCTCATCACGCACCTCGACGAAGACGGAGTAGCGCTCGGGCGGAGCGCCGCCCGCCTCGCGCAAGGGCACGAAGGCGCGCCGGCGCACGAGCTTGGACCACCCTCCTTCGGCCAGCAGCTCGCTCAAGCTTGGCCGGTCTCTGACGTACACCGCTTCGAGCAGCTGCCCCTCACACCCGGACAGCCGGACCCAGCCTGAGAACGGCTGCGGGGCGTAGGACGCGCAGTCGCTCAGCCTGGGCTCCTCGTCCAGCGTGACGCTGTCCCACAGCGCGGCGCCGGCGCACAACGCGAGCACTGCCAGCACCCCGCCGACCACGCCACCGAAACCGCCGACGACGCTCTCGGGAGGACGCTGAGCTTCAGGCACGCGCGGCCCTCCGGGGAACAGACGCGCGCAGGGTCCTGGGCGTCACGAGCATCGCGGGCGGCACGCGCAACTCGGGCGGCACGGTCGTCGCGGGTATCACGCACAACACGGGCGTCACGCTCATCGCGGGCGTCATGCCACCTCGAGGTAACCCGCCGTGGTGTGCCGCGCGACGCCGCGCTCGTCGACGGCCTGCGGCGGCCACAAGGTCGGGTCCGCGGCCCCGTCGGCGACGCTCCCGCGCACGGGTGAGTAGCTCGGCGCTTCGAGGCGAACGTCAGCGTGGGCGCCAGGCCAGGCCGCGCAGGCCGTGGGCAGCACGCAGCCGTGCGCCTCCACGCGGCCGGGCCGCCGCGGCTCGTTGTAGAGCTCGCCCTTCGGCGAGGGGCCGTGCGCTACCCACAGGCAGTTGTCGAGGACGAGCGTCGGCTGCTGGGTGGACGTGCCGCTCAAGAAGCAGGCGCCGCTCACGTCGTTCGGCGTGGGTCCCAGGCCCCGGTTCGACACCAACGTGCAGCCGGTCAGCTGCGCCCGCGCCCCGTCACGCAGCCGCAGCGCCGCGCCCTGCACCGCGCCGTTCTGCGCGAACAGGCAGCCTTCGGCCACCAGCTCCACTTCCCCGCACAGCAGCAGCGCGCCGCCTTGGCGGCCCACGTTCTCCACGAGGTGGCAGTGGCGCAGCGCGACGGTGGTCCCCGCGGCGTAGAGGGCCCCGCCGCCGAACGTCCGGGCGGTCCCCCGACGAAACACGCAGCGCAACGCGCTCAGCGCACCGTCTTCCACGTGGACGAGCGCGCCGGCCTCGGCCAGGCCGCCCTCGAGGACCAAGTCCACGAGCTGCACGTGCACCTCCCCTCGCACGATGAGCACCGCGCCCTGCCCCGCGGCGTCGAGCACCGCGCCGCGCTCGCCACGCAGCGTCAGCGGCTTGTCGACGGACAGCGTGCCGAGGTGTCGGCCGGCGGGGACCAGCACCTCTGCACCAGGCCGCGCCGCCGCGATTCGTTCAGCAAGGCCTCTCATCGGGGGAGGCCGCTCATCGGAGAATGAAGAGGTCGGCGAACTGCTTGCGCCACTCGGCGTACGTCATCTCGAAGTTGCCGTCGGCCTTGCCGTCAGCGCCGTGGCCCCACTCCAGCTCGCCGGCGTGCGGGTCTCGCAGCTGCACGTAGCGCTCACCGTTGCGTTCCAACACGCGCACGAGCGCATAGCTGTGCTGCTTCTGCAGCCCCGCGTCGGCGTAGCGCTTCTTGTAGTCGCGGTCCCGGGTGCTGGTGACCATGGGCCGCTTGCTCTCGGCGGCCACCGACAGCGTGCGCCACAGCTCCTCGGCGTCCACGCTCGCCACGCGGTCGAACCACGTCGACTTCCTGCCGGTGAGCGCGAACAGGGCCTTCTCGGCGACGCCCCCTTCACCGATGTGGTGGTACCCGCCGTGGCGCTGCGCGAAGGCCTTCTCGAAGAGCGCGGGCCACAGCTCGGTCGCGGTCCGGCTCGTCGCGTAGGTGACGCCGTCCTCGCCGTGCGCCAGCTGCCCGTCGACGGTCTCGTAGACGGGCTGCGGTTCGCGGTTCCCCTTCACTTTCTGGAAGAAGCGGACGGTGTACGTGCCGTCCGGGTTCTGGCGAATCGCCTCCTCGAGCAGCGCCGGCGTCGACACCGCCACCGACATGACTGACGAGAGGAAGTAGCAGTCGCCGGCCGAGCCCTGCACCACGTCGTCGTAGTGCAGCCCGTCGACGAAGAGCTGCCCGCCGATGACGTCGCGGTACTGCACCGGCGCGTCGGCCTTCATCGGCGCGGGGTCCGGCAGATCCACTCGCCCACCGGTGACGCCGAGCACTGCCTGGAGCTTGGCCAACGCGTGTGGCTCGAAGCGACTGGACTCGAGCAAGGCGAGCAGCGACCGGCGGTCCTCCGCCGGGAGGCGCCCTTCCACCTTGAGCGCTTCGTCGACGAGCGCTTGCGCTTCGCTCGGCTCCACGCGCCCGTCGGCGGCGGCGCGGCGAATGAGCTGGCTGAGGCGGGTCGGCATGTGGACGTCCCCACAGGGTGCGCGGCTGAACGAAAACGACGGCCGAGGACTGTACCAGCGCCCGTGGGCCGGCTGGCCAGCGCGTTGAGGAGCCTTCGGCGCGCAGCCCGCACGTCGAGCGAGCCGAACGGTTGACGGTGCGGCTAACATGCGCAGCCGTGCGAACGCTCTGCCTCCTGGTGGTCCTCCTCGCTGCCGGCGCGCACGCGCAAGACGCCTGCGAGACGCGCTGCAACCAGGCCGCGGCGGAGTGCCTCAAGGCCTGCGCCGGCGACACCAAGCAGGCCAGCCGCGCCGAGAGCGCCCAGAAGATGATGGGGTGCCTCAAGGCGTGTGACGCGCGCGCGGTGCCCTGCCGCGCCGAGTGCCGCAAGCCGAAGTGAGCGTCACTTCAGCTCGATGAGCAGCGCCCCGTCCCTCGCGCGCACGGCCTTCACGCGATCCTTCACCTTCGCCTCGTCGGCCTTGTTCGGGTCGAGCACGTAGACGGGGAGCGCGTCGAGCACCTGCCCCAGCACGAGTGGGACGACGGCGCCCAGCACGGCCTCCACCGCGGCGGGCGCCGGCGTGAAGCCCTGCGCGTCACCCAGCCGCACGTCGCTGACGCGCACCTGCCTGGGGGCCCTGAGGAAGAACGCGCCGTCCGCCGCTTCGTACGCGACGAGCCCCTGCACCTGCGCGCGGGCCTGCGCCGCGACACCCGGCCCATCGCCGCGCACCGTGAGCGCGAGCGCCACCTGCCCGTCTTCCCCCGGGAAGGACACCTTGGGCTCGAAGAGCGTCACCGACACCAAGCTCGCCGAGCGGGTGATTGGAAAGCGCGAGGCCAGTCGGCGCTGCAGCTGCTCCTGCGAGAGGCGGAACGTGCCCAGGCAGCCGCTGCTGAGCGCACCCAGCGTGAGCAGCAGGACCGTCGAGCGCCAGGACCTCATGGCGAGAAGAGGTAGGCCGCGTAGGCCTCGTTGAACTGCGGGACGCCCTTGACCCCCTCGGCGGTGGAGAACTTCACCATCAGCTCGCCGATGCGGTTGACCAGCGAGCTGCCGGTGTGGCCGTGCACGACGGGGTTTCGCTCGAAGCCGCCGCGGTCGAAGAAGTTGGCGGTGGGCACGTCCCAGTTCTCCTGGCGCAGCATGCGGCCGCCAGCGCCGGCGCCGGCCAGGTTGAGCAGCTCGAGCTGCGCGGGCGTCGGCTCCTTCACGCGCGCCTCGAGCTCGGGCAGCAGCGGGTCGTTCGGGTTCCGCGCCTTCATGGCGTCGTACACGCCCTGCAGCGTCTTCTTCACCGAGCCGAGCGTGTCCTGCAGCTTGCGCACCTGCATCATCGGGCCGATGTCCTTGTCCAAGTTGGTGGCGTGCATGCCCATGCCCTTCTCGGTTTCGGCGAACTGCTGCATCTTGGCCCAGCGCTTGGGCCCGACCTTGCTCATGGTCTCCGCGTGCGCGGCCTTGAGCGCCTTGGCGGCGTCCGTCTGGCCGGTCGTCTCCAGCTGCTTGACCAGCTCGTCGACGGCCTTCCACGAAGCCTTGGGGTCGTCCTTGCCCTTGGCCACGGCGGCGCGCAGCGCTTCGGCGTCTTTGGGCGCGGCGGCGTCCAGCGACTTGGCGACGGTCTCGTAGCGGTCCTGCGTGGCGCTCTCGCGCATGAGCTCCTTCTCACCTTCGGCGGTGAAGGCGTTCACGTCGGCGCTCATGCGGCGCACGAGGGCGGCCTTGTCCGTGAGCCCCTGCTCGTCGAGGCGCTTGGCGAACCGCTCCCCGTGGTCCGCCATCATCCCCGCGGTGTTCGCGGCCAGCAGCTGCGCGTAGCCGAGCGCAGTGGAGATGCCGGAGCCGTCGCGAATGGGCTGCAGCGCCGCGGTGCCGTTGCCTCCCGTTTCGAAGGCGTAGACTCCAGTCACCTGCGCCTGCGTGAGGCCAGCGTTGGTCGCTTCCCGCGCGTAGCTCGTCTTGAAAGCCAGCTCGTCGGCGCGGTCCGGCGTGAAGGCGTAGCCCGGCACGGGCTTGCCCAGCGTGGGGTCGTCCTTGGCCTTGAACGCGTCCATCGGGTCGAACACCTCGTTCTTCTTCGCGGCGGCGAGGAAGTCGTCGACCATGGGAATGCGCTTCGCGGCGGCCTGGAGGTCCTTGCCGATGGCGGCGGCGACGTCGGGCGGCAGCCCTTTTTGCTCCACTTCCTTGGCGAGCTTCTCGAGCCGGGGACGGTTGGGGGCCACGCCGGACTTCATGGCTTCGAACGCGTCGCGGGCCTCCTTGGCTTCGGTTGCAAGGCCGTGGGCTTCGAGCTGCTTGGCCGCGGACTCGATGCGCTGGTCGGGCGTGGGGACGGGCTGCGCTTCGACGCCCTTGGGCGCGTTGGGGCGACGCGGCTTCTCCGGGGCCTGCGTCATGACGACCTCGCCGGCCTTCTTGGCTTCGCCCATTTCCTTCCAGTAGCGGTCGCCGAGCTTGGGAGAGCGCTCGTTCAAGAAAGCCTGGCGGGCGGCGGCGTCCCCTGCGGGCAGCGCGTCGAAGGTGGCTTTGTCCTTCTCGGACAGGTCCTCGGGGAGAATCGTCCCTTCGTACTGGCGGGTGAGCTTGTCGAAGGCCTTCAGGTCGGCCTCGTACTTGGCCTGCGGGGGCACGTCTTGGCCGGGCGGCTCCGCGCGCTGCTTGTCGTACTGGCGCTTGGCTTCGGCGAAGGTCGACAGCTCGGCGGCCAGCTGCTCGGGAATGGCGCGGGCCTTGGGCATGACCAGCGGAGGCGGCGGTGGCGGCGGCTCGGTGATGGCCGGGCCGGACTGGGTGCCCACGAGGCCGGGCACTCCCGCGGTCGCCGTCGTGGCGGGCGCGCTGAAGAGCCCGGTGGTCTGCCGGACGATGGAAGGTGGCGCCTGCTGCGAGCCGGTGAGTGGGCGAGCCGGTCCGTCGGTGAAGGCGGACTGAGCGCGTTGCACCTGAACCGCGTCGGCCGGCGTTCCCGATGGGCCCCAGAGCTTCGGAGCTGGCGGCGCCGCGGTGTCGGGACGATCGGCCTTCGGAGCCTGCGCCTCGTCTTCGGGGGCGCTGACTTTGGCTTGAAGGACCTTGGGTTCGACGCGCATGGAGCTCTCCTGGCGAGACGGCGTGGGCGGAGGCTAGCGAGTCGGCGACGGAAGTGGCGGCGGGTGTTGCGGCGAGCTCGACCAGCGGTGGCGCGCACGGCTTGACAGGGCGAAAGGGGCTTCAAGCTGCGAGGGAATTCGTCGACGCGCGCAGGACCGCGGCCTCGAGGCCCCGGCAAGCCTCGCTCACGAGCCAGCCAGGAACACCCCCAGCGCGCGCACCGCCTCATCGGCTCGGCGGAACACCGGCAGCCCCGCGGCCTCCAGCACGTCCACCAGCGGCTGGTACAGGGCGCCCGCATCGACCACGACGACGAGCGGCTTGTCCGTGGCCTTGAACAGCCGTGGCAGCGTCTGCGCCAGGCTGTGCGGCTCGGAGAGCCCACCGGGCAGCACCGCGAGCGCCGGTGACATGGGCACGAGCCCCACCACCACCGCGTCCACCCCGTCGTCTTCGAGCACCGCCTGCACGAGGTCGTGGTGCGCGGCGTCCGGGGCCGACGGCGTCACGTCGAGGGGGTTCTTCACCTCCACGAGCGCGCCGAGCTTGTTGCGCTCGAGCGTCGTCGCCATGCGGCCCTTCGTCGCCGCGCTCAGCGTCGCGAGCTCCAGCGCGAACGTCTCGCCGCGCAGGCCGTCGGCCATGCCGACCACCTCGAAGCCGGCGTTGCTCATGAGCATGACGCGGCGCCCGCCACGACGCCGCCCGGCCAGCGCGCAGCACACCCGCACCACCCCTTCGAACTCGGCGAAGGACTCGGTGATGAGCACGCCCGCGGCGCGCGCCAGGTGCCAGCTCACGCGGTAGTCCCCGGCGATGGCGGCGGTGTGCCCGGCCGCGGTGCCCTGCCCTTCCGGCGACCGTCCGCCCTTGAAGAGCACCACGCGCTTGCCCCGCCGCTGGGCCGCCTCCGCCGCGCGCAGGAAGCGCAGGCCGTCACCTTCTTGGAACCCTTCGACGTACACGGCGATGACGTCCACCGCGTCGTCTTCCGCCGCGTACGCGACGAGCTCTCCCAGGCTCACGTCCATCTGGTTGCCCGCGCTGACGACGTAGCGCGGCGCCAGTTGCGTCAGGTGACTGCCGCGGGTCAGCGTGAAGGCCCCGCTCTGGCTGAGGAAGGCCAGGTTCTTCAGCGGTCCCTTCCGCGCCGGCAGCCGCTCCTGCGGAATGAACGTCGTGTCGTAGCCGCCGGGTGCGGACACCACGCCCATGGAGTTGGGCCCCACGACGACCGGCCCGCGCCACGCCGTACCGCGCGCCGCCGCCAGCAGCGCTTCGAGCCGCCGCTGCTTGGGCGCGCCTTCGGCCGTCTCGCCCATGCCCCCGGGAATGACGATGACCCCTTCCGCCTTCTGCCCGGCGATGAGCTCGCCCATGAGTTCGGGGGCGACGTCGGCGGACACCGCGAGCACCGCCAAGTCGACGCCGTCCGGCAGCGCCGCCGGCGACGGCACACAGCGCACGCCGTCCACTTCCTCGTCACCCGGCTTGAGCACGGTGAGCTGCTCGGGCCGAAACCCGTCGCGCAGCAGGTTCCGCAGAATGATGCGGCCCAGGTTGACGCCCTTCGACGACACGCCCGCCACACACACGTGCTTGGGCTCGAAGAAGTTGCGCAGCTTGTCGACCGGCGGCCGCGGCGGCGGCGTGCGGCCGAACGCCACCCGGGCCAGCGCGTCTACCGGCACCAGGCGCCCGCGGCGGTCCACCAAGAGCGGGTTGAGCTCGAGCTCTTCGAGGCCGACGGCGCCTTCCCCCGCGTCGAGCGGGAAAGCGTGCGCCAGCGCGGACAAGGTCTGCAGCAACGCGCGCCAGGCGGCGTCTTCGACGAGCGCAGACGAGCCGCGCAGCTGCCCGGCGAGGTCGCGGTAGACGAGCGTCGCCTCGAGCTCATTCAGCGCGCGCTCGACGTCACAGGGCTCGAAGATGGCGGCCGCTTCCCGGCGCGGCAGACGGCCACCGAACAGCTCGGCCTTCACACCACCCAGGCCGATCATGCCCACGCAGCCGAAGTCCCGGCTCCAGCGCAGCCCGGCGATGATCTCCGCCCCCGGGCGCCCGGCGTCGAACTCCACCCGCTCCATCACCAACACGCCGTCCATGACCGGCCGCCGGCCGTGCGCCGCTTCGAAGCGCCGCGCGACCTCGTCGAGGAAGGCCTCGCAGGACGACTCGCTCACCGCGCCCGGCTCGACGAAGCGCACGCCGCCGACGTCGGACTTGTGCAGCACGTCGCGGGAGACGACCTTGAGCACCACCGAGCGCGCGGTGCGCAGCAGCTCAGGCAGCGCCACCCGCTCGCCCGGCCGCCACGTCACGTGCGCGGGAACGGGGAGCCCTGCTCTCGAAAGCACCGCGTAGAGCTCGGGCTCGGTCAGCACCGACTGGCCACGGCCCAACGCCGCCGACGCCACCCCGCGCAGCTGGCCCACGGCTTCGTCGAGCGCAGCCATGTCAGTTGAGCGTGTTCGCCGTCAGCACGTCGACGGGCAGCAGCTCGCGCGACGCGAAGACCCGCTGGGCCACCGCGGCGCCGTCGACGCCGGCCAGGCGGTCCGCCCAGGCCTTGACCACCAGCTCGTCGACCTCCACCGGCTGGAAGTCGAGCCGCGCCAGCGCACGCGCCACGAGCGGCCGAGGCACACCGCGAGCCACCAGCGCCGCGCCGAACGCGGACGCCGCCACGCCCATGCGGAAGGCCTTCAGGTTCGCCGTCACCACCCGCTCTCCCTTCGGCTGGAAGAGCGCGGTGATGTGGCGCTCGAGCAGCGCGAGCGGCACCGGCAAGAAGCGCGCGGCGGCGCCCAGCACCACCATGTTCTGCGCCTTCATGGCCCCCGCCTTCGCGGCGAGCTTCGTGGCGTCCACCGCGATGACGTGGGGCACCGAGAAGAGCACGTGGAAGAGCCGCTCGAGGTCCGGGTACTCGGTGATGTTCTTGAGCGGCGTGACGTCGGTGACGAGCCAGCCGTCTGGACGGAGCTGCTTGAGGTAGCGCAGCCCCTCCATGGGCTCGACGGACAGAATCGCCCCCGCCGCGCCGTCGGAGATGAGGTCGCTGGACACCGGCCCGTCGGAGAGGCGGACCTGCGCGGACACCGCGCCGCCGCGCTGGGCCATGCCGTGCACTTCGGGCTGCTTGAAGTGCAGCCCCGCCTCCACCGCGGCGTGGTCGACCACGTACGCCGTCGACAGCACACCCTGTCCACCGACGCCGCAGAGCACGAGGTCGAAGTTCATCGGCAGCTCCCGGTGCAGTCCTGGCACCCGCCGTCGTGGTGGTGCGCCGCGTCGCGCTCCCGCTTGTGCTCTTTGATCTCCTTCGCGTACCGAACGCAGGCCCGCCGCGCGACGATGACGCTGAGCCCTGGGTGCGCGAGCTCTTCTCGGACGACGGCCAAGTTCTCGGCGTGCTTCTGCGGCAGGGGCGAGACGACGCGAATGTGCTCGCGCTTGACGCCCAGGCCCGCGACCAGGTCCACCACCTGCTCGTCGGACACGCTCACCGGCTGACCGCCCGTCATCGCGACGATGCTGTTGTCCAAGATGAAGACCTTCACCGGGAGGTCTTCGTGCACCGCGTCCACCAGCGCCGTCATGCCCGAGTGCGTGAAGGTCCCGTCGCCGATGACACAGAGTGAAGGGCTGACGCCCGCGTGCGCCGCGCCCAGCGCCATGCCGATGGAGCTGCCCATGCACAGGCAGGAGTGGATCGCCTGGTACGGCCGGTAGTACCCCAGCGCGTAGCAGCCGATGTCGCCCATGACGCGCATGCCCGGCGTCAGCTCTTTGAGCACCTCGTTGATGAGGTTGTAGGAGTCGCCGTGCGGACAGGCGTCGCACAGGCGTGGCGGCCGTGCCGCCAGAACGCCGTCCAGCCCTTCGATGGTGAGCGTCGGCGCCACCTTGAGGCCGAAGACCCGCCGCACCACGTCCGGCGACAATTCGCCCATGCGGGGCACGTCGCCCGTCAGCTTCCCCTTGAGCGGCTTCTCTCGCAGGAGCCCCAGCGCGCTGACGAAGCGCTCGATGAACGGGTAGCCCTCTTCGATGAAGGTCACGTCACTCGACGCGTCGAGCAGCGCGCGGACCTTCTTCACCGGCAGCGGGTACACCGACACGCGCAGCACGTTGAAGTCTTCGAGCCTGGGGCCCAACGCTTCACGCAGGTAGTTCCAGGCGACGCCGGACACGATGAGGCCGGGCAGCTGCTCGCCCCGAATGGTGAGCGCGTTGGAAGCGTGCTGCTCGGCGTAGTCGGCGAGCGCGGCCTGCTTGCCGACCAGCCCCGCGTAGGCCCGCCGCGCGTTCGAAGGAATGAGCGTGTAGAGCCCCGCATCATCGACGTAGCGCAGCGGCTTCTGCGCACTCCGCTCGCCCAGCGCGACGAGGGCCCGGCTGTGCGCCAGCCGCGTCACCAGCCGCAGCACCACCGGCACGCGGAGCTTCTCGGACAGCGCGAAGGCGTCGAGCGTCATCGCGTACGCTTCCTGCTGATCCGCCGGCTCGAAGCACGGCACCTGCGCGAAGTCGGCGAAGTAGCGGCTGTCCTGTTCGTTCTGGCTGCTGTGCATGGACGGATCGTCCGCCACCGCCAGCACCAGCCCGCCCCAGGCACCGGACACCGCCACGTTCATGAACGGGTCCGCGGCCACGTTGAGGCCCACGTGCTTCATGGCCACCAGCGAGCGCTTGCCGCAGTAGCTGACGCCGATCGCCTCTTCGAGGGCCACCTTCTCGTTGGTGGACCACAGGCCCTTCACGTCGAGCTTCTGTTGTTTCACGTACGTCTGGAGGCTCTCGAAGATCTCCGTCGAGGGCGTGCCGGGGTACGCGTACGCGGCGCTGATGCCGGCGTCGATCGCACCTCGCGCGACGGCTTCGTCGCCGAGCAGAATCTCCGAGTCCATGGGCACCTCAAGGCTGTCGCGGGACGAACCCCACGGACGGGCGGCGTGCATGCGGCGTGCTTGATTTGAAGCGAGGTGGACGGGTGCGGCGCACGCAGGGACTGCGACGGGGTGAAATCCACACGCAGACTTTTCGCTGCGAGGAGTGCTCAGCGCAGCCGATCTCGACGGTCGATCGCGAACGCGTGACACAGCGCAAGCGCGATGGCGCAGAGTCCGCCATGCGAACGCTCCGCCATGCGAACGCTCCGCCGCCGCGAACGTTCGACCACCCGCGTTCGGCCGCACTGCAAACCCGTCGAGCCTCCCTCGGCGCCGCGCAACTCCGAGCCGAGCCCCGACCTCGCGCCGTGCACTCACGCGCCGCGCATTGCAGGCCGGGCGACGACCGCCGGCTGGTCGCCACCTGAGTGCTGAAGGATCCACGTCCATTCGCCGCCGCGACTGATCAGCGCGAACCTCGGCGTCGAAGCGCTCCCATTCTGCGAGCGCCGCTCCTTCACCATCGACTCGATGCGCAAGGACCGCCCGGCGAACGGCCAAGCGCCCACCGCCGACGCCGAGCCCACACTCGACCAACTTGGCCGAAGCGGCTCCACCAGACGGCTGTCCAGGCTTGGACGCAGTGAGCTGGGCTGCTCTCGACGCGGCGGTGGCCCGGTGCCTGCCCTCCCCGCGAACATGAGAGCCAGCCCCCGACGGCCACGCAACACGAGCGAACACGACCAGCGCGCTGGTTGCATCGTCGAGCGACGGGCGACGCAGGACCCTCGAGGTCGGCGCCGACGAAGGAGGCTCGCTCGGGACCGCGGCGCCCAGAACCAAGGCCGCACGGGCGCACCAGTCCCACGCCCTGCCACGACGCCGCCGAGCGCGGCGCGCGCAGCCGCGTCACGACCTTGACGTGGGCGAACGTTGACCCGGCTCGGCTGCGTCACCCCCCCGCTCCGGCCCCGCTTCCCTCGACGGATCTGCGGCGCGGCCTTTGCTCTCGCTGAGCCGACACGCAAACCGGAGCTCTCGGATGAAGACCCAGCAGCTGGTGTGGACGAAGGAACGTGGCTGGAACCCCCAGCGCCCGGCCGACGAGCGTCCGCCCACCCTGGTCCTGCTCTTCGGCCAGCGCGAGGTGCTCGAGGCGGGCGCAGCGCTGGACGCGCTGGCACAGCACTTCCCGCGGCAGACCTTCTTCGGGTGCTCGACCGCGGGCGAAATCGAGAACACGTCGGTGCACGACGGCGATCTGATCGCCACCGCCGTCTGGCTCGAACGAGCGACGGTGCACGCGGCGGCGCGCTCGCTGGCCGACTTCACGGACGTGCGCGAGTTCGGCGCGGCGCTGGCGCAGGCGCTGCCGAAGGACGGGCTGCGGCACGTGCTGGCGCTGTCCGACGGCACCCGCGTCAACGGCAGCGAGCTGGTCGCTGGCATCACCACGTCGCTGCCCGCTGGCGTCGAGCTCTCCGGCGGCCTGTCCGGTGACGGGGCGGCGATGAAGACCACGGTCGTCGTCGACCGCGGCCAGGTGCGCTCGGGCGTGGTGGTGGCGCTGGGCTTCTGCGGAGCGCTCAAGGTCGGCATCGGCTCCCTCGGCGGCTGGGACGCGTTCGGACCGGAGCGGCGCGTCACCAAGGCCAGCGGCAACGTCGTGTACGAGCTGGACGGTGAGTCCGCGCTGGCGCTCTACAAGCGCTACCTCGGGCCACACGCCGCGGGCCTGCCGCAGAGCGCGCTGCTGTTCCCGTTGACCGTGCACGCGAGCGAAGGGGCGCTGCCGGTGGTGCGGACGATTTTGGGCGTGAACGAAGCCGACGGCAGCCTGACCTTCGCTGGCGACGTGCCGCAGGGCAGCCGCGCCCAGCTCATGCGCGCGAACTTCGAGCGCATCATCGGCGGGGCGTTCGACGCGGCGCGCGCCACGGAGTCGGGGAACGACGCCGAGCTGGCGATCCTCGTCAGCTGTGTGGGCCGCAAGCTGATCCTCAAGCAGCGCACCGAAGAGGAAGTCGAAGCGGTGCGCGAGGTGCTGGGCCCCAAGCCGGCGCTGACCGGCTTCTACTCGTACGGCGAGCTCGCGCCCTTCACTGGCGGCGCGGCCTGCCAGCTCCACAACCAGACGATGACGGTCACCACCTTCCGAGAGGTCTAAGCGTGCACGCGCTGCTCAAGCGTCAGCTCAAGCGCTACTTCCCCGACGGCGCGCCGGAAGGCGGCCCGCTGCAGGAGCTGATCGCCGCGGTGGATCAGGCCTACGTCGACGCGGACGACGAGCGGGCCCTGTTGGAGCGCTCGCTGAACCTGTCCTCCGACGAGCTCAAGGCGCGCAACGACCAGCTGCAGGCCGACATCGCCCAGCGCGTCCGCGCCGAGAGCGAGCGCGACGCCTTCTTTCGCATGAGCCCGGATCTGCTCTGCATGATCCAGCCGGACATGTCCTTTCGGCAGGTGAACCCGACCTGGGAGCGCGTGCTGGGGTACGCGCCTTCAGAGCTCATTGGGCGGAGCATGATCGCCCTGATTCACCCCGAGGACGTCCAGCGCACCCTGCAGGAAGCTTCGAAGGTGGCTGCCAACGGCAATACCGTGGGCTTCACCAACCGCTTCTGGTCGAAAGCGGGGGAGCTCCGCCTCGTCGCCTGGACCGCGGTGAAAGACGCCGCGACCAACAGCTACTTCGCCGCGGGCCGCGACATCACCGAAGAGCGGCGCAAGGAGTCGGAGGCCGCGCAGTCGCAGAAGCTCGAGGCCGTCGGCCAGCTCGCCGCCGGCGTCGCGCACGAGATCAACACGCCCATCCAGTTCGTTGGCGACAACGTGCAGTTCGTGCGCGACTCGTGGGACGACCTCGAGCCGTTGCGCACGTGGCTCACCGCAGTGCTCGAGGCCAAGCAGGCCACCGGCGACGACGTGGCGGCGCTCGAGGCGCTGCTCGCCAAAGCCGACTGGGACTTCCTGGTCGGGGAGCTGCCGACTTCGCTCGAGGAGGCCCGGGACGGCGTCAAGCGCGTGGCCGAGCTGGTGCGCGCCCTCAAGGAGTTCTCGCACCCCGACACGCCGGACATGGTCAGCTGCGACATCAACCAGGCGCTGCAGCGCACCATCGTGCTGGCGCGCAACGAGGTGAAGTACGTCGCGGCGATCGAGACGGAGCTGGGCGAGCTGCCGGCGGTGCCCTGCCACGCCGGCGCGCTCAACCAGGTGTTCCTGAACCTGCTCGTCAACGCGGCGCACGCGATCGAGGACCGCAACCGCAAGAAGGGCACGCCGAACGGCCGCGGCACCATTCGCGTGGCGACCAAGGTGGACGGCGACTTCGCCGTGGTGGCGATCGGCGACTCGGGCTGCGGCATTCCGCCGGAGATTCGCGAGCGAATCTTCGAGCCGTTCTTCACGACCAAGGAGGTCGGGCGCGGCACCGGCCAGGGGCTCGCGCTGGCGCGAAAGATCGTCGTCGAGCGGCACAGAGGCGCGCTGACCTTCGAGACGACGGTCGACGTCGGTACCACCTTCTTCATTCGGCTCCCGCTGCGCGCGGCGACGCTCGCGAGGGCGGCATGAAGCAGATCCTCTTCGTCGACGACGAGCCGGCGGTGCTGGGCGCCATCAAGAAGGCCCTGCGCCCCTTCCGCGCCGAGTGGACCGTCGAGGTCGCCGAAGGGGGGCAGGCCGGCATCGACGCGCTGACCGCCCGGCCTTTCGACGTGGTGGTGTCCGACGCACGCATGCCGGGGGTCGACGGCGAGAAGGTGCTGCTGGCCGCGCGGCAGCTGCGGCCCGACGCCATTCGCCTGGTGCTCTCGGGGCAGACCGAGCGGCAGTCGGCGCACCGGCTCGCGGCGGTGGCCCACCAGTTCCTCGCCAAGCCGTGCGACGCGCGCGCCGTGCTCGCCGTCGTCGACGCCGCGTGCCAGGTCCGCGACTCGCTGGGCAACCCTGCGCTGCGGACGGTGGTGGCGCAGCTGGGCGACTTGCCGCTGCCGCCGACCACCTACCAGCGGCTGGTGAGCCTGCTGGAGACGCCGGAGACGAGCACGGACGAGGTGGCGAAGGTCGTCGAGCAGAACCCGCTGGTCAGCGCCATGGTGCTGCGGCTGATCAGCTCGGCCTACTTCGGCCTGCCGCGCAAGGTGAGCAGCGTGCGCGAAGCCGTGGTGCTGCTGGGGCTCGAGGCGCTCAAGCAGGTGGTGCTCATGGTCGAGGTGTACCGGACACCGGACGCCCAGGGCATCGTCACCGAGCTGCAGGAGCGCGCGCTGCGGCGGCTGGCGCTCGTCAAAGAGCTCGCGCAGGGTTCGCCGATAGCCCCGCTCGCGGTGGAGGCGGCGCTCATGGTGGACCTGGGCGTGTATGTGCTCGCGCTCAAGCAGCCCGCGCTCTACGCGCCGATCTGGGCGGCCGCGCGCGGGGGTGAGAGCGCCCTGCCGCAGCTCGAGCTCGAGCGCCTGGGGGTCTGTCACGCGTCGGTCGGCGCCGCGCTGCTGTCGCTGTGGAACGTCGCGCCGGTCGTCGTCGAGGCCGTCGCCCACCATCACGAAAGTGTCGTCGGAGGAGTGCCGTACGCGGACTGCCGGGCGATCGCGGCGCTGTGCTGCGCGCTCGAAGAGGAGCCGCGGCTGCGCGGGGCGGCGCTGGCGACGTGTCGAGAGCAGATCGCCCGACTCGCGGCGGCGCGCGGGGTGACGCCGCGGTTGGACGCGCTCCGAATGGTGGCGGGCCGCGCGGCGATCGAAGAGCGGGCCGCATGAGCGGTCGACGAGGGAGGGCATCATGACGGCGTTGAACGAGCTGGGGCGGGTGTTGTGTGTCGACGACGACGCGGCGCTGTTGGCGGGGCTCAGCCGGAACCTCCGCAGGCACTTCCCGGTGGCGACGGCGAACAGCGCACCGGAGGCGCTGGAGCTGCTGCGCAAGGACCGCAGCTTCGCGGTCATCATCTCGGACATGCGCATGCCCGGCATGGACGGCGCGCAGTTCTTCGCCGAAGCGCGGCAGTTCGTCCCCACGGCGGTGCGCGTGCTGCTGACGGGGCAGGCGGACATGTCGGCGGTGGTCCACGCCATCAACGAAGGCCGCATCTACCGGTACCTCACCAAGCCGGTGGACAAGGACACGCTCGTGCAGGTGGTGCAGGCCGCCATGGCGCAGTATCGGCTCACGGTCGAAGAGCGCACCGCCAGCGCCAGGGCCACGCGGCAGGGGCTCGAGCTGGCGCTGCACACGCTGGCCGTCGCCGCGCCGGACGCCTACGGCCGCGCGATGCGGGCCGGGACGCTC
>JALHOS010000142.1 GCA_022842905.1 Myxococcaceae bacterium | reverse complement strand
GCAGCCGCGAGCCGACCCACGCCGACATCGCCGACGCACGGGGTCGGCGCGGCCGTGCGCGCAGCGGCACGACGTTGTCGGGCGCCGCGGCGATCGGTGGCGCGCCGCGATCGAACCGCAGCGGAGAGAGGACTCGCTCGAGCGCCTCGACCTCCGCGTCGGACCCGGTTCGATCGAACAGGTAGTCACTCATGGGCGTCCTTCGTCCTTCGCTGGCGTCACGCCGAGCGCTTCGCGCAACAGCGCCATGCCTCGGTGCAGGTTGACTCGGACGCTCCCGGGCGTGAGCCCCGTGCGCTCGGAGATCTCCGGCCCGGTGAGCCCTTCGATGAGCCGCATCGCCAACGTCTCGGCGTACGCTTCGGGCAGCCGCTGGAGCGCACGCAGCACCTTGCGCGCGTCGGGCGCGGCGGAGTGATCCACCGCCTCCAGGGCGACCTCGGGATCCAGCGGTTCGTGCTTCGGCCGGTCCCTCAGGTGCGCGAGCGCCCGCGTGCGCGCCAGCTGCATGAGCCACGCCGGGAAGGCGAGGTCGTCCTTGAGCGTCGGCAGCTTGGCCAACATGAGAACGAAGACGTCTTGCGTCAGATCGCCCGCGTCGCCGTGCGGCACCTTGGCCAAGATGACGGCGTGGACGAGCCCGCGGAAGTGGGCGTGCAGCTGGGTGAAGGCCGCGCGCTCACCGGCTCGCGCCGGGCCGAGCCAGGCCAGCCACACGGGGCGCTCCTGGGCTCGTTCAGCCACGGTCTCCACCCACGCCAGCGCCGCCACGCCCCGAAGGATTCGGCGCGCGGAGCTTCGTTAACAGCGCCGCCCGGCCCGTCGATCGTAGCCTCAAACGTTCGGAATCACTGCTTGCGGCGTTTGCCTTGGGCGCCGAGCGGCGTGGGCTCGTAGCCGACCCGCCGCAGCCCGTCGGCGCGCTCGGTCCACTTCGGCTCGACCTTCACCTGCAGCGACAGGAAGACGTTGGTGCCCAAGAGCCGTTCGATGCCCAGGCGCGCGTCGGTGCCGATCGTC
The DNA here is from genome assembly GCA_022842905.1 of Myxococcaceae bacterium. Taxonomy (GTDB): domain Bacteria; phylum Myxococcota; class Myxococcia; order Myxococcales; family Myxococcaceae; genus JALHOS01. Next base: position 15,872 of record JALHOS010000142.1, on the reverse strand, counting down.
TTGAGCATGGCGCCGCGCTTGCCGATGATGATCGCCTTCTGGCTTTCGCGCTCGACGTACACGCTGGCGTGAATGCGCACGAGGCCGGTCTTCACGGGCTTGGTTGGATCGGCGGCGCGCTTCTTCTTGCCCGAAGGCGGCGGGGCGTCGCGATCGGACTCGTCGAACACCTCGACGGCGACGGCGGTGGAGTACGGGACTTCCTGGCGACAGTGCCGGAGCACCTGCTCGCGCACGTACTCCCCCACCAGCGTGCGCTCGGCCTGATCGGTGAACACGTCGGGCGGGAACATGGGCTCCGCGGCGGGCATGAGCTTGGCCACGACGTCCAGGAGCATCTCCACGCCGTCGCCCGTCTTCGCCGACACCGGGACGATCTCCGCGAAGGCGAAGGCCTCCCGGTAGAGCGCGATCAGCGGCAGCAGGTGCGGCTTGGGCACCGCGTCGACCTTGTTGATGACCAGGACCGTGGGCTTGCGCAGCTGTTTGACGCGTTCGAGCACCTGGCGGTTCGCCGGGCGAATCTGCGGGCCTTCTCCCGGCTTGAGCAGCTCGGCCTCGACGAGGAAGAGGACGACGTCACACTCGGCGGCGGCGCCCAGCGCGTGCTCGACCATGAAGCGGTTGAGGGCGCCGTGCGCTTCGTGAATGCCGGGCGTGTCGACGAGCGCGATCTGCCAGTCGGGCCGGGTGACGACGCCGACGATCCGCGTCCGCGTGGTCTGCGGCTTGGGCGAGACGATCGCGATCTTCTCGCCCAGCACCTGGTTCAGCAGCGTCGACTTGCCGACGTTGGGTCGGCCAATCAACGCCGCAAAGCCGCTCCGGGTGCGCACTGAAGTCACGGACACGCCTTACGGCATGCTGGTCGTGATCGCCAACGACTGGATCACCACGTCCTTCTTCGGCCGGTCCCCCGCGCCCTTCGGGATCACGTTCGCCACGCGATCGACGATGTCCTGGCCGGAGACGACCTCACCGAAGATCGTGTGCTTGTTGTTGAGCCAGCTGGTCGGTGCGGCGGTGATGAAGAACTGGCTGCCGTTCGTGTTCGGGCCCGCGTTCGCCATGGCGAGCAGCCCAGGACGATCGAAGCGCCGCCCCGACTGGAACTCGTCTTCGAACTTGTAGCCCGGGCCGCCGGTGCCGCGGCCGAGCGGGTCGCCGCCCTGGATCATGAAGTTGGTGATGCAGCGGTGGAAGATCGTCCCGTCGTACAGGGGCTTCTTGTTCATCGCCTCCCCCGTCCCCGGGTGAGTCCACGCCTTCTCGCCGGTCGCCAACCCGACGAAGTTCTCCACGGTCTTCGGGGCGTCCTTCGCGAACAGCTTGACGACGATCGTCCCCTCGCTCGTCGAGAACGTCGCGTACAGCTCCTTGCCAGCCCGCGCCTCTTCCATCATTCCCATGATCGCCTCGTTGTCGTTGCGCTGTTGCGCTGTGTGCTCCGAAAAAGGGAGCGGCCTTACGGCGTGTCGGAAAGCTCCACCTTGGTGATGACCACCGGGGTCACCGGCTTGTCTCGTCGGTCCTTCGGCACTCGGGAGATCGCCTCGACCACCTCGTAGCCCTTGGTGACCTCGCCGAAGATCGTGTGCTTGTTGTTCAGGTAGCCCGGCATCGACGTGGTGATGAAGAACTGGCTCCCGTTGGTGCCGGGTCCCGCATTCGCCATGGCGAGCAGGCCGACCTTGTCGAACGTGCGGCCGCTCTGAAATTCGTCTTCGAAGCGGTAGCCCGGGTCGCCGGTGCCGCTGCCGAGCGGATCGCCGCCTTGGATCATGAAGCCGTCGATCACCCGGTGGAACACGGTGCCGTCGTACAGCGGGACACCCTTCTTCGCCTCACCGGTCGCGGGGTGCTTCCAGTCTTTCTCGCCGCTGGCCAGCCCGACGAAGTTCTCGACCGTCTTGGGCGCGTCCTTGGCGAACAGCTTGATCTTGATGTCGCCCTGGCTGGTCTTCAGCGTGGCGTAGATCTCCTGGCCCGCGCGCGCCTTCTCGGCCCAGCCCTTCGCGCCGCCCGCCCCCTTCGTGCAGCCCAGCGCGGCGACCAGCGCCAGCAACGGTACGAGCTTGGTCACTTCTTGGCTCCCGCGGCGGCCGGCGCCTTGTCGCTGATGACGACCTTCTTCATCACCACGGGCTCAATGGGGCGATCGCCCGGGCCCTTCGCGACGCGGCTGATCTTCAGGACCACGTCGTAGCCCGTCACCACCTCGCCGAAGATCGTGTGTTTGTTGTCCAGGTAGTTCGGCAGCGACGTGGTGATGAAGAACTGGCTGCCGTTGGTGCTCGGGCCGGCGTTCGCCATGGCCAGCAGGCCTTCCTTGCTGAAGCCGCGCTTGCTCTGGAACTCGTCTTCGAACGCGTAGCCTGGGCCGCCGCGTCCCGTCCCCGTCGGATCGCCGCCTTGGATCATGAAGTTCTCGATGCAGCGGTGGAACGTCACGCCGTCGTAGTACGGTCGCTTGGCCTTCTTGCCGCTGGCGGGGTCCGTGAACTCCTTCTCACCCGCTGCCAGGCCGACGAAGTTCTCGACCGTCTTCGGCGCGTCCTTCGAGAACAGCGCGAGCACCACGTCGCCGTGGTTCGTCTGGAGCGTGGCCCACAGCGGCTTGCCGGCCGCCGCGGCCTTCATGAACTTGCCCTGCGCCAACGCCGACGGCGCGGCGAGCGCGAGTAACACTGCGAGGGTTCGTGAGAGCGTCGTCATGGGCGGCGCAGGGTACTCGCGGCCCCCGGCCTGACAACGAGAAAAGCGTGCCTCGTCAGGGCTCCGGCGGCTTGCTGAGGAGATCCAGCGTCACGCGGGCGGCGGCCTGCTCGGCTTCCTTCTTCGATCGCCCGCTCGAGCGTGCGTACGTCTGGGCGCCGATGCTGACTTCGACCTCGAACACCTTCTCGTGATCGGGGCCCTGCTCGGAGACGACCCGGTAGCGAGGCACCGCCTTGAGCCGCCCCTGGGCGTCCTCCTGGAGCAGCGTCTTGTAGTCCTTGCCCTGGCGCCCTTCGGCTACGCCGTCGAGGGCGTCGCGAAACGCGGTGTCCACGAAGTCGAGCACCGCTTCCATGCCGTGCGTCAGGTACAGCGCGCCGATGACCGCCTCGAGCGCGTCGGCAAGCACGCTGGGCTTTTCGCGCCCGCCGGTGAGCTCTTCACCACGGCCGAGCAGCAGCAATTCACCCAACCGCAACGTCCTCGCGGTGGAGGCCAACCCGTCGGTGTTGACGATCAGCGCGCGCAGCTTCGAAAGCTCCCCTTCCGCCGCCTTCGGGAAGCGCTCGTACAGGCGCTGACCGACCGCCAGATCGACGACCGCGTCGCCGAGGAACTCGAGCCGCTCGTTGTCGGTGCACGGCTCGTCGCGGTGCTCGTTGCAGTAGCTCTTGTGCGTGAGCGCGGCCAGCGCGTGCCCCAAGGACCCCACCGCCCGTCCCAGCCGCTCCTCGAGCGCCGCCACCCGTTCGGACGGCGTCCACTTGGTCACGGGCTTGGCTGGGTCGTTCATGAGCGCGCCAGCTCGTCGACGAGCGCGTAGGGATCCACCTCGCGCCGCGCGATCTTGCCCGCGACGTCCTCGAGCCGGCCGCGCTCCCGTTCCAAGCGCTCGAGCCCGGCCCGAACCAGCCGCTCCCGCAGCAACGCCAGGAACTGCGCCAGCGCCCGCCCCTGCTCCCGCGTCGCGCGCTGGCCGGAGCTGTCCAGGAACGCCCGGTGGCGCTCGATCGCCGCGACCAGCTCGTCCACGCCCTGGTCCTTGGCGGCGATCACCTTCTGGATCGCCGGCTCCCACTCCACCGGCAGCTGCGGCTCCGCGGGGCGGCCTTCAGCCTTGGCGCGCACCATGGCGTGGTGGGCGTCGTGATCGAGCGGCGGTGCGCGCACGGCGTGCCGCAGCTCGAGCATGACCTTCAGCTCGCGGACCACACGGTCGGCGCCGTCGAGGTCCGCCTTGTTCACCGCGAAGACGTCGGCCACCTCGAGGATTCCGGCCTTGATCGCCTGAATGTCGTCGCCCATGCCCGGGACCAGCACCACCACCGTCGTGTGCGCGAGCTGGGCGATGTCGATCTCGTCCTGGCCGACGCCGACGGTCTCGACGATCACCACGTCGCAGCCGTACGCGTCCATGACCAACAGGCAGTCGCCCGTCGCGCGAGACAGGCCGCCCAAGTTGCCGCGGGTCGCCAGGCTGCGAATGAACACGCCCTTGTCCATGGCGTGGCCCTGCATGCGGATCCGATCGCCGAGGATCGCCCCGCCGGTGAAGGGGCTCGTCGGATCCACCGCGATGACGCCGACCCGCTTGCCGGCCTTGCGGTACTGGGCGATCAGCCGGTCCGTCAGGGTCGACTTGCCGGCGCCAGGGCTGCCGGTGACGCCGATGACGTAGCTCTTGCCGGTGTGAGGGAAGAGGGCCCGAAGCGCCTCCGCGGCGGCCGGCGCCCGATCGTCGACCAGGCGCATCAACCGCGAGGCGGCGCGCAGCTCTCCCCGGCGGACCCGCTCGGCTAGCGTCGCCTCAGCCACCGTCACAGCACCTCGACGTCTTCGAGCGGAACACCGAGCACCTCGGCGACGAGGGCCCCGATGCCGGGGAAGTCGTCCAGCTCGAAGCGTTCGGCCCAGAGCTTTCCGGCGGCTCCGGCGAGCAGTCCGCGGAACGTGCGGCCCTGAACGCGCGCCGCGGCGAAGCGCAGCCGTTCGTCGCCCACGCGCACCTCACAGAGCAGCTCGAGGCCACTGCGCGGAGGCAGTGCGGCGCCGCCGAACGCTTCGAAGAGTTCCCCGAGCGGAATCGACGCCGGTGTCGGCGCGGGCTCGGCCGGCGCGGACAGCTCCGGGGCGCGGCCCCGCGTCTCGTCGAACAGCGCGAACAGGAAGTCCTCCAGCGCGCGGCGATCTCGAAACTCCGACAGCTCGAAGCGCGCTTCCTTCGGTGGGGGCAGCTCTTCCCCGTCCCTGCGCGCCTTGGCGATCCGGAAGGCGCCGGCCCGATCGGCGGCGATCACGAAGTCGAAGGGATCCCTCGAGACCTCTGCGGTCAGCTCCAGCGTGGCGGGGTTCACGCGCGGGGGAACGCCGAGCGCAGAGAGTTCGCCCGAGCGCCGTTCGATCTGAAAGAGCTGATCGTTCAGCGTCTCGATGATCAGATCTTCGAGGCTCGCCCCCGGTCGAAGGTACGCCAGGTTGATCGGCTGCGAGCCCTTCATCTCCGGAGGCTCCGCGTAGTGGAGCCGGCCAGCGCGCACGTCGAACCGGACCTGCTCGATCGCCTTGCGCGTGAGCGGGTTGAACGCCTGCCCGCCGCCGAGCACGAGCGTGGCTTCCAGGCGGTCGCCAACGTCCGCCACGATGAGCCCCAGCTCCTCCAGGAAGGTCCGGTCCATTCAGCCTTTCAGGATCTCACGCGCGATGATGGTGCGCTGAATTTCGCTGGTCCCTTCGCCGATCTCACACAGCTTCGCGTCGCGAAGGTACCGCTCGACGGGAAACTCGTTCGTGTACCCGTAGCCCCCGTGGATCTGCACCGCCTTGTTGCAGGCGCGGGTCGCCACTTCCGACGCGAAGAGCTTCCCCATGGACGCTTCGCGCGTGTACGGCTTGCCGTCGTCAGCCAGTGCGGCGGCGCGGTAGACGAGCAAGCGCGCGGCGTCGATCTCGGTCTGCATGTCGGCCAGCATCCACCGGATCGCCTGGAAGTCGGCGATCGGCTGGCCGAAGGCGTGGCGATCCTTCGCGTAGCGCGCGGCCTCGCGGATCGCGCCGTGCCCGAGCCCCACCGACAACGCGCCGATGGTGATGCGCCCGCCGTCGAGGATCTTCATGGTGTCGATGAAGCCGCGGCCCACCTCACCCAGACGCTGGGAATCGGGCAGCTCCACGTTGTCGAAGTGCAGCTCGGCGGTGTCGGAGCTACGCATGCCCAGCTTCCCGTGAATGGCGCGCTGGCTGAACCCCTTCATGCCCTTCTCGAGAATAAACGCGGTGATGCCCTTCTGCTTCTTGCTCGCGTCCGTCACCGCGAGGACCACGAAGGTGTCACCGACGGTGCCTTGGGTGATGAACATCTTGCTGCCGTTGAGCAGCCAGCCGTCGCCCTTGCGGACGGCGGTGGTCTTCATGCCGGCCGAGTCGGACCCGCTCCCCGGCTCGGTCAGCCCCCACGCGCCCAGGTGCTCTCCGGTCGCCAGCTTGGGCAGGTACTGCTTGCGCTGCGCGTCGTTCCCGAAGACCCGAACGTGCGACGTGCCCAAGCCGTTGTGCGACGCCACGGTCAGCGCGAGCGAGCCGTCGTACTTGGCCACCTCTTCGACGACGACGGCCACCGCCAGCGAGCCGAGGCCAGCGCCGCCGTAGTCGGTGGGGATCCGCAGGCCCATCACGCCCAGCTCGCCGAGCTCGCGCACGACATCCAGCGGGAACTTTTCGCTGCGATCCCACTCCCTCGCCTTGTCCTTCACGCGCTTCTCGCAGAAGTCGCGCACCGTCGCCTGGAGTGCCTTGAGGTCGTCCGAAAGCTCGAAGTCCATTGCGCGCAGGTATGTAGCAAGGCCGAAACGGAAAGACAGCGAGCCCGTCACACCGGCAGCACGCCCCGCCGCTTCTGCCCGTGGGGCTTCTGCGCGCGCACGTACAGATCGAAGCGCTTCTCGAGCTCACCGCGCAGCCCGTCTCCGTGAACGATCTCGTCGACGATGAGCTCGCTGGCCAGCTTGTAGATGTTGACGTCCTCCATGTACTCGGCCTCGAGCTTCTGCTGCATCGCCTTGCGGTCGGCCTCGGGCAGCGCTTCGAGCTTGTTGAAGTAGACGGCCTGCACGGCGGGGCCCGCCCCCATCACCGCGATGCGCGCCTGCGGCAGCGCCAGCGTCACGTTCGGACCGAAGCCAGGCCCGCTCATGGCGTACAGGCCGGCGCCGTAGGCCTTGCGCAGCACCACGCACACCCGCGGCACCGTCGCCTCCGACACCGCGGAGATCATCTTCGCGCCTGCGCGGATGATCCCCGCACGCTCCACCTTCGTGCCGATCATGAAGCCCGGCACGTCGGCCAGGTACAGCAGGGGAATGTTGAACGCGTCGCACAGCCAGATGAAGCGCGCGGCCTTGTCCGCGGAGTCGACGAACAACGTTCCGCCCAGGTGCATGGGGTTGTTCGCCAAGATCCCCACGGTGTAGCCGTTGATCCGCGCCAGCCCGGTGATCAGCTCCTTGGCGAAGAGCCGTTTGATCTCGAAGAAGCTCCCTTCGTCGATCAGCTCGTTCATGAGCGAGTACATGCTGAAGAACTTCCCCTCTTCGGGAGGGAGCAGCTCGTCGATGCGCTTGCCCCCCGCTTTGGGCTTCTTCGGCTCGGCGCGGCGGGGCTTCTCGAAGCAGTTGTCGGGCAGCAGTCGCACGTAGGTCCGCGCCTGCTCGATGGCCTCGACCTCGGTCTTCACCAGAATGTCGCCACAGCCCGAGACGCTGCAGTGCATCTTCGCGCCGCCGAGATCTTCGAGCGTCGTCTCTTCACCGATCGCCGCCTTCACCATGCGCGGGCTGCCCAGGTACATGCTGGCGTTGCCCTCGACCATGATGACGATGTCGCAGAATGCGGGAATGTAAGCGCCGCCGGCGGCGCTCGGCCCGAACAGCACGCAGACCTGCGGCACCAGGCCGGACAGAGCGACCTCATTGAAGAAGATGCGCCCTGCCCCGCGCCGGCCGGGGAACATGTCGATCTGATCGGTGATCCGCGCTCCGGCGGAGTCCACCAAGTAGAAGAGCGGGCAGCGCAGGTCCTTGGCGATCTCCTGAATGCGGAGGATCTTCTCCACGGTCCTCGCGCCCCAGCTGCCGGCCTTGACGGTGCTGTCGTTGGCCATGATCGCGACGGTGCGCCCGTCGAGCTTGCCCAGCCCCGTCACCACCCCGTCGCTCGGAAGCTCGGAGTCCTGGTTGTTGGCGAGCTTGCCTTCTTCGACGAAGGAGTCCGGGTCGACGAGCAGGGCGATGCGCTCGCGGGCGAACAGCTTGCCCTGCTCCTTGTTCTTCGCGTGGTACTTGTCGGCACCGCCCTTCTCGACGGTGGCTTTGAGCTGCAGGAGTTTCTCGCTGAAGGTCATGGCGGGCCCAATAGCGCCCCACCCGGCGGTCGTCGACCGGCTTCGACGCGGGGCCTTTAGGCCACGGCGTCCTGGAGCGTCTGCGCGGTGAGGACCCGCACGCTCCACTGCGTGAGCTGTTCCTCCGAGGCCTGGGCGATGCGTTCGCGCACGGAGGCCGGGGGCGGGCCGAACTTGTTGGTGAGCAGGGTCAGTAGCAGGTTGGCCAGCGCTTCCTGCCGGCCTGCTTGCCGGCCTTCGTTTCGGCCTTCCTGCCTCCCCTCCGCGCGGCCCCGCTGAAGAATCCGTTGCTCAGGCGTCACGATGAAGTCCTCCGTCCCATCACCCAGCTGCGCAAAGAGTACCTTCATCGCTTCAGGCCGACCAGCGCTGGCCCGGAGCAGGTACTGCGCCACCGCCGTCAGCGCCGAGTCCCTCGCGTCGCTCTGCGCCAAGCGCCTCAGCTCCTCGAGCCACCGGCCCAGCACCCGCTCCGGATGCGCCGCGTTCCGGCACCAAGCGAACAACGCCAGAGCGACCGTCGCCCACGGTGGCAGCCCGCGCGCCCGCAGCCCGGCCTCCGACAGCCGCGTCAGATCGTCGAGCGCGAAGGAGAAGTCCGGCAGGAACGGCCGCACCGCCGCCGCGACCGACTCGTCCAACTCGAACAGCGCGCCCAGGCTCCGCGCCGCCGTCCACGCACGATCGCCGTGGTACAGCACGACGGGCACCACCACGGGCAGCGGCTCCTTGGGCGCCTCCGCGCTGCTTCGCTCCCAGACGCGCGTCATGTAGCCAAGCAGTCGCACGGGCATGAGCGGGTCCACCCGGCTCTGGTGTTCGAAGACCAGCAGCAGCCGGGCCTGCCGTCCGCCGCGCAGCGTCGCGCGGAACACCAGGTCCGCCTGTCGGCGATCGAAGGCCGCGTCGACCGACTCCGGCGTCTCGAGTGTCAGCGTGCTCCACTCCACGCGTGACGACAGCGACTTGGGCAGCACCGCCGCGAGCAGCGCCGCCGCCTCGCCGGGCTGAGAGAACGTCGCCTTGAACAGGCTGTCGTGCGGAGAGGCCAACCCGCGAGGTTCGGAGCAAGGCCCGCGCCGGCGAGAACCGAACGGCGGAAGGACCGCGCTCGTGGGCCGCCGTCTACGCAGCCGCTGGTGCAGCGCCGCGCAGCCCTCTTGGGGCGTAAGAGCAGCCCTTTCAGACGCCTCGATACACCGGCGGGCGCTTCTCGGCGAACGCGCGCAGGCCCTCGAGCCGATCCTCCGTCCCCAGCGTGTGCTGGTACTTGCGGTGTTCGAGCGCCAGCGCGGCGTCGAGATCGAAGGCCATGCCCTCGTCGATCGCGTGTTTCGCGAGCCCCACGGCGATCGGCGCGTTCTTGGCGATCTCCTCCGCCAGGGCCTGCGCGTCGGCCTGTGTGCCGATCCGCGAGGCGAGCCCCAGCCGCACCGCTTCGTCCGCGCCCACGCGCCTTCCGGTCAGGATCAGCTCCTTGGCCGGCCCGACGCCGATGAGCCGCGGCAGCCGCTGCGTCCCACCCGCGCCCGGAATGATCCCGAGCTTCACCTCGGTCAGCCCCATCTCCGCCTTCACATCGATGACCCGCAGGTCGCAGCACAGCGCCAGCTCGGTGCCGCCCCCCAGCGCGACGCCGTTGACGTACGCGATGAACACGGTGTCCGAGTGCTCGATCGCCCGGAAGATCCGGCGCACCTCGGCGAGGAAGAAGCGCACCTCGGCCTCCGACATGCCGACGCGCTCTTTCAGGTCCGCGCCCGCGCAGAACGCCTTGTCCCCCGCGCCGCGCAGCACCACCACGCGCACGTCACGCCCGCTCGACACCCGCGCCAGCTGCCGATCGAACTCCCCCATGAACGCCTTGGACAGCGCGTTGCGCCGGGACTCGCCGTTGATCGTCCAGACCTCCACGCCGCCGGCTCGCTCGATCAGGATCTCGCTCATGCGGCCGCCAATACACCGCTTGGAAGCCCCTTCGGAACTGCCTATTGAGGCCCTCAGGGCGATCCGTGAACGTGGGGGACTTGGACTTCGACGGAGACGTGGGCGCGCTGCTGCTGCAGCTCCTCATTCGCGTCGTGCTCACGGCCCCGGCGGTCACGGTCCCGCTGCTCGTCGGCCTGCTCGCCCTGTTCTGGTGGCGCGAACGCTCGAGCGCTGCCGCGGCGACGAAGCGCGCCCTGGAGCGGGCCGCGACTGAACAGAAGCGTCGCCTGAGCGCCGAGGCGATCCAGCGCTGGGTCGACACGGTCAAACAGTCGGATCCCAGCTTCCAGCTCCTCGCGTTCCTCGATCGCGTCAAGGAGACGTACCTGGAGGTCCACCGCGCGCTCTCCCAGGGCGACGTGGCGCCGGTCCGACACCTCCTCTCGGACGCGGTCGCCGAGGAGCTGACGACGCAGCTCACGCTGCTTCGCGCCCAAGGACGCCGCGAGGCCACCGCCAACCTCTCCGTCTTCGATCTGACGCTCGTGCTGCTCTCGCGGACGCCTCAGTACGACACCCTCCACGTGCGCGTGACCGTGCGGCTGCGCCACGCGGAGATCGACGCAGCGGTGTCCGAGATCGACGCCGCACGGGCGGCCGAGCAGAGCCCGACCGTGCAGCGCGTCTCCGTCTGGTCCTTCACTCGGCGGGTCGGAGCCCAGACGCGCCCAGACGAAACACTCGCGCACCGCCGCTGCCCGAGCTGCGGCGAAGCGTTCACCGCCGGCCAGCGGCGCCCCTGTGCACGCTGCGCGGCGATCCTCACCGGCGGCCAGCACGACTGGGTGCTCAGCGCGATCAGCCCCGGGCCTGAATACCGGCCCATGCACCGCGAGCTGACGGGCCTGGCCCGCGCGCAGCAGACCGAGCCGAGCTTGAGCAAAGAAGGCCTCGAAGATCGCGCCCGTACGCTCTTCTGGCGGTGGGTGTCGGCGCGCGCCCAGGCCTCGAGCCAGCAGCTCGGCCCGCTGGTGAGCGCGAGCGTCGCCAGCCTGCTCGACGCAGAGCGCGCCGCCCTCCACACCGCCGGCACCGCGCTGCAGGTGCTCACCGCGCCAGCGGCGGCGATCGATCTGATGCGCGTCGTGCCCGGGGAACTGCGCGACGTGGCGCTCTTCGAGTGTGTGTGGAGCGGGAACCTCGGGGCGGTCCGGGCCGGCGAGTCCGTGCGAGGTCGGCCCTGGGTGACCTTCCGGCAGGTGCTCTCACTGTCTCGGCCGGCTGGGGTCCGGCCGCCGATCGAGCTGGGCGTCTCGACCTACCGCTGCGCCACCTGCGCCGCGCCGCTCGGCGACGATCGCGCGCCGTCCTGCGGGAGCTGCGGCGCGACGCTGGGAGAAGGCGGGCACGACTGGGTGCTCGACGGCCTCGAAGACTGGGAGGCATACCTGGCCAAGCTCCGCGGCGGCCAGAAGCCGGGCCCGCAGCGCATGCAGGACCGCGTTCCCAACCCGGACGAACGGCGCCGGCTGCTCATGCTCGCCGCCCGCGTCGCGGCCGCCGATGGACGCGTGCTCAAGCGCGAGCGCTCGCTGCTCGAGAAGTGGGCCAAGCGGTTCGACGTGCCCTGGGCGGACATCGCCGCCACGCTCGACGCCCCTCCGACCGGCGCCCCCTTCCCTTCTCCTGACGCCGCCCGCGCCTTCCTCGACGAGCTGGTGGAGCTGGCGCTCGTCGACGGCCGGGTCGATCCGACCGAGCGTGAGGTGCTCGAGGCGTTGGCCTTGCACGCGGGCGTCGGCGACCTGCTCGCCGCGAGGTTGAAGACGGAACGGAGCTGAACGAACGCGCCGTACGGGGATCGCCCGCGCTTCGACCGCCAGGTCGATCCGGGCGAGCGTGAGGTGCTCGAAGCCTTGGCACGAGTGGGTGTCGACCCACTTGGCTCGATGGGGTGGAAGGCCAGGTGTGTGTTGGGTGGTGCCCGCCTCCACCAGCCGTGTCGGTGCAGACGACGGATCCGCTCAGCATCGCTCTTCACGACCACGGCCCTCCCCCGGGGCCCTCCTCAGAGCCAAGTTGCGACTCGTCGCTCGACAGTCCTCCGCTCGAAGCCGCTCGGCTCGCCTCCTTTCACTTCTCTCCCGACCGCTGGCCGTGCGAGTGGATCCGCTCCAGCCGAGGCTTTCACCCACGCCCGTGGCACAGGCTCACGACTCGCGAGGGCGTCTTCTGCGCCCGGGGAGTCCCGCTCGTCGCCGACTCCGAGTCGGTTGCAGCGCAACAGGATGAGGACCGCAGCGCATCGCCCTGGCCGCGAACAGGCGCGAAGGCGGGCGCGCCGGCTCCAGCCGCATGGCGGTTGCGCAGGCTCGCAGCATCGAGAGCTCGCGAGCCACGTCGACCAGGTCGCAGCCAGGCGGAAGAAGCAGCAGGCGCGCAACGGCCCGCTCCCCCGCCCTATGGCGCTCACGCCTTGGCGCCCGTGTCAGGCCCGGTGAGGTCTAGACTCCGCGGCGAGTCTGGGCCCACGAGTTGCAGCAGGCGCGCAGACCAAGGAGCTACCATGCACCGACTCACCTCAATCGTCGCCGCCGTCCTGCTGGCGGGTTGCCGGTTTGGCCCGCCGACGCCCTACGCGAAGAAGGGCTGCGCCCAAGCCGAGCTCGGCACGAAGATCGCCGACTACGAGGCGACGCCCACGAGGCCCAGCTCGCTCGGGCTTCAGTCACAGGCCGTGGCGTCGTTCGACGCGACTCGGCAGTGCTTCTGGTGCCCGAGCGTTCGCGCGCCGAACTGCGGCGAGCCCCAATGCAGCCCAGACGCGGGATCCGTCTTCGAACTGCGAGGCGACTTCGCCGGAGGGTGTGATCCGTACGAGGTGTCGGCTCAAATCTGCACGGTGTGGGTCGCCGACGGGACGATCGTCGCTCGGCAGGACTACTGCCAGGACTGACGTGTGCGTCAGCGCGCGGCCGGCCTGCGCCGGCAACCGACCGCGTCGCTCAGTTCCCGGCGACTCGACGGAGCGACCCCGGGGCCCGTTCCCTGGCCCTCGTCGCTCGCGGGGCGCACGGCGCTGCACGAGAGCGCACCTCAAGGGATCGGGAAGATCCACACGACACCGTCGGCACCAGGGCCGCAGTTGGTGCCGCCCGCGCCAGCGCCGACGGTGATCGGTGTCGCCGTGCCTCCGGAGGGGATCAGGCTCAGCCCGCCGCCGCCGGACGCGCAGCCGAGGCCGGACCCTGCGCCGCCGCCGCCGCCAACGATCCCTCCGCCGCCACCGCCGGCAGCCTGGGCATCCGTCGTGAAATAGACGCACGCCGCTCCCTGGCCGCCTGCCATGTCCCCTGCGCCGCCCAAGCCGGGGGCGGACTGGGTGCAGCCGGCTCCGCCCCCGCCCCCGACCACGGCGTCCCCTGCCCCGGTTGCGCTGCCGCTCCCGCCCGTGATTGTCGTGCCGCAGATCGCGCCGAGAGCGCTTGCTCCCGCGCCCCCCGCAGCGCGCTTGCTACAGCCTATGCCGGCAAGCTCTCCAGTGCTCGCAGGCGCGCCGGCTGACCCGCCGGCCGCGCCCGCCGCTGGCTCATTCATCACCGTCAGGCCGCACGCGCCGCCGCCGCCACCCACGACCAGCAGCTTCGTCACAAAGCCGCCCATCCTGGACACCGAGGTGGCACCGCCGCCACCCGCAGGGACACCCCCTCCAGCGCCGACCCGGACGACGAACGGGCTCGCGGTCGTGACCACCGCGATCTCCTCGCTGCTGCCGCCGCGACAACTCGCAGCGCAACCGCACGCCCCACTGAGCAGCCCCGGCCCGGCACCACCGCCCCCCCGCGCCACGATGCGCACGCGCGTCGCCCAAGCAGGGGGCGCGTACGTGCCAGGGCCCACCCCCAGGGTCACCGCACCGCCGTCGCGTACGTCGAGCGACGCCGACGCCGATGAGCCACCGTCCTCCAGGGAAAAGGACAGCGCCGTGGTTCGGTCCGTTCCTGTGGCGCGAACTGCCGTCGCGAACACCCCAGCGTCATTCGTGAGGCCGGCAGCGTGATCGACCAACAGGCCCGTCGGAACTGCCCCGGTCAGCCGCACGGGCACGCCGCCAACGACGCCTCCGCTGAGCCGAGCCGTGACCGTCACCGTCGAGCGCGTCGTCGCATCTGAGAGCACGGTCGACGGGACGATCGCCACCTCGAGCGCGATGGTCGGCGACGAGCCGCCGACACCAGCCGAGCCACCAACACCAGCCGAGCCTCCGCCACCAGCCGAGCCTCCAACGCCTGCGGAGCCCCCGACACCGGCGTCAGCGCGTACGAGCACGCAGTACCCCTCTCGGCACGTCGCCCCACTCCCGCACTCGTCCGCGACCTCACACGGCGTGATGAACAAGCAGCCAGCAAGGGCAGCCACAGCGACGACTGAGACAAGGACGCGCATCGGGAGCTCGGGCGCGCTACTTCGGCGCCGCGGCAGCCGCTTCGTTCGGCCCGCTCTTCCCCGCCTTGGGCGCGACGAGCGCTTCGAACTCGGCGCGCACCGCGGCGTCCTCGGCGAACGCGGCGAGGCCGGCGGCGGCGATTCGGCGCACGCCGTCCTCCACGTTCTTCGCCGCGGCGTTGCGAGCCTTGGTCGACTCCTTCGACCCGGCTCGCGCCTGATCCTCCGACGCGTCAGCGCCCTGCGTCGCGCGCATGAGCCCCTCGAGGCGCGCGAAGTCCTCAGGCAAGAAACCCAGCGCCTGCATGCGCGCAGGGCTCTTCCCCGCGAAGGCGATGATCGCCGTGGCGGCGCTGATGAGGCCCTTCGGCGCCGACGCGCTCAGCTTCGCCCCCGCGCCGAGCCCCTTGCGGTCCAGCGCCGTCGCCAGCGGGTTCATCCGCGCGCTCGCGCGCATCGCGGTGATGCGCCCGAGCAGCAACGCCGCCGCCTGGCTCTGCGCGGTGCTCGCGACGCGCGCGCCCACTTTCTCCGCGCGCTGCGCCGGCACCGCTCCGCCGAGCGCCTGGATCTGCGCCGCCAACCACTCCACGTGCCCTTGGGGCAGGCGCACCACCACCCGCGCCGAGTACTTCCCCGCCAACCGGTGTGCATCCAAACCACGCTGAATCAGCCCGTCGAAGCTCGCCATGGAACCTCCAGGAATGAGTGCGGCGCGCACCGTAGCACGCGCAAATCCGAGGTCTTGAAGCTCGCTGCTGTCGCCGAGCGAGCGCAGAGGTGTGATGGATGGGGCGCCGCACCCACTGCTCCATCGAGAACACGCGGTGGGCGGTGCGCGCAGCGCGGCGTGCGGGCCGTGCAGGGCTTTGGCCGGCGCGCCGATGACGACTCGCGCCCCACATCGGACGGCTCGCGCGTCGACCACGCCGGTGAGCGGCGCGCTGAGGCCGACTCGCGGCCCGCATCACACGGCGCGCGCGTCCACGAAGCCGGCGGGCGATGCAAACCGCACGACTCGCGCGTCGATGAGCCCGGTGGCCAACGCACAGACGACGGCGCGCGCCCGCGCTTCGACGGCCGGGTCGAGCCGAGCGAGTGTGCGGTGCTCGCAGCCTTGGCCCGAGGGGTGTCGACCCACTTGGCTCTGTGGGGTGGAAGGCCAGGTGTGTGTCGGGTCGCGCCCGCCTCCACCAGCCGTGTCGGCGCAGACGACGGATCCGCACAGCATCGCTCTTCACGGCCACGGCCCTCCCCCGGGGCCGCCTCAGAGCCAAGTTGCGACTCGTCGCTCGACAGTCCTCCGCTCGAAGCCGCTCGGCTCGCCTCCTTTCACTTCTCTCCCGACCGCTGGCCGTGCGAGTGGATCCGCTCCAGCCGAGGC
>JALHOS010000141.1 GCA_022842905.1 Myxococcaceae bacterium | reverse complement strand
GAGGACGCCTCGGCGGCGCCGGAGCCCGTCCGGCCGACGCAACGCCCGGCCCAGCGCGCGCGACAGTCCACGGCGACCCGACCGCCGACCCCATCGCGCGGGCCCAGACGGTCCTCGAGACGACGCGCGCCGCCGTCTTCCTGGCCCTCGAAGAGAACAGCGAAGCCCAGCGCAGCGCGGAGCGGCGACTCCAGCAGGAAGGCCAGCACCGGCTGGCGTTGGCCCGCGAGCTCGAGGCGCTCGGGCGCCGGCTTGAAGACACCGAGCGACTGGCGCAGGCACGCGGCTCCGAGCTCGAGGCGCTGCGGGTGCAGTACGCGCGCCTCGAGGAAGCGCAGGCCCAGCTCGAAGGGACGACGCAGGCGCTTCAGCTCTCGAACGACGCGCTCGAGAAGCGCGAAGCCGCACGGGCGCAGGAGCTCGAGCAGCTCAAGATCGCCCACGACTCGCTGCAGGCGAGCGCCGTCGACGCGCAGGCTTCAGCGGCGCAGGAGCTCGACGCACTCGCCGGGCAGCTCGAGCAGGTCTTCGAAGAACGGCGGGCCCTGCAGCAGCAGCTCGACGAGCTCGAGGCGCACCGGGCGCAGCTGCAGGGAGAGAAGGACGAGCTCGACGTTCGCCTCGAGGCCGCCACCGCCCTGGGCCGCAAGCGCAGCGAGACCGCCGCCGCGTTCGAGCTGGAGCACGAGCAGCTGAAGGAAACCGCCGCGGAAGCGGCGGCGGCCCGAGAGCGCGCGCAGGCAGAGTTGGTGGCCGTCAGGGCGGCGCTGGAGGCCGAACGCGCCGCGCACCGCGAAGCGCTCGAGCAAGCCCGCGCCGACAAGGCCCAAGCCGACGCCGAGCTCAAGGCGCTCAGCTCGGAGGTCGAGGCCGAACGCGCCCGCTTCGACCGAGAGCTGGGCCAAGCCCAGGCGGAGAGCCACCACGCCGCGGCGCTCGCGGCGGAAGCGGCGATCACCGAGCAGCAGACCCTCGACGAGCTCAAGGCGCAGCACGAAGCCGAACGCAGCCAGCTTGAAGCGGCGCGCAGCAGCCTCGAGGCCGCGCTGCTGGACGACCAGCGCCGGGCCGAAGAGCGCCAAGCAGCGCTGGAAGCCGACATCGACCGGCTGCGGGCCGACGTGGCGCGCGCGACCGAAGACGCCCAGGCGGAGCGGCGCCGGAGCGAAGAGGCCCGCGCGCAGGCGGAGCGCCTCGAGGCGGCCCTCGGCGAGCTCAAGGCCGACGCCGACGGTCAGCGCGCTCAGGTGGAGCGACACCGGCTGGCCCTGGCGGACCTCAGCTCGGCGCGCGACGTGCTCCGGCGGCAGCTCGAGGCGTCGGCGTCGGAGAACGAGCAGATCCACGACCAGCTCAAAGGCCTGGCCGCACAGAGCGAGGCCATGCGCGGCGAGCTGGAGCGCTCGGCCAGCGAACTGGCGACGGCCCGCGAGCGCGCGGCGAGCTTCCTCAACGAGCTGGCGGAGCTCCGGTCGAACCTCGACGCCGAGCGCACGCGCGCCGAGCGCGGCGAAGCCCAAGCCCAGCTGGCCGAAGCCAAGCTGCAAGCGCTCGAGCAGCGCCAGGTCATGCCGCTGGGGCTGCCGGGCCGACAGGCCCTGGGCGTCGCGCGCAACGGCTCCGTCGAGCGCGAGGCGCTGGCCCGGCTCCTGACCGCGCTGGTGCTGGCCAAGGCCGACGTGCGGCTCGAGCTGGGCGTCGAAGGCGGCTCGCGCACCTTGTGGCTCAAGAAGGGCCAGCTCTTCGGCGCCGAGTCGTCCTTCCTGCAAGAGAACTTGGTGGACCGCGCCCGGCGTGACGGTCTCATCGACGGCAAGCAGGAGCACGAGCTGCGGATGATGCGGGGCGCGCCGCTCAAGGAGCAGCTGGGCGTGCTCAAGGCCCGCGGGTTGATTCGCGAAATCGAAGCCGTGCCGCTGCTGCAGCGCTTCGCCGAGAGCGTGGCCCTCGAAGCGTTGGCCGACGAGCCCGCGCAGTACCGGCTGTCGGACCTGGACGAAGCCGCGCCCGCGCTCGAGGTGGCGGTGCCGCGCTCGATTCTGCCCATGGTGGTCGAAGCGGTGCGCCGCAGCTGCCCGCCGGACGCGGCGCTGGGCCGCCTGGGAGGCGCCGACGCGGTGCCGCTGCCGCTCGACTCGGAGCTGGACCTGCGCAGCCTCGGCTTCAGCGAGCGCGAGCGTCGGCTCCTGGCCCAGGTGGACGGCGAGACGACCGTCGAAGAGCTGACCCTCGGCTCGACGCTCAAGCCGGACACGGCGCACCGGGCGCTGCTGGTGGCGCGGACGTTGGGCGTCATCGACCTGCAGGCCCCCGAGCAGCGCGCGCCGCAGCCGTCCTTCGAGCTCGAGCTCAAGCGGCTCGACGCGAAGTACGACGAGCTGGCCGACGCCGACTACTTCACCGTGCTGGGCCTGCCGAAGGTGGCCAGCGCGGACGACGTGCGGCGCGCCTACGAGCGGCTGTCGCAGGAGTTCGACCCACGCAAGTTCGTCGGCGCCGGAGAGCCGCAGGTGCACGAGCGCGCGCTGGTGGTGGCCCGCACGTTGGCCGAGGCCGCGCAGGCCCTCACCGACGACCGCCGCCGGGTCGAGTACGCCCGCCACCTGCTGGACTGAGCGGCTGGGTTGAAGCGCGGCCGGCTCGTGCTTAGAACTGCGGGGTCATGGTTCGTGAAATCCTCGTGTGGCCGCACCCCGTCCTCAAGCAGAGCGCCAAGCCCGTCGCCCACGTCGACGACTCGGTGCGCCAGCTGATTCAGGACATGTTCGACAGCATGTACGCCGCCGACGGCGTCGGCCTGGCGGCCCCACAGATCGGCGAGCTCAAGAACGTCATCGTGCTCGACACGTCGCCCCGGCAAGAAGGTGCCAAGGCGCTCGCCATGGTGAACCCCCAGATCGTCAAGCTCGAGGGCGCCACCACGTACAAGGAAGGCTGCCTGTCGATTCCGGGCGAGGCCGAAGACGTCGATCGCGCCGCGGTCGTCACGGTGCGCTTCTTGGACAAGGACGGCGCCCAGCAGGAACTGACCGCCGAGGGGCTGCTCGCCATCGCCATTCAGCACGAGACGGACCACCTCAAGGGCACCGTCTTCGTGGACCACATCAGCTCGCTGAAGCGCGAGCTGATTCGCAAGCGCATGAAGAAGGTGCAGGCCTTCCGCGCCGAGAAGAAGGCCGAGGACGAGGCGCCGAAGAAGAAGGCCGCGTCTCGCTGAAAGCTCGGACCGTCCTCTACTTCCGTGGCTGCTTCGTGACGCGGACACCGCGCTTGGGGCAGTCGGCTTCCACCACGCAGCGGTGACACTCGGGGCGCTGGGCGTGGCACACGCGGCGCCCGTGCCAAATCAGCAGCTGGTGGCCCTGAAACCACGCCGCTTGGGGGAAGAGGGCCTGGAGCGCCGCTTCGACCTCGTCGGGGTCCTCCTTGGTGGTCAAGCCCATGCGGCGCGCGAGCCGACCGACGTGGGTGTCGACGGGGAACGCGGGGTCCCCGCCCATGTGCATGCTCACGACGCCGGCCGTCTTGTTCCCCACGCCCGGCAGCAGCTCGAGCTCGGCGCGGCGCAGCGGCACCTGCCCTCCGTGTTTGGCGACGAGGGCGGCCCCGAGCAGCGCCAGGTGCTTGGCTTTGTTTCGGAACAGCCCCACCGTCTTGATGTACGGCTCGAGCTGCGCGGGGGTGGCCTGCGCGAGCGCGTAGGCGGTGGGGAACGCGGCGAAGAGCGCCGGCGTCACCATGTTGACCCGGCGGTCCGTCGTCTGGGCGGACAGCAGCACCGCCATGAGCAGCTCGAGCGGCGTCGTCCAGTCGAGCTCGATGCGCGCCTCGGGCATGGCTTGGTTCAACGAAGCGACGATGCGCTGGGCGCGCTCGGCGCGGGCGGCGTGCGACTCCTTCGGCATGCGCGGCCTATAGCCGAGCGGCCGACTTTCGCGAGGGGCGCCAAACCGGTTGTACACTTGCGCTCGGTGATGCTGGCTGGAGCGAAACGACGCGGTCTGGTGGCGGTGCTGCTGGCGCTGACGGGCTGCGCCACGGCTCCACCCGCGCCGCGCATCTCCCTGGAGGAGGCGCTCGCCGAAGGAGACCATCAACGGGAGTCCAGCGGCCCCGTCGACCCGCGCGCGTCACCCCAGCTGCGCGCGGCGATCGCCGGCTTTCTCACCGAAGCCGGGACGCTGCGGTCGAGCGTGCCGCGGGGCGCCCCCATGCCGCCGTCGCACGCCGCCGCCTGGTTTCGCGTGCTGGCGGCCTGCGACGAGTTTCTCTTGCAGCCACCCGCCGCGCTCTCGGTGCTCGACGCGGTGCGCGCGCGGCTGAACTTGGAGGACGCGCTGCACCTGGACGGGCAGCACTACGGTGACGTCGAGCGCTGGGTGCCGGAGCGGGCGCAGGACGTCATGCGCCGGCTGGGCCGAAAGGTCGCCTCGCTGACGACGCCGAAGCGCCTGCGGGCCTCGTCCGCCTTCGCCTGGCCGCTCTCACCCGTGCAGATCACCAGCCCCTACGGCACGCGGCAGCACCCGGTGCTGGGCGACGTGCGGCAGCACCACGGCGTCGACCTGTACGCGTACGCGGATCAGCCCGTGTTCGCGACGGCGGCGGGGACGGTCTCCTACGCGGGCTGGAACGGCGCGCACGGCAAGCACGTGGAGCTGGTGCACGACGAGCACTACAGCTCCGCGTACAGCCACCTTCAGACGGTGCTGGTCGAGAGCGGCGCGGAGGTCGAGCGAGGCCAGCTGCTCGGCCTGGCGGGGAAGACGGGGCGCGCCACGGGCGTCCACCTCCACTTCGAGCTGAGGCTCGACGGCGAGTCGACGGATCCGGTGCCGCTGCTCCCGGCCATCGGCGCCGAGCCCACGCTGATCTCCGACCGAGGGAGCCAATGAGCGCGACCGTCGAACGCCTCAAGGCGCAAGCCTTTCACACAGGCCCCGCTTCCCAGGCCAACCAAGTCATCGCCGACGCGCGCACGCTCCACACGCCGGGGCGCGAGGCCACCAGCTGGGAACTGCTGCTCCCGCCGCGGTTCGAAGACGTCTACCTCACCAGCAAGGTGCTCCCGCGGCTCGTGTATTTCCTGGACTGCCGCGGGGCGAAGCTGCCGAAGGTCGGCGCGCACTTCGTGTCTTTGTTCGAACAAGACACGGTGTATTGCATTGACGGCGCGGTGGTCATCGAAGCGTTGGCCGCGCTGGCAGGTTTGTCATGTGAGGAGTTGGTCCGGCGCTACGGGGAGTCCGGCGCCGGGGATCCCAAGCTCCTGGGTGGGTGACCGTGACGGCCACCCCAGGGTGCTGCTCAGAGCGTGTCCTTCAGCTCCTTGGCGGGGCGGAAGCCGATCGTCTTGGTGGCCTTGAGCTTCATCGGCTCGCCGGTGACCGGGTTGCGGATCTTGCGCGCCTTGCGGGTGCGAATGGACCAGGTGCCGAAGCCCGGGTAGCTGAAGCGGTTCTCGGCCTTCACCGCCTTGCCGATGTTGTCGAAGATGACGTCGATGAACTCGCCCGCCGCCTTCTTCGTCATTCGGGTCTGCAGCGCCACGCTCTCCACCAATTCGGCCTTCGTCATGTCCACCCTCCCAGGTTCTCCGCGAGCTCCGGCGCGCGGGTGGCGCCGAGTACCAAACTGAAAGATCACCAGTCAATACAAAGACATGCACGACTTCGCGGGTGGTTGTGCGCCGATCGGCCGCCGGGCTGCGCGCGATCGACCTGGGTGGCCAACCGCTGAATGTTGCACGCCCCTCGACCCGAATTGCGATCGCAGCGGCGCCGGTGGCGATCGGCGATCGCGCTGGTGTTGGTGAGCTGCCAGGCGTCACTGCCCCGGCCGGCGCTCCCCGTGGCTGCACGGCCGACGTTGTGGGTCGACGCGTCGAGCCGAGCGGTGGGCGACGGCACCGCCGAGCGCCCCTTGCAGCAGCTGCCGCAGCAGCTCTCGGCCGGACTCAGCGTGCACGTCAGCTCGGGCCTGTACGAAGGCAGCTACGTCCTCGAGGCCGGCGCGCAGCTCGTTGGCCATGGCCAGGTGGTGCTCGTGGGCGCCGACGCCGACGCGGGGGTGCTCACCAGCCTCGGAGGCACGCTCGAGAACATCGCGCTCCAGGGTGGGCGCGTCGGCCTGGTGGCTGAGCAAGGGCACACGCGGGCACACGGCCTGACGGTCTCGGGGCACCGCGCCTTCGGCGTCGACGTCGCGCCCGGCGCGGCGCTGTGGCTCGAGGGGGTCGCGGTCGAGGCGACGCTGCGCAACACGACCGGCGTCCGCAGCGTCGGGGGAAGCCTGGAGGCACAGGGCCTGAGCACCAAGGGAGGGTTCGATCGCGCGGTGGACGTCAGCGGAGGGCTCGCCCGGCTCGTCGGGCTTCGGGTGGAGGGCGCCGGTGTCGGCCTGCGGGTGCGGGACGGCGCCCGCGTCGAGCTGGTGGACGCCGGCTTCACGCTCGGGCGGGGCGCGGCCGTCTTCGTCGTGAACGCCGAGCTCGACGCGCGGGGTGTCAGCGTGCTGGGCAACGAGTTCGGAGTCCTGGGCGTGGACGCGGGGCTCACGCTGCAGGACCTCAGCGTGACTCGGCCGCAGCAGTCCGGGGTGTCGGCGCAGGACTGCCGGCTCACGCTGCGCGGCGGAACGGTGCAGCAGACTGGCCCCTTGGGCGGGCTGACGATCTCCGGTGGCACCACGACGGTCGACGGGCTCCGGGTCTTCGACGCGAACGCCTACGGTCTGCTCGCCCGAGTGAGCCGGCGCGTCGTGCTGAGGAACGTGACGATTGAGCGCGTGCGGGCCGAATCGAACGGCGATGGGAGCAGCAGCATCGGCGACGGCCTGCTCTTGCGGGACGTGGACGCGGAGGTCGACGGGGCGACCGTGCGCGACGTCGAGGGCAGCGGGTTGTACGCGGCGGCGCTGGCGAACGTGCGCGTCGGCGGGCTGACGGTCGAGCGCGCGCGCTTCGGGGGCATCGTCGCGGACCGCGCGTCGGTGACCGTGCAGCGCCTGCATGTCGGCGGCGGTGGAGAAGCGGCGATCAACGTGCCGGAGCAGGGCTTCGTGCATGTGGCCGAGCTCACGCTCGCCGGAAGCGTCGTCCCCGTCTGGGCGAGCTGTCTGACCGGCGCCGCGGTCGAGCTTGGGACGGTGGACGGTGGCGCACCGATCGCGCGCAGCCTCTGTGTTCGAGCCATCGACGGCGGACTGCGCTGAGCCTGCTGGCTGGCGCGATCCCACTCGCCGAGCGGCTGCCTTGGGCGGACGGGAGGAGGCGAGGCGCTGATGCCCGACGCGGTGACGTTCGTCGTGGTGCTGCCCGACGCGTTGATGCCCGTCGCGTTGATGCGCGAGGCGAACGTCTGCCCGCGACACGATCGCCCGTTGAGTCCCTCGTCAATCCCCACGTCACGAGCGCGCGCGGCCATCGCCGCGACACACTTTCGGCATCACGTCCGGCTCGCCCCGCTTCGAGCAAGAGGAATAGGCGCCGAGAAGCACGCCCGCGGGGCGCGATCGTCCGTGGGACGCCGTGCCCGGAGGCGACCGAGGCGCCTGCCGTCATCGCACGCAGCGCTGCGCCTTCAGGCCCGGCTCGCCCGCGCCTCGAGTCACCGCTGGAGGTGAGGAAACACGTCCACCGCTGCGCGGTCGTCCGCAGGTCGCCGTGCCCGGAGTCGACCGACGCCCCCGCCCTCACCCCACCATGAGCTCCGCCCTCACGCCCGGCTCGCCCGCGCCTCGAGCCACCGCTGGAGGTGCGGATACACGTCGACCGCGGCGCGATCGCCCGTCAGCAAATCGCCATGCCCATAATCGACCGGTGCGCCCTGCCCTCGCCCGACGACGAGCAGCGCCTTGTCGGCCGCGCCGGTCAGCTCGAACGCGCGCTGGACCACGGCCGGCGGCGCGAGGCGATCTACCGTTCCTCCGACACACAGCACCGGCACGTCCAGCCGCGCGAGGGTCGCTCGGTAGTCCACCGCGCCGTCGAGGCTGCCGAAGCGATCCACCCGAGCCCACGCGCGCAGCTGCGTCAGGACGCCGCGCCACGCCGGCGCCATGATGATGCCCAACAGTCGCCGCAGCGAGCGCGGCGCAAGGTTGTTCGTGTTGAGCGAGAAGGTCCGCGCGCCGAGCGACAGCCACACCAGCGGCGCGCCGAGCTGGCTGAGCCAATCGAGCGGGGCGCGGCCGGCCAGGGCCAGCCACGGCGACAGCTCGAGCAACAGCACGATGTGGCGCTGCAGCCCGAAGAACACCGGAGAGCCAATCGTCACCAGCCCGGCCAGGTGCCGCAGCGTGCCGACCCCGCGACCGGCCAAGCCCACGAGCCCCCCCAGAGAGTGCCCCACCCAGAACAGCCGGCGCGCTCGGGCGTGGGCGAGCACGGCGGCCTCGATCGCCGGCGCGTCAGCGCGCACGTGGCTGTCCACGGTCGCGTCGAGCGGGCCTTCGTGCGGGCCAACCGTTTCGCCGGCGCCGCGCAGATCGACCGCGTAGACGAGGAAGCCCGCGTCGACCAACGCCCGCGCCAGGCTCGCGCCGGGACGAAAGTCCATGACGTGGTGGTTGTTGCCCAGCCCATGGCACAGGACGATCGGCTCTTCGAAGCGCCGCACGGCCGGCGCGCGGTGAAACACGTGCAGCGTCCACCCGTCGGCGGTGCGCACCTCGAGCCGCTCGGGGCGGTCTTCGGCGTCGAGCACCCGCGCGAAGTGCGCCTGCACGGCCCGGACCCACAGCGCGAGCGCAGCGAGCACGCAAAGGAAGAGGGCCGCGATCAGCACCGCACCCACCTCGGGCTGGACTGGTAAGGTCCCCGCGCGATGAAGCTCCGTGACCTCATGTTCGTGCTGCCGAACCTGTTCACGGTCTCCTCCATTCTCTGCGGCTTCTACGCGTTGACGCTCTCCGGCGGCGACGCGACGCCCAGCATGCTCTACCAGGCCGCGCTGGCGATCTTCTTCGGCATCTTCTTCGACGGGTTCGACGGGCGCGTCGCGCGGCTGACGCACACGCAGAGCCTCTTCGGCCAGGAGCTCGACAGCCTCGCCGACGTCATCACCTTCGGCGTCGCGCCGGCGCTCCTCATCTACCGTTGGGCGCTCGCGCCCCTGGGCTTCGTCGGCCTCTTCGTCTGCTTCGCGTTCGCAGCCTGCGGGGCGCTGCGGCTGGCGCGCTTCAACGTGCTGGCGCTGCGAAACCCCAAAGGTGGCGGCTCGAGCTTCTTCGTCGGCATGCCGATCCCCTTCGCGGCCTGCGGCCTCATCTCAATGGTCATCGCCTTCCAAGCGAGCGGCGGCGGCACACTGCCTGACAACGCCCGCTGGCCGGTGCTCGGTGTCGTCTCGTTCCTGGCGCTCCTCATGGTGTCGACGGTGCGCTACCGCACGTTCAAGGACGTGAAGCTGTCTCCCAAGTCCGCCGGCGTCGCCGTCGCGATCCTCGTCACCGGCGTCGTCGTGGCCACGCAGATTCACCCGGCCTGGGTGCTGGTGGCGTACTTCGGGCTGTACCTGCTGTCGGGGCTGGTGGAGTCCGCGGTCATGCTCCGCCGCTATGTCGCCGAGAAGCGCGCGTCGGCGTTGGCCACGACGCTCGACGACGACGAGCACGAAGACGATCGCGTGGACGAAGAAGAAGTCCTCTGAAGCGCGCGGCGCGAGCCCTGCCACAACGGACGTGCTGGCCGCTGTCCCACTCGGGCAGGCACCCTCGCACCAGCGTGGCCCTGGGTGTAGACGCGCACCCATGCGTACGTTGCTCTTCGGTCTCGTCCTGGTGTCCTGCGCCCACTGTCAGCCGGTGCCAACGGAGGAAGATGGCGGCGCCGGTGGAGGATCAACTGGCGTGGGTGGTGGAGCGGCCGGCACCGGTGGTGGAGCGGCCGGCACCGGTGGTGGAGCGGCCGGCACCGGTGGTGGAGCGGCCGGCGCTGGTGGAGGAGCGGCCGGTGCTGGTGGAGGAGCGGCCGGTGCTGGTGGAGGAACGGCCGGCGCTGGTGGCGGAACGGCCGGCGCTGGTGGCGGAAGGGCCGGCGCTGGTGGCGGCACCGCGGGCGCAGGTGGAGGAACGGCCGGCGCAGGTGGAGGAACGGCCGGCACTGGTGGAGGAACGGCCGGCGCTGGTGGAGGAACGGCCGGCGCTGGTGGAGGAACGGCCGGTGCCGGTGGCGGAACGGCTGGCGCTGGTGGCGGAACGGCTGGCGCAGGTGGCGCTGGAGGCGGCACCGCTGGCGCAGGTGGCGGCAATGCCGGCAGCGGCGGCATCGGCCCCGACGCGGGCTGGACGCCAGGCCCAGCGGGCTGCGCGGCGCTCACCAGCGCGGCGGACGCGGGCACTGACGCGGGCTTCCGCGCCGACGTGTACACCTGGGCCGACTCGAGCTGTCTGCCCCGCATCGCCCGGCTGGCGCGTCCGAGTGCGGGCCAGCGCGGCGGGTACCTCTACGACGTGACGTTCCCCGTCGGCTCGGCGACCCGAGTCGCGCGGGGCACCAACTCCAACGGCTGGAACGGCTGGGGCTCGGTGGTGCTGCACTACGCGAGCACCGCGGCCACCACGCAGTCCGTCGCGCCGAACCTCATCGAGCAGCCTCTGGGCGGTCGGCACCACGCGATCCTCCGCTACCGGTGGCGGCTGAATGCGGGCGGCCCCGTCGACGCGACCGTGCACTGGTTCTTCGCGACCGGGCGGAGCGAGCCCGTCTACGCCATCACCTTGGACACCACGCCCGCGGGCATGAACGCCGTCAATGCGGACACCCGCGCGCCGTACGGCGACATGGCCTTCGAAGGCAGCCGCACGGACATCGGCGGCATCGGCTGGGGCGACACGCACCGCTTCACCACCAACTGCACCGGCGCGCTGAACATGGCCTGCCCGTGGGACTACAGCCCGACCAACACGATTCCCTTCGTGCGCATGTGGGCGCTCAACTCGAACGCCGAGATGGGCGCGGTGCAGACGACGACGGAGGCGGACCACCCCGGCGGCGGTGACTACGGCGGAGGACTGCTCGCCGCCGACTGCCGCGGGCGCACCAGCGCGAACAAGGGCGCCAACTGCAGCACGTCGCCCGGCGTCATGCCCACCGACTGGATGTGGCCGTACCAGCTCAACCAATACGAGCTCCCGTTCGTCACCGACAGCCACCGCCTCGCGTGGGGCATGACGTACGGCGCGGTCGGCCAGGTCGGCTACCAGCACTTCGGGGCGACCAAGTCGGGCTACCCGTACCAGAGCTACTCGGTGTTCCTGGTGCTCGGGCGGAAGACTCCGTCGGACACGCTCGCGCAGGTGCAGACCGTCGAACGCTTCGTCGCCGCCCGCGTCACCACCACCGAAGGCAGCGTGGCCAGCACCGGCCCCGGCGGCGTCGCTCGCACCGACAACGTCGCCTACGCCGTCCCCGGCTGGAGCCCCGTCTACGGCACGTACGAGCTGCAAGCGCAGGCCGGCCGCGCCACCTTCACGCTGACCCCCATGGGCGGCGAGGTGAAGAGCCCCATCTTCCGCGTGCGCGGCATGGCCTCTGCGCCGACGCAGATTTCAGCCAATGGGCAGCCGCTGACCTTCGACCAGCACGTGTTCGTCACTCACGACACGGCGACGCAGACGACGTGGCTCACGCTCAACGGCACGGTCAGCCGCGCGGTGACGATCCACGTGCAGTAGGCGAAAGGCCGCGACGCCAACGCAGGCGGCGTCACGCAGGAGCGGACGCCCGCCGCTCGCGACGCCGATCGCCGCGAAGCCGAAGTCACGCCGCCGGCCGGGAGCTGGAGGCGCAAGGGAACGCGAACCGGCGTGCGACGCGAACCGCAGGCGGCGTCACGCACGTACGACCACCTACCGTTCGCGACGCCGATCGCCCGCGAAGCCACAGTCACGCGGACCGGCCCGGAGCTCGAGGCGCAAGGGGACGCCAACGGCCGCGACGCCAACGGCCGCGACGCCAACGGCCGCGACGCCAACCGGCAAGCGGCGCCAACCTGCGTTGGACGCGACCGCAAGCGGCGCCAACGACGCTCCTCCTATCGCCCGCGCCGCCGCAGCCACGTCGCCCGGAGCTTCTGCACGAGCCCCAGACCCACGAACGCGGGGGTGGCGACGACGCACAGCGGGCACACCGCGCCGAGCGCCGCGCCCGCCGCTCCCATGACGCCGATGAGGGCGCCGGTCTTCAGGAAGTCTCCGCCGGTGTCACTGAGCTGCCTGGCCTTGGCCAAGGCGCGGCCGCTCGGCATCGCCGTGGCGGTGGGGCTGACGCTGACGGCGGCAGGTTCGGTGAGGGGCGTCGCGGACATGGCTTGGGTGGGCTCCTTGCCAGCCTTGGAGCTCAGCTCCACCGTAGAGGATTCAGCTCGGGCGCGCGGCGTGCTTGGCCAGCAGCGCATCGGCTTCGGCGGCACTCAGCGACATGACCGCCGCACCGCGGTCAGGCGACCATGACCTTCGGTTCTGGCGCGACGCGCGGCGGCATCGGAGCAGGCTCGGCGGGCTTCGGCTTCGGCGCTTGCTGCGGTCGCGGCATGCGGCGAGCCTTGTTGCGCTTCTTGCCCATTCGCTTTTTCCCACCAGCACCTTTGGCACCGCCGGCGCCTTTTCCACCGCCGGCACCTTCCGCTCCGCCGGCCTTCTTCCCGCCCTTCTTGCCCATCAGGCCACTCAAGAGCTCCTTGAACTTGCCAAGCAGCCCCTTGAGCCCGCCCTTCTTGCCTCCCTTCTTTCCAGCAGCCTTTGCACCGCCGGCGCCGCTTGGCGGCGTCTTCCCAGCGCTTGGCCCCGGTGCGGCCGTAAAGCCGTCCTTGAAGAGCCCCGGAAGGCCCGTCGGCTCCTTCCCGGTGGGCTGCTGCAGGGCCGGCGTCTTGCCACCCACCCCTGCGCGGGGCGCCATCGGTACCGCGCCGCCAACACTCCTAAAGCCCCCAACTTGACCAATGCCCATGGCTTGCTCCGGTGTGAGGTGATTGCTGAATCTCAAAATGGAGGCGGAGTCCGGCGGGAACCGTCCCGAGCGCGAATTTCCTGCCTCGTTCGGAAGGCGTGGGCTTCACCCTCCTGCGCTCGGCGGCGCGGTACTGGGCGATCAACTCGGCTCCTTGGGCTCCTCCGCCAGACGGCCTTCGCCAGCCGCACCTCGAGGCGCTTGAGGGGGCGCGGCTGCTTCACGACAGGAAAGCGCGGTGGGAAGCCATCTCGTCCTCGCCCGAGACCAGCACCCTCGAGGTCGAGTTCCGCAACGGCCTCACGTACGAGCACCTCGGCGTTTCCTGCCCGCTCCACGAGCAATTGCTCAACGCATCGTCCAAGGGCGCCTTCCTCGGCCGCTTCATCCGGAACGCGTTCCCTTTCCGACGCGTCGCGGGAAAGTCCGTAAGTGGCCGGCACTGCCCGAGCGCCCCCTAGACCGCCGCTGCCACCCCCGTAATCACAACTACCCAGGAACACTGGCGATGGGACGGTTGGCCCGGGGGTCCGTCTTCTTCAGCAGAACCCACTCCTGACGAGGCCCCAATGTCCGTGACCAACGAAGTGACGCGCCGCAGTCCCCCGCCGCAGTTCACGCAGCCCCCAAGCGCGCAGTTCGCCCGAGCGAAACGCGCGGTCGATCATGCGGTTCGCCACGACGCACACCAGGCGCCGCATGGGACCCGGCCACCGTCCAACTTGGCGCGCTTCGAGAAGGTGCCGTTGAAGAACGACGGCGGCACAGGAACGAAGACGGGCTACTACGACCAGCGCTCGCAAACGGTGTGGATCCATCAAACGGACGGAAAGTCGAAGTCGTCCTGGACTGGGCCGATGCGCCACACCCCAGAGGGACTCGTCGACGTGGAGTTGGGCGCCAGAGCCAAGCGCGATCTCGTCCGAGCCATCGACGATGAAACGAAGGCGGGGCGTCCGCCGAAAGCTGGCGAGTCCCCGTCTGCACTCAAGTTCGTCGACGTCTCACTCGAGACAACTCAGAACGGGGCCTTGCTCGTCGCTCACACCAGCCGACCCGACCTGGATCCGACGCCGCAGCTCCGACGCATGCTCGATGAACGCGGCTTCACCGATGTCATGATCGTCACGAGGGGACCCAAGCGGCCTTCGTCGTGGCTCGACCAGAAGTGAGCGCGGGCCGTTGAGAGCTCTGAGTGCCGCTTCATCACGATCGAAGCGGCGCTGTTGAGCTGGCGCTCGAGACGGGAGACCGGGTGTCGTGGCGGCAGTCACGTCGTGGAAACGCAAGCTGCGGCCGCTCAGCTGCACCGACGAGGATTCAGCTCGGCCGCGCGGCGTGCTTGGCCAGCAGCGCGTCGGCTTCGGCGGCACTCAGCGCGAGCCCCTGCGTCCGCGCCTGGGCCATGACGTCACGCGCCTGGTCTGCCGTCAGCACACCCTTGCCCGCGAGGATCGCCGCGGCCTCGGCGTAGTTCTGAATCAGGTGGAGGCCCGCGACGCGCTCCGGCTTCACCGTGCGGTTGACCTGGTGAATGAAGACCGCCGCGACGCGCTCGGGGAAGCGGCGCAGCACCTCGCCGTACACCTCCGGGTCCACGTGCGAAGAGTCGCCGAAGAAGACGAAGCGCTGGCCGGGGTTGGCTTCCAGCACGCGGACGATGTCGCGCACCTTCTCCGGCTGCGCCACCCACGGCAGCGACGACACGCCGGTGTCGATGCCGCCCGCGGGCACGCCGTTGCGCTCGAGGTACGCCGAAATCCCTTCGATGCGCTCCGGCTTGCGCGCGGTGACGAAGTGGACGTCGCCCGGCTGCCCGCCCGCGCCCAGCTCCAGCGCTCGGTACAACGCGGCGACGCCGGGGAACGGCGGATCGTCGAGATCGTCCTTCGCCGTCTTCGGAATGACGGTGTCGTCGAGGTCCGAGACGATGCCGATCTCCCGCGCCGGCGCGCTCGAGCCCAGTTCGAAGCTGAAGTCCTGGGACAGCCGCCCCAGCGCCGCCAGCTCGCTCTGCTGGAGGACCCCATCAGCCCCCGCCGCGGCCGTCAGCGCCTGCGTCACGAAGGTGTCTGCGCGCCGCCGCATCGTCGTCACGGACAGCGCTCGCGAGCCTGAACCGAACAGCGCCTCGACGTCGTCGGCGGCGAGCTTGGCCGCGCCTTCGAGCGAAGCGCCGCGCGTGCTCTCGGCCTTCGACAGCTTTCGGTCCGCGCCGGCCAGCTGCGTGAGCGCCGGCGAAAACGCCTCGTCGAGCCACTTGGACGCCGCCTGCGCCACCGTCGCTCCGACCGGGAGTCGAATCGTCATGGCGCGATTGTCGTGGCGGGTCTCAAGCCGTTGAGACCAAGCGGCTTTTCCTTTGCGCGGGCCTCGCTGGGCAGTGCTACGGCGCTTTGCAGAATGAGCCGTGCGACCCTCTTGTCCCTCGCGGTTGTGCTGGTTGGCTGCGGTCCCGTCATTCGCGTGCCGCCCTCGGCCGACGTCCAGGCCACGCCGCGGACCGCTCGTTCAGTCGAAGTCTGCGTCGCTTTCCAAGAACGTGGGACTCGGTCGCGCTTCGAGAGCGTCGCGGAGCTGTCCTTCGCGCCGTGGGACTACGCGATCGCCAGCGTCGTCGTGAAGCACCCGGCGGGGCTGGTGGTCATCGACCCGGCCTTTGGCGAGCGCATCGGCGTGGACCTGCAGCGTGCGGGGCCCTTCGCGCGGCTGCTCTTCGGCGGCGTCGAGACGAAGCGACCGTTGACGCAGGCGCTCCACGCGGCGGGCCTGTCTCCGGCCGACGTGCGGCTCGCGCTGACGACGCACCTCCACTGGGACCACACCGGCGGCCTGCGCGATCTGCCCAACGCGCGGGTGCTGTCGAGCCGAGCGGACCTCAGCTGGGCCCGCGGCTTCTCGCGCTTCTTCGACCACGGCGTCATGCCGCACCACCTGAACGCGGTGAAGGACCGCTTGGCGCAGTTCGACTTCACTGGCCCGCCGGTGGACGGCTTCCACGCGTCCTTCGACGTGCTGGGTGACGGCTCCATCGTCGCGGTGCCACTGCCCGGACACACGCCGGGGAGCACGGGCTACTTCCTTCGCGCGCCCACCCGCACCGTCTTCCTCGTCGGCGACACGGCGTGGTCACTGCGCGGCGTGGAGCTGCCGGCGCACAAGAACCCGCTGGTGCGCATGGACGACGACGTGGAGAGCGTCGCTGCGGCGCTCGGCCGGCTCCACGCGTTCTTCAAGCACCGGCCCGACGTGCTGATCGTCCCCGCGCACGAAGGATCGGCGCTCGCACAGCTGCCCACCTGTGAGTCGGGGGACGCCCGCAGCCCGTAGCGCGTTCGAAACCAGCTCAGCGCCAGCGAATGTCGTAGCGGACCTGCCGCCCCTCGAGCCGGGTGATACGCACCTCCGGCGCTTCGCTGCGGCTCATGACGATGCCGCGCTCGATGAGCCCTGCGAGGAACGACGGATCCGTCGAGTGGTCGTTGAGCGTCACCTGGTAGTGCTTCGCGTCGAGGCGCTCCACGGTAGGCCGAATGAAGTTGGTGCCCGACGCGGCGACCTGCGGGGCTCGCTCCACCACGCGGTCCGTCGGCACGAGCTTGAGCATGGTCCGCTGCAGCGCGCCCATGGTGGTGTCGAAGTACGCGTCGAGGAACGTGCGCCCCATCTCCCGCCCGGCGGAGTCGGGATCTCTCCCAGGGAACAGCGCCGCGCGCAGCTCGTCGAAGCACGCGCTGAACACGTTCGCGTCGAGCGCCATGGGAATGTGGTGCAGGTCGAGCCCCTTCTCCTTGAAGCGCACGCGCAGCTCCGGCGTCACCTTCGCGCCGAAGGCCTTCACGAACAGCCCGGTCACGGCGTGGTTGAAGACCCGCCGGCTGGAGGTGGACATGCGGTGGATTCTCGGCGACCGCCGCGCTCGGGCGCCAGCGCTTCGAGACGGGGCGCTGGCCGGTTGAT
>JALHOS010000140.1 GCA_022842905.1 Myxococcaceae bacterium | reverse complement strand
CGGAGCCTGCTGAGCCACCGGAGCCTGCTGAGCCGCCGGACCCTGCTGAGCCGCCGGATCCTGCTGCGCCGCCGGAGCCTGCTGAGCCACCGGAGCCTGCTGAGCCGCCGGACCCTGCTGCGCCACCGGAGCCCGCGGCGCCACCATCGACGCCTCCGCCGCAGCGGCCAGCATCACACCGCACCTCAATCAGCGGCTCGCACGCAGCGAGGAGCAACAGCGTCAAGGAAGCGAGCGTCGCGCGGAGAGCCATGGTGTCGAGACTCGCACGAGCCAACCTGGGCGCCCCCAGCGAATCGTGGTCTTGCTGACGAACGAAGGAACCGGAGGACGGCTCGCGCTTGTACTCCGGAGGCGATCCTGCTCGTCCGTCTTCGACGAGCACTCCTTGGACTTCGCAACCGGCCACCGGTCATCGCGTCGTTCGCCGACCACGCGCGGGGCGCTGGCCTGTCGTGCCGTCAGCGCGGCGACGATCGCCATGGCGAGCCCCGCCGTGCTCACGCGCGGTCGCGAAATTCACCCCCTCGGCCAGTCGAGCCGAAACCACGCCCCCGGGCCCTCGTGCACCTCGAGCGAAGCTCGCCCGCCGAACGCCCGCATCAGCGCCGCGACGATCGCCAAGCCGAGCCCGGTGCCGCCCTGCTCGCGCGCCGTGGTGAAGAACGCGTCGAAGATGCGCGCCTGGTTCGCCGCGGAGATGCCTGGCCCGTCATCACGAACGGTCAACCACACGCTCTGCGTGTCCGCCCCCCCGGACACCAGGAGCTGCGCCGCCGCGCCCGCGTGCGCTCGCGCGTTCTCGAACAAGTGCCCGAGCACCTGCTCCAGCGCCTCCGGCGGCATTCGCACGGCCGGCAGGATCGGCAGATGCACCGTCACCCGCTGGCCGGCGACCCTCGCACGCTCGGCCACCCGCGCCACGACCGCCGAGACGTCCAGCAGCGCCGCCGGCCCCTGCGCGTGGTCCGCCCGCGCCAGGCCCAACAGCTCCTGTACCAGCCGCGTCAGCCGCTCGGCGTCGCGCTGCACGTTGGCCAGCAGCTTGGTGCGCTGCTCCCCGCTCAGCCGCTCGGCCTCGGACGACAGCAGCTCCACCGCGCCGCGAATGGACGCGAGCGGCGTCTTGAACTCATGCGAGACGCTCGCCGCGAAGTCGCGAATGTACGCGCCGCGCGCCTCGAGTTGCCGCGCCATGTGGGCCAGCGCCGCCGACAGCTCCGCCAGCTCCGCGACGACCGGCTGCCGAATCGGCCCGGCCAGCTCCCCTCGCCCAATCGCCCGCGTTTGATGCACGAGGCTGCGCAGCGGACGGACCAGCACCGCGCCCAAGCCCACTGAGACGAGCGCCAGCACGGCGAGCAACACCGTCAGCGTCGCCAGCAGCTGCCACCGGTCCCCGTACACCGCCTTGGCAAGCGTCATGGGCGTACGCACCAGCAGCACCACACCGTAGACGCGCCCCTCGTGCGTCACCGGTACGGCCACCACCACGCGCACGGCGTTGTCGCGGCTCAGCGATTCCAGCGGCGAGTCGTCGGCGTGGGTCTCCCGAGCGCGGAGCACGCTGGCTGGAACGCCGGTCAGCGCACGCTGGAACTCCTCACGCTGCGCGAAGCTCGCGCCCCGTGACGCGACGTGACTCGACGCCACCACGACGCCGTGCACGTCCACCACGCGGAGCCCGGCCAGCGTGCGGCGGCTGACGTCCACCAAGAGCGGCTCGACGAGCTGCCCCACCTGCAGCGCGACCGGATCTGGAGGGCTCGTGGCCGCCAGCGGCGCGGGCGCCGGCAACACCTTGGCGCTGGCGTCCAGCGTCGGCAGCAACGGCTCGAGCGTGCCGTCCGCCGCGCGCAGCGGCTGCTGCGTCTGCGCGACGCCGTACTGGCCGACGACGCGCGAGAGCGTCTCCTGCCTCACCCACTGGGCGACGACGGCGCCCTGCGCGAGCAGCTCGGCTTCGGTCTGGCGGACGAGCTGGTCGTCGTACACGCGCACCCAGGCCAAGCCGCCGACCGCGGCCACGAGCGCGAGCAGCGCGACGAGCGCAAGGACCATCCACAGCCGCGGCCTCACACCGGCCCCAGGCGGTAGCCGACGCCGTGCACCGTCTCCAAGACGTCGGGGTGGCCGACCTGCGCGAACTTCTGCCGAACGCGGCGCAGGTGGCTGTCGACGGTGCGCTCGCTGACGACGACACCGTCGTACGCCCGCTCGATCAGCTCGTCCCGCGTGAAGACCTTGCTCGGCGTCTGCGCCAGCGCGCGGAGCAGGCCGAACTCCATGACCGTCAGCACCACACGCTGCCCGGCCCACGTCACCTGCCAGGCGTCTTCGTCCAGCGCCAACCGCCCGCGCACCAGCTGGCGCGCTCGGCTTGGGGCCGGCGCAGTCGGGGTGGCAGCAGCGTGGGTCAGCTCGCTGCGTCGCACGACGGCGCGCACGCGGGCGACCAGCTCGCGTGGGCTGAAGGGCTTGGGCACGTAGTCGTCACCGCCCAGCTCGAGACCCAGGACGCGATCCAGCTCGTCGTCCCGCGACGAGAGGAAGATGACGGGCACCTGGCTGTGCTGCCGAAGCTGCCGGCACATCGAAAGCCCGTCGAGCTCGGGCATGTTGATGTCGAGGACGATGGCGGTGGGCTGCTTGGCCAAGGCGAGCGCCAAGCCTTCGCGCCCGTCGCGCGCCTCGAGCACCGTGAAGCCGTCGAGCTCGAGCGCGACGCGCACCACGTCGCGGAGGCTGGGGTCGTCGTCCACCACGAGGATGGTCTTGGGCGTACTCAGACAGTCTGGGCGATGGCGCGCAGCGCGGCCGAAGCCCCCTCGTCGACGATGGCGCCGTGCGACGGCACGAGACGTTGGAGTCCCGGCAGCGCGGCGGCACGTTCGAAGAACGTGCGCACCTGAGCCAGGTCTTTGCCCACGCGCTTCTTCACCGGCCCAGGCAGCTTCGGCGTGGGGCCGGTGAAGCCGACCAGCCGCATCACCAGGCCGCCCAAGCCCCCGAGGTGGGGCACGTTGGTGAAGACGTCTGCGCAGAGCAGCGAGCAGCCTGCGCCGTGGCGCACGACCAGACACGCTTCGTGGGTGCTGAAGCCCTCGACAGTGAGCACCTCGTGCGAAGGCTGAGCGGGGAGCTCCGAGAGCGGCTGCACCGACGGCAGGCGCTTGCGCGCGTGCTCGAGGCCCGCGGCGGGAATGAACGCTGGAATGCCCAGCTTCTGCGCGAACGCCGGCCCGTCGATCATGTGGAGGTGGCAGGGCAGCAGCAGGGCGGCCGGACGGCCCAGCGCGCGGACTTCGTCGAGCTGCGCGTCGGTCAACGGCACGGCGTTGTAGAAGAGCAGCGAGCCGTCGCCACGCCGGACGATCGACATGCGGCGGGTGACGCGAGGAATCGTCGGAATCGCGTCGGTCACGCACCACAGGCCGTCGTCGATGCGGGTGAGCGGGCCGGGAGTGAGAACGGTCCACGGTCGAGGAGCCATGCGGCGGCAAAGGGTAGCCGAACCCTCGAAAGGCAGGGCCGTCAGTTCGCCTTCACCCCGACCACCTTGACGGACGTCTCGCCATTCTTCGTGAACGTGCCGACGACCCAGACCGTGCCCGTCGGGTCGGCGGCGACGCTCCAGACGTCGGCACGCAGCGAGCCCCACGGCCAGCGCACGGACCTGGCGGAGCCTTCGCTGACGACGGTGAAGGCTTCGTAACCCACCAGCCCCAAGCGCCCGTCTGGGAGCGCCACCCCGCGCACCCATGGGTCCGCCGCCAGCCCGCCGCGGCTCGCCACGACGGTCCACGCGCCGCCGTCGAGCACCGCGAGCCGCTGGGCGGGGCCAATCGCCGTCAGTCCGAACGATGGCTCGGCGAAGTCCGTCCACTCGTCGCTACCCTCGGCTTGGGTCAGCGGGCGAAAGCCGCCGTCGGGCTGCAGCTGGCGAATGCGCGGTCCGCCGAACAAGAGCAGGCCGTTGCTCGCGGCGTAGCAGCCGCTGGACGGGCTGGAGAGGTCGCCGAAGCTCCCACCGAGCGGCACCCACCCGGCGTCGGTGAGCCGCCCGACGGAGCCGAAGTTCGTCTGGATTCGAATCGGCGGCTGGCCTCGGCAGACGAGCACGACGCTCGCGGTCGTCGTGTAGCGAATCGACGCGCCGCCGATGCGGCAGGCCGTGCCGCACACGTGCTGCTCGCTGAGCGCGAACACCATGGGCCCGTCCGGGTGCGCGGCGAGCTGACCGGAGCCGGCGGCGATCGACGCGTGCACCACGTCCCAGGTGTTGCCGTTGCGGACCCACAGCGGCCCGGTGGCGTCGGCGCCGTAGAGCTGGCCGTTCCACACCGTCAGCTGGAGCAGGCTGCTGCGCTGGCTGAATGGCGGCAGCTCCGTGAACGTGAAGCTGCTCACGTCGACCTCGCGCACCGGCCAGCCCGCACCCGAGGCCCCAGCCGCGCCGCCCGTCCCGGCAAGTCCGCCCGTGCCCGCGACACCGCCGCTGCCTCCGCTGCCTCCACCGCCGCCAGCACCCGCCTGCCCGCCGTCGGCTGAAGGCCCCCGAGCAATGAGCGGGCCGCAAGCGGCGCAGACGAGGAAGCAGACGACCGACGCGGAGGAGCGCACGAACCAGGAGGCTACCCGCGAACGGCGTTCCACTCAGCGTGCGTCTTCACCTTCGTGGGCGAACGCGCCGGACCTCTCGTCGAAGGCGGCGTCGGCTGCGTGGAGCACTACGGCCCCCCGCGCACGGGCTTCCAGCGGCGGGGCGCGTTCGTCGGCGAGCTGCGCGCACGCGCAGGACCGCCCCGTCGAGTGCGTGGTCCACCGATGCTCCCCGCGTACCGTGTCTGGCAGCGGCGCGAACGCTCCTGCGCGCTGAGCGACACACCCGAGCTCGCGCCGAGGTCCGCACCGGCCGGGAGGACGAACGACTGGAAAGGGGAGCGCTCAGTGCGCTCGAGCGTCGCTGGCTCGAGGCGCTGCACACCTGCACCGCGGCGGCGCGGCGCTCCCCAGCACGACGAGGCGCACGCGCCGAGCACCAGCGCGCCGTGGTCTTTAGCCTTCTGACGGCAGTTCGCCGCTCAGGTGCAGAAAGTCCATGCGCACGGTGGCCCCCGCGTCCACCAGCGCCGCGCGCAGCGCCGGCTGGCCCTCGACCACCACCTGCATGTACGGCGGCTCAGGCAGCGCGAAGGGCTCCAGCGCCTCGAGCAGCGCGCGGACGAGGCCGGGGCTCTGGGCACGAAACGGGAACGCGCCAGGGAAGCCGGGGTTGAAGCACGCGGCCCCTCGAACCTCGCCGTCGACCTCCACCGCGAAGAGGACACGGGCCGGCAGTGCGCGCTGCGCCGCGAGCAGCCCCTTCGACAAGCCCGCGCCTGCTTCGACGGAGGCGTCGTGCTCCGGCGTGACGGCGAAGGCTCGACCCTCCACCGGACCCAGCCGCCGAGCGAGGTCCCAGTCGAAGCGGAGCGCCGTCGACGCGTACTCGGTGACGAAGCCCAGCCGTCGGTACAGCGCGTGCGCGGGGGCGTTGTCGGGCTTCACGTTGAGCTGCCAGCGCGTGGCCCCGTCTGCTCTCGCCAGCGCCGCGACGGCTCGCAGCAGCGCTTCGCCCACCCGCTTCCCGCGGGCCGCTTGGGCCACCACGACGTGCCGCACGTACGCCTCGGGGCGAAGCAGCTGGTAGTAGCAGTACCCCTCAGCCGCACCGTCGGCACCTTCGGCGATGAGCGTCGTCGCGGCGATCTCCAGCTCGAACTTCTCGCGGGTGGGCGTCGGATCGTCGACGCGGAGCTCCGGGACGAGCGCGGCGAACGCGTCGTAGTCGGACGAGCGAGCGGGTCGAATGGTGGGCATGGGGCGGCGGCCGACGACTGTGGCCGCAATTCCAGACGTCCTCAACCTCCGCGACTGGGTGTTCGGAGCGGTGGAGCCGTCCGATGCCGAAGCGCTGCCGACGGTCGCCCTGAGGGCCAAGCGGCTCGACGCGCTCGCCAACGCGCTGGGGTGCGTCGTCTTGCGTGTTGTTCTTGCTTGTTCCTCTCGAGCAACGACCGGTGCTGTGATGCGCGGTGCTCGCTCGCGCGTCCGAAACGTCCGCGAGGTGCATTGAGGAGCAGTCATGCCGCGGCAGTCACATACCGACCGCAGTTCACGCTGGGTCGTCCTGTCTTGCGTCGCCTTCTCGATGTGCGCACCCCCGCCCAGCGGCGACACCTCCAACGCGGATCGTGCAGCCGATGCCGGTCTCCTCGATGCCGGTCTCCTCGATGCCGGTCTCTTCGATGCCGGTCTCCTCGATGCCGGTCTCCTCGATGCCGGTCTCTTCGATGCCGGTCTCCTCGATGCCGGTCTCCTCGATGCCGGTCTCCTCGATGCCGGTCTCTTCGATGCCGGTCTCCTCGATGCCGGCGTCCTCGATGCCGGCGTCCTCGATGCCGGCGTCCTCGATGCCGGTCTCCTCGATGCCGGTCTCCTCGATGCCGGCGTCCTCGATGCCGGTCTCCTCGATGCCGGTCTCCTCGATGCCGGTCTCCTCGATGCCGGTCTCCTCGATGCCGGTCTCCTCGATGCCGGCGCGCCCGGCGGACCGGACGGAGGACTCGCGCCGATCATCTACCGCATCAGCCAGTTCGCCGGCCTTCACGATGATGATGCGGGGTTGGACTACGCGCCGGCGATCGCCCTCGCGATCTCGACTGCGATCAACGACCGCGCGAACGCAGGGAGGCGCAAGGTGATTCTCTTCGGCCCTCACACGTACCGCGTGGGTTGTCTGGACGCCGGCGCCCCGACCATCGCGCAGAGCTACGCGGTTCGAATTGGCGCTGGTGCGGAGCAGATCGCGCTCGAAGGGCTCTATGCCAGTCCGTCGGGCATTCGGAGCCGCCTGCTCTTCACGGACTTCCGGTGCAACGGCCTCCTCGTGACCGACGGCGCGCGCGACACGCGGCTGTCCCAGCTCGACCTGGACTACGAGCGCCCGCTCTTGGCGCAAGGGACGATCAAAGAGGTCGGCCTGGACATGTCACCCGACGGCGGCCCACGCCCCTACGTGGTTGTCGGCTTCGATCCCCAGTTCCTCGCCGCGCTCGAACCGGGCGTGTTCGGCCCAGGCGGCGCCGCACTCGCTCAAGACGTCTGGGCTTTCGTTCCGCAGCGCAGCGCGACGGAGCCGAGCCGAATCTCATACCCGTTCGCCGTCATCCGACCGCTCGACGGCACCGACCGACCGGCCCGCCCTCCGGTCCTGCAGGTCGACGGAGGCGTTCGTGTCTACGAGAACGCCTTTGGCTCGTCCTACCTCGGCGACTATTCCCGCTGGTTGACGCTCACGCGAGCTGCCGTCGGGAAGACCTACGTCCAGTTGGGGCGCTATTTCGTCGCCCCCCTGCGGTTTGAGCGGGCACACGGCGCACTCGTGCGTGACGTCTCGCTGACGACGGCCCCGGGCTCGGGCGCGTACATCTTCGACTCCGAAGTCGGCACGGAGTACCCGTTCATTCGCTTCGAAGGTTTCCACATACGCCTGCCGCCACCAGGCTCGGCGCCGACGCGGCTCGTTTCGATCAACGGCGACGGCATTCACAGCCTTGGGAACCGCGCGCCCGTTCAGCTCGACTGGGTGCCGGCCTTCGACGGAGGCCCGCCGCTGCGCTCGTCCTTCGCGGGCATGGCCGACGACGCGGTCGCCCTCCATGTCCGGGGCTCTGGGCTGCAGGCCTGGGCTCCAGGAACGCAGCGGGCGACGCTCATCCCGCAGTTCCAGCCCAACGTGGATCCCCGACTCCGAGGGGAGCCGACGCTCCACTTCCGCGCCGGCGATCAGGTCACCTTCCTGGACGTCGACCGCGGCGCGGTGCTCTGTCGTGCGTGGCTCGCCGCCGCGGTGCTCGACCCACAGCAGCCGGCGACGACGCGCGCGTGGGAGCTCACCCTGGGTGCACCCGTGGCGGGGGAAGCGAGCTGCGCAACGGCGACGTTCGACCTGCTGGGAGGCACCCGTGTGTACAACAGCACCATGACCTCGAGTCCAAACAACTTCGTACGCCACGCCGACTTTGGGACCTTTCGGGGTGGAGTCCGCATGCTCGTCAGCGGAGACGTGTCTCACAACGAGTTTCATCAGGGAGGCATGTACAAAGTTGTGGTCGGGGTCGACTACTCCAACTTTGGCAGCACGGGCTACACGTCTACAGTCGCCCCTCGAGACGTCCACATTCATGACAATGTCTTCGATGCGCCAGACCTCTCCTTCGACCCGTCGCAACTCGGGGGCGCGGAGGTGAACGTGTACCTCCGGGGGAGGTTGTCTTCCGCACACCCGATCGAGCGGGTCGTCGTCGAAAACAACCTCTTTCGCAACAACCAGAACCCGTCGGTTCGTTTGTCGAACTGCTCGGGCTGCCAACTGCTCGGGAACCAGCTTGCTGCGGACCGCCCGTCACTTCGGGCGTACCCGGCAACCGTCATCGTCGAGGCGTCGACCGACATCACCGTCGGCACCCCAGGACAGCCTGTCATCTTCGACGACTATCGAGTCTTCGCTTCAGCCAACGCCAACCTGCTGCAGGCTGGAGTGCTGATCCGCAGCTCCTGCACGGGCTGCAGTCACGCCGTGGACGGCGGCGTCAGCGCCGCGGGCGCACCGCTGCCACTCGTCATTCAGGAGTGACGCTGCCAGCAGCTGCTCGAACAGAGTCAGAACAACTTTATCATCCCGTCGAGCGCCGACATGACCCTCCTCAGCACCGTCGACGACGTGAAGCGCGCCACCGCCCGAGGCGAGGCGCTCGAGTTCCTCTTCTTCTGGGGCCACCAGGTCCCCGCCGACGGCAAGCTGACGACCAGCAGCCTGAGCCAGTGGTACCCAGCGCCGTTCACCGTCGACGGCGTGCGGTACGCGACGGCCGAACACTGGATGATGGCGGCGAAGGCGCGGCTGTTCGGCGACGACGAGGCGCTGGAGAAGATCGTCGCGAGCGCGGACCCCAAGCGCGCCAAGGCGCTGGGTCGCACGGTTCGTCGCTACGACGGGGCGGCGTGGGAGGCGGCGCGCTTCGACGCCGTCGTGCAAGGCAGCCTGCACAAGTTCTCCAGCACCGACGCCCTGCGCGACTTCCTGCTCGGCACCGGCGAGCGCGTGCTCGTCGAAGCCAGTCCGTTCGATCACATCTGGGGCATCGGGCTGTCCAAGGCGCAGGCCGAAGCAGCGGGCCCCGCGCGGTGGCGAGGACGAAACCTGCTGGGCTTCGCACTCATGGCGGCGCGCGCGCGGCTTGGGGCTGGCTCGCGGTGACGCTTTGGGCCGAAGCCTTCGCGCCCAACTCACCCGCCGCGGCAGGCCTGCCGGCAGTGGTTCACACACTTCGACTTGTTCGACGCGCCGTTGCACTGGTGGTTGCAGCCGTTCATGCAGTGCCACACCTCGGGGGACACGCCGCCGCCGCCGCCGTGCGATCCCCTTCGTGCTCCTCTCCGGGCTTGAGCTCAGCGGTGACGGTCGCGTGCTGCTTCTTTCGCTTGCCCAGTGGCGCCTTCACCTTCGCCCCGACGGTGATGACTTCGCCCGCTTTTGTCTTCGGCGGTCAGCTCGGGGAACTCGGCGCCCCGCTTCTTCGAGCAGGCGAGGCTGGTGGTGAGGAGCAGGCCGAGGAGAGCGAGGCGACGCATGGGCAGCCGAGTGTGCACGTGAATGGCGGTGGCCACTCCGCGACGCGTTGCGACTCGCGAGTCACCGGACGCCACGGCCGGGGCTCGCCGGCGAGGTTACGGCCAGGGCGACCGCCGCCAGCCGTCTGGGGCGCGCCGTTCGAGCTCAGGTCGACGCACGAGCATCGCGACGAGCGCTGTGAGGGCGCCGTTCGCCTCCACCGATGAGTCGCACCAAGGCTCGGTGCTTCGATGGCTCACCTCACCGGCCGCCTCACGCGTTCCAGGTTCGCCTGCGTGCGCTGCGCGGTCGCCGTGACGAACGTCCCAGCGACACGTCGCCCGCGGGCGTTCCCGCTCAGAGCGGCACGGGTGCTGGCGCGTGCGCCGTTCGCTTGAGCACAATCTGGTGCCGCGCCATGAGCCGGTAGAACGTGACGCGGTTGACGCCAGCCACCTTCGCCGCGTCGGACACCCGCCCGCCGTGCGCTTCGAGCAACTCGGTGAGGTACCGACGCTCGTGCGGCGCGACCCACTGCTCGCGCAGCGCGGCCAGCGTGGGAGGTGGCTCCTTGGACACGTTCGGCGCCCCGCCCGCCCGCGTACCGGCGCCGTCCGCGACGCCCGCCGCGCCTCGACCGCGACCGCGCAGCGCCGTCGGCAGGTCGTCGACCTGCACTTCTTCCCCGTGCGCCATGATGACGGCGTGCTCGAGCGCGTTCTTCAGCTCGCGCACGTTCCCCGGAAAGTCATGGGCGAGCAGCCGCGCCATGGCGTCCTTGCCCACGCTCGACACGCGCCGGCCGTGCCGCTGCGCCGCCTGCTGCAAGAACACCTGCGCGAGGATCGGCAGGTTGTCCTTGTACGTGCGCAGCGCCGGCAGCTCCACGGTGAGCACGCTGACGCGGTAGTAGAGGTCGTCGCGGAACTTCCCCGCCTTGACCATGGCGGCCAGGTCACGGTTCGTCGCGCAGATGAGCCGCACGTCCACCCGCCCCGGCGCCGCGTTGCTGCCCAGCGGGCTGACTTCTCCCTGCTCGATGGCGCGGAGCACCTTCGCCTGCAACATGAGTGGCAGCTCACCCAGCTCGTCCAAGAACAGCGCGCCGCCGTCGGCCTTCTGGAATTCGCCCACCTTG
The DNA here is from genome assembly GCA_022842905.1 of Myxococcaceae bacterium. Lineage (GTDB taxonomy): Bacteria > Myxococcota > Myxococcia > Myxococcales > Myxococcaceae > JALHOS01. Next base: position 6,225 of record JALHOS010000140.1, on the reverse strand, counting down.
TCGAAGGTGGCGCCGGTGAACGCGCCCTTCACGTGCCCGAACAGCACGCTCTCCAGCATCGTCTCGGGGATCGCCGCGCAGTTGACGGTGACGAAGGGCTGCCCCGCGCGCTTCGAATTGAAGTGAATGGCGCGGGACACCAGGTCCTTGCCCGTGCCGCTCTCGCCCGTCACCAGCACCGGCGCGTTCGTCGGCGCCACCTGCTCGACCTTGCGCTCCACGACGAGCCACGACGGCGAGAGGCCCTTGATGACGAACGGCCGCCCCGACTCGTCCTTCGTCGCCCGCGCCAGCTGCGCCCGCCGCAGGAAGCTCGCCGAATCCGCCGCGACCTGCGCGAGCACCTCGACGTGGCGCTCGTCGAACGTGTCCACCCGCGACGCCGAGACCGCCAGCACGCCCATGGGCTTGCCCTGGTACGGAATGGGCACCGCGAGCACGGCCTGCACGTCGAGGAAGTAGCGCGCGTAGTTGGCGTCCTTCGACGTGTCGTTGCAGACGTACGGCATGCCCGCCTCGAAGCACGTCAGCGCGATGCCGTTGGGCCGCCCGTCGCGCCGCGGCTTGAGCACGCTGCCCTGGCCGGGGAGCACGACGATGACCCCTTCCACCATGTGGAAGTCCACCCGCAGGCCTTTGTGCTTGGCGTCCCAGAGGAACACCGCGCCGTGCCGGGCGCCCGTCTCGGCGCAGGCGTGTTCGACCAACCGGCGCGCCACCGACTCCATGTCGGCCGCATGGAGCGCGCCGCGCGTGTCACCTGGATACATCTTCTGTTTCGTCGAACGCTCTGCTTGTTGCACGCGAGCAACGTTCCAGAGTCCAGCACTCGAGTCAATTCAGGACCTTCTGGCCTGGAACCGCGCGGCACGACCACTGCAAATACTCCCCACGTCGCAACACACTCCGCCGCTCACTCGCAGCACAGCTCGAAGGACACCACACCCCATGCGCCGCCTTTCTTTCCTCGCCGCTCTGACCGCCCTGACGTTCCTGACCGCCTGTGGCCCTGGCGAAGCGGTGGTCACGGACTTCGACGGTGACGAGGCGAGCCTCGACGCGGCGCTGAGCCGACCGGGGCGCTTCGAAACGTTCGTGGGCCGTGACGGGCAGCACTACTTCCACCTGCTCGCGGGGAACGGCGAGAAGGTGCTGGCGAGCGAAGGCTACGCCACCAAACAAGGCGCGCTGGACGGCATTCTGTCGGTGCAGCTCAGCGGCGTGAGCGAAGCGCGCTACCTGTCGCGGGAAGCGTCCGACGGCTCGCGGTACTTCGTGCTCACGGCGAGCAACGGCGCCATCGTGGCCGTCAGCGAGCTGTACGCCACGGCGCAGGCGGCGGCGAAGGGCCAGGCGGCGGTGCGGCGAGTGCTGACGCAGCCGTTGGCGCAGGACTCCGCGCAGGCCGGCCAGCGCTTCGAATCCTTCAAGGGCCTCGACGGCAAGCAGTACTTCCACCTGCGCGCGGGCAACGGCGCCATCGTGCTGCAGTCGCAGGGCTACAGCTCGCGCACGGCGGCGAACGACGGAATCGCCAGCGTGAAGCTCAACGGCGTGCAGGCCGGCCGCTACGAGGTCCGCGCTGCGGCAGACGGCAAGTTCTACTTCGTGCTCAAGGGCGCGAACGGCCGCATCATCGGCCGGGGTGAGACGTACGCGACCAAGGCCGGCGCCGAAGCGGGCGTGCAGGCGGTGGCGGGCGTGCTGACCGACAAGTCGCTGCGCTGAAGCAGCACGCGCGGCCAAGAGGACACCACACGACTTCAGCAGTGAAGTGCCGTGTGCACGGGTGGCGACCGGCCGGGGGGCCTGGTCGCTGCCCGTTTCTCTTTTCTCAAAGCCGTCCGCGGTGAAGCGAGCGCCGGGCGTCACTCACACACGAAGCGCGGGCCGCAGCGCTTCCCGTCGCGGCAGCCCGTCACCAGGCACCCTTCTCGCCCGACCTGGCCGGTGGGCTCAGGGAGCGCGACACGAGTCGACGCGCCGCCGTCGGACGTCGTGCACGCGCTGGCCGACAGCTCGCCGTACCCGGGAACGCGCAGGTCCACGTCGAAGCAGCCGGGAGGCACCGGGCCCAGCTCGAACTCTCCTTCGTCGTCCGCGCGCACGTCACCCAAGGGCAGCCCGCGCAGCGTCGCCGTCGCCTTGCCCAAGTCGGGGTCGCCCTGCGCCGAGAGCTCGACCAGGAGCCGCTGCGTTCGAGCCAGCGCCACCGTGCCCAGGTCCACCGTCTCCCGCGCGCGGACCTGCGCCCGCAGCACCACGCCCTTCTCGCGCGAAGCGAGCAGCACCACGTCGACTGGGCCCGGCTCGAGCTGAGCGAAGGCCGCCACGCCGGCGTCGCCCAGGAACGCCACGCGGCCCAGTGCGGGCAGGGCGACCCACGCCTTGCCGGCCTCGAGCTCGGACAAAGGCACGGCCACGCGCAGCTGCCCTTCGCTGAGAACCCGGTTGTCGAGGCCGCCGCAGCCCGCCAGCCCCGCCGCCACCGCCACCACCACGAGCACGTGTCGCATCAGAACCGGTACCCCAGCTGAGCCCAGCCGCCAAAGAAGCCCACCACCTGCATCGCCCCGTCGACGGACACGAGTGACACCAGCGCCTGCGCCCACACGCTCGCCTCGAGCTGGCGCAGCGGCCGCCAGTACACCGCGCCCACGGCGCCGGGAGACACCGCCAGCGTGGACTGCGCCTGCGCGTACGTCATCAGCGAGAAAGACCGGCTCAGCCACAGGGCGGCCACGCGCCCGCCGACGCCCGCGCCAAACTTGGCGTCGCCGAAGAGCCACATCGCGTTGACCCCGGCGAGCACCGACGTGCCGACGAAGGGCACGCTGTCCCCGCCGAGCAGCAGCCGCTGCGTGCTCGAGAACGCCGCCACGTCCACCCCCAGCGCCAGCCGCTCGCCGGCGACGCGGTCGACGCGGAAGGACGCGCCCACCACGGCGGACGGAGGCATGAGCTCGTTGCGCTGGCGGGCGTCGAAGAACGCCCAGGCGCCCCCCGTCGCGGCGGCTGTGAAGCGCGGCTCGGCGCGGCTGGCCAGCGCGTCCAGGTCCACGCGCTCTCCCACGTCCACGTGGACCCGCTCGGTGAAGACCGTGGCGCTGCCCTTCACCAGCTCGACGGTGTGGTCCCCAGGCGCCAGGGCCGCGCCACCCGGCAGCTCGAGCCGCGGCGCGCCGTCCACCTTCACCGTCACGCCGTCGAGCCGCGCAGCGTACGAGTACAGCTCGGCGTCACCGGGGGTCCGCAGCGCGCCGGACAGAATGACGGGGTCCGCGCCGACTTCGACCAGCTCGGCCGACGGGCGCTGGCGCCCCAGCGAGAAGTCCCACGTCTTGCGCCGCGCCCAGTCGTGGGCCTCGGTCGCGGTCACCGCGCCGTCGTGGTTGCGGTCGGCCACGCCCGCGAGGGCCTCGACGAAGTAGTGCGTGTACACGTCGTTGCGCAGCCCGTCGTCTTCCCGCGCGGGCTCACCCCAGGCGGCGGCGGCCAGCACCAGGTCGGCGCGGGAATGCTCTTCGAGCGGCCGAGGCAGCTGCGCGCCCTTGAGCGAAGCGAGCTCCACGGCCACGGACTGAGGGAGCCGCGACTTGCCGCCGCCGGAGTGACAGGTCGCGAGCACGAGCACCCGCCGCCTCGACGGCGACTCGCGCAGCGCCCCCTCCAGCTCGTCCATGCCCAGCGCCGAGTCGACGGACTCCTGCACCTTCGCGTCCCACGTCACCAGGTAGCGGCGCAGCGTGCCGGTCTGGTCGCGGGCGAGGGTGCCGTGGGCGGACACGTACACCACGAGGATGTCGTCGGGCCGGTTGGCGAGCTTCGCCACGCGGCGCACCGCCTCGAGGATCGCCGCGCGCGTGGTCTGCGCCGGCTGGGTCAGCCGCTCGACGACCTCGAAGCGCCCACGTACCGGGTCCGCCAGCGCGCCGCCCAGGTCGGCCACGTCCTTCTCGGCGTACTTGAGCGGCCGCCAGTCCGCGTCCTGCGTGGCGCTGATGCCGACGAGCAGCGCGAAGCGGCGCGGCTGGAACGCGGTCCGGCGCCCCGGCTCGTCGGGCACGGTGACGAGGCCCCCTTTGAGGCGTTCGGGCGCGGCGCAGTGGAGCGCGAGCAGGAGCGCGACGCACAGGGCAGCGCGCGGCGTCATGGGTCGACGTTCACGCGCACGCCGGCGCGGCTCCCGTCGGCCCCCACCAGCCACACCCCGACCGAGCCCACCTCTCCGTCCAGAGAGAGCGCCAGCACTCCGCTCGCCGAGCGCAGGTCGTGCCGGCCCGCTTCCAAGCGCACGGCGCCCAGCCGCTCCGGCGCGCGGCCCGGGCGCTCCACCACCAACTCTGCGTCGAGGGCGACCACGGCGTCGTATTGAAACACGAGCGTGCTGCTCGCGGCGACGCGGTCTCCGTCACCCACCGGCCGGTAGCTGCCGTCGGGGTGGCGGGCGGCCACGGCCAAGCCCAAGGGTGCCGCGACGGCGGTGCCCTTCACCCCCACCTCCGACGTCTCGGTTCGCGTGGGCGCGCGACTCAAGAAGAGGCCCAGCGCCAGCGCGCCGGCCAGCCCCACGGCGACCAGCGGAGTCGACCACGGCCGAGGAGGCCGCAGCGCCGCCTGGACTCGTGCAAAGCCCACCTCGTCCGCCGCGCCGCGCGGCGCCAGTGACAGGGCCGCGGCGTCCACCACGCCGTCGAGCGCGAGGAGCGGCGCCTGCGCGAGCACCTCTTCACACTGGGAGCAGGGCTGGGCCAGGTGCTGGACGAGCTCCGGGAAGGCCTCGGGGCGGGCCAAGAAGGCGCGCAGGCGGTGGGGGTCGAGGTGCATCAATGCCTCCTCCGTTGCGCGAGCCGCACCAAGAGCTCCCGCTTGATTCGCGCGCGGAAGCGCTCGAGGCGCATGGTGACGGCGCTCTTGCCCACGCCCAGCCGCTCGGCGATCTGCCGCGCCGACAGCTGTCCTTCGACGTAGAAGAGCTGCACCGTTTCCTTTTCGGGGCCCGCTGGCAGCCCGGCGATGAGCTCGCGCACGGTGGCCGCGTCGAGCTCGAGCTGCAGCGCTTCCGCCGAGCCGTCGAGCTGCTCCCAGGACTCCAGGCGCAGCTCTTCGAGCGCCCGGCGCGCGCCGGCCCGCTTCGAGAGAGAAGACAGCCCGCGGTTTCGCGCGATGGTGAGGAGCCAGGGGACGAAGTGCGCGTCGGACCGCAGGGAGGAGAGCGACTTGAATGCCCGCACGAAGGTCTCCTGCGCCACGTCGTCCACTTCATCGGGCGTGAAGGACCCCAGCCCGTCCAACAGCCGCACCACCAGCGGCCGACACCGTCGGTACAGCTCCCGCAAGGCGTCGGGCTCGCCCCCGCGCGCGGCGGCGACCGTCCGGTGCAGCTCGTCGCTCACTGTCGAAGCACCAGACCTCGAAAGGCGCCGCGCGGCCACCGGGGACGACAACCCGTGCTCGATGGGACCCGACGCAGGTCTTCAAGGGCATGGAACTGCGCAACGTGTCCCAGGTCGGCCACCTCATTGCCGATGTGAATGGCCGCCTCATCTTCGTGCCGCCTGGGGAGACGCTGTCGCTGCCTGAAGAAGCGGCCTTCAAGTTGCTCACCCGGAGCCCGGCGGACTGGGCGCCGGCCACGCGAGGGGAAGAAGAGGCGGACGAGGGTACGCAGAGGTAAGCCAACTCGTCCGGACCGGCCGGTGGCCGAACGGCCCATCAACGGGTCATCGGGACGGCTCGCTGCGCTTCCAACACCCCTCCCACTCGTCGGCACCCACACCATGTCCACTCCCCTCACCCGCAGTCTGTGTTGTCTGGCGACCTTCCTCCTCGCGTGTCCCGCACCGCCCGTCGCGGTCAACGAAGACGGTGGGCTCCCTGGGGCGGACGGCGGCAATGCGGGCGCTGGTGGTATCGGCGGGACGGCGGGTGTCGGAGGAACGGCTGGTGTCGGTGGCACCGCTGGTGTCGGAGGAACGGCTGGTGTTGGTGGCACCGCTGGTGTCGGCGGCACGGCGGGCGTCGGTGGCACCGCTGGTGTCGGTGGCACCGCTGGTGTCGGTGGCACCGCTGGTGTCGGTGGCACCGCTGGTGTCGGTGGCACCGCTGGTGTCGGTGGCACCGCGGGCGTCGGTGGCACCGCTGGTGTCGGAGGAACGGCTGGTGTTGGTGGCACCGCTGGTGTCGGCGGCACGGCGGGCGTCGGTGGCACCGCTGGTGTCGGTG
>JALHOS010000139.1 GCA_022842905.1 Myxococcaceae bacterium | reverse complement strand
CCACCCGCTCCACCGCCTGAAGTCACTGCGCCGTGGGTGTTGGAGCCGGCGAAGGCGCCGCCGCGCTGGGCGTTGGCGGGGCTGGGACGGTCGTGAGCGGAGTCGGCGCGCTGGGAGGCCTGTCGGCGCGATCCGCGCGCGGCCACGCGAAGGAGGCGATGAGCCCGAGCGCGGCGAGGCCACCGACGAGCGCGACGGCGGCTGGCGTTCTGCTTCGGGCTGGTGGGTCGGAAGGCGCGGCTGGCTGGGGGCGCGTCAGCACCGCCGTCTTCGTGCTGGCGGTCACCTGCGGGCCAGCAGGCGCGTGCACCACGACCTGTCCGGCCTTGGCGGCGCTGGGGGCCGACTGTGGCGCCAGCTGTGGCACCGACGAGACCCGACCGAGCTTGGCCGCCGACGCGGCGTCGAGCTGGACGATGTCCGTGCGCGCATGGCTGTGCGGCCGCTCGAGCGTCTCGAGGATGACCTCGAGCCGGTTGCGCACGGCGGTCGCCGACTGCGGCCGCGCCCCCGGGTCCTTGTGCATCAGCTCGTCCACCACGTCCGCCAGGGCGCTGGGAATGGTGGGGTCGATCGCATCGAGTCGAGGGGCCGGCGCGTTCTGCTGGGCCCAGACCCATTCGCCGACGGTGTTCGCCGACAGCGGCAACCTTCCGGTCAGCATTTCGAACAGCATGGTGCCCAGGGCGTAGAGATCCGCCGCCGCGGTGGGAGGCAGCCCTTCGGCCTGCTCTGGCGCGACGTATTGCGGCGTCCCGGCGCGCAGGCTCTGTCTCGCCTCGGGCAGCGGCCCGGAGTCGGTGGTGACCGGCGCGGCCGCGGCCAGCCCAAAGTCCATGACCTTGGCGTACGGATCGCCTGCGCGCTCGCGGACGATGAAGACGTTCTCCGGCTTGATGTCGCGGTGGAAGATCCGCTCGCTGTGCGCCGCGGCGAGCGCGCCGAGGATCTCGAGCGTGAAGTTCACCGCTTCCCACGGGCCGACGGCGTGGTTCGCGTCCATCAGCTCGCGCAGCGTCTGCCCGTCGAGGTACTCCATGACGATGCACAGCCGGCCGTCCTTCAGCGTGTCGATGTTCTCGATCTTCACGATGTTGCGGTGGTTGAGCCGCCCCAGCGTGTTCGCTTCGGCGAGGAAGCCCTGCGCCCACTGAGCGTCCTTCGCGAAGGACGCGCGCAGCACCTTGATGGCCGCCTTCTTCGCCAGCACCGTGTGCTCGGCCCGGTAGACGACCCCCATGCCGCCTTCCCCAATGCGGCGGGTGATCCGGTAGTTGAGCACCAGCTCGCCCAGCGGCTCCGGTTCGGCCAGCGGCGTCAGACCCGTTTCGACATCGACCGACATGAAGGGCGCTAAGCGTAGGGCAGGTCGAGCGGGGTGTCGCTGCTGCCAAGGCGCGCGGACCACCACGATCGCTCGCAGCCCGTGCTCCTGGGCCGGCGGAAGCGCGTGCACGCGGAGGATCCTGCGCTACGGTTGCCCCCCGAATGAATCGGGTCTGCGCGTTGTGCATGGTGTTCGTCTCGGCGGCTTGGGCCGAGGCGCCGGTCGTCGCGGTGGCGCCCATTCGCCAGAGCGGCTTCGAACTGTCGGCGGACGACGTGCGTACCGTCACGGAGCGCGCCCTGCTCGCGACCGGCGCGGTGACCAGCGACTCGGCGCTGACGCAGGCGGCGCTGACCTTGGCCGGCAAGGACTGCGGCGAGGACGACGGGTGCCTCAAGACGTTCGCGCTCCAGGTGAAGGCCCTCTACGCGCTGCACCTGAGCCTTCTCGCCGATGCGGCGTCGCTCACCCTCGAAGGCCGGGTGGTACGAGACGACGGGCCGCGGGTAGCGGGGCCCAAGTCCGTGAAGATCTCCAGGGAAGGGAAGGACGCCAAGACGGCGGTGCGGGCGGCGCTGAACGCGCTGCTCGAGCAGCTGGCAGTCGGGCAGCTCCCCCCGTCGCGGTTGGCGCTGAGCGCCGAGCCGAAGCCGGTCGCTCCGAGCCCGTCACCTCAGACGGCGGCGGCGCCCGCGCTCACCCAGCGGCCCGACGTGACGGCGCCCGCGGCGCCGAAGTCGAGCGCGGGAGTGCCGCTGTTGATCGCCGGAGGGATCGCCGCCGCGGCAGGCGCCGGACTCGTGGTGGGCGCGCACGTGGCCTGGCTGTCCCACGTCGAGTTCTCGAGCGGGGTGCCGTACCCCAAGGACAACGACGTGATGCTTCACGGGCCGGCCGCGGCGAGCGCGCCGAACTGGCGCACGGTGGGCTGGGTCGCGACGGGCGTCGGCGGCGCCGTGGCCCTGCTCGGCGCGGTGGTGCTGGCGTCGTCTGCTCCGAGGGCGCAGGCGCCAGTGGCGCTGAGCTTCAGCCCGACGGCGAACGGCGCGTTCCTCGGGCTGTCCGGTTCGCTCCCGTAGTCGGCTCCTCGAGGACTCGGCGCGGTGGTGCTGGCGTCGTCCGCTCCGAAGGCGCAGGCGCCAGTGGCGCTGAGCTTCAGCCCGACGGCGAACGGCGCGTTCCTCGGGCTGTCCGGTTCGCTCCCGTAGTCGGCTCCTCGAGGACTCGGCGCGGTGGTGCTGGCGTCGACCGCTCCGAAGGCACAGGCCCCGGTGGCGCTGAGCTTCAGCCCGACGCCGAACGGCGCGTTCCTGGGGGTTGTCCGGTTCGCTGCCGTAGTCGGCTCCTCGAGGACGAACCGCTTCGTCGCCAGCGCGATCTTCTGAGCCGGGCGCGCTTGGCTTTCGGCGGCGCAGGCAACGTCGTCGGAGCCCCGCTGGGTGGAGCAGGGCGCAGCATCGTGGGGCGCAGCGGAGGCTGGACCCCGTGTGTCGTCCGTCTCGGCCTCTGCGCGGTGCTGGCGCGTGCGCCGCGGAGTTGCTCGGGCACCCCGCTGGGCCTTCCGTCGAGAGCCCGGGCTCAGTCCGCTTCACCGGGCAGCGTCCACGCCTGGGTCTTCACGGCGCAGCTGCGGGACCGCTCCACGCTCACCACGTTCAGCGCCTTTGAGAGCCTGAGGTGTCCTCGGCCCGGACTGTTCCGCGGAAGCTCTGTGTGCGTGGCGCGAGGCCTCCGGACGCAGGCTCGGCCCGGCCCTTCCTCTTCAGCGCCCCCGGCTCACGCCCGCTTCACGGGCAGCGTCAGCGCCTGGGCCTTCTCAGCGCGTTTGCGCGACAGCTCCACGCCCACCGCGTCCATACCCTTGGCGTTGGCGACGGCGAGCACGCTGCCCAAGCCACAGAACGGATCGACCACGACGCGGCAGGCGGTCTGCGTCAGCACGAAGTCACAGGCGACGTGGCAGGCGTCGAGGCCCATGGCGCGCGCCCACGTCATCTTTCCCAGCGTCGGCAGCACGTCGGCCGTGGACTTGGCCACGTCCAGGCGCAGGCGGCGCGAGAAGGCGATCAGGTGCGCGTAGGCAGGCCGACCGAAGGTGGTCAGCCCGGCCGGCGCGCGGCAGACGACTTTGTGGAACAGGCAGGCGCTCCCCGCGGCTTCGGCGCCGCGCTGCACCAGGTACGCCTTGTCGACCCAGGTCCCCTCGCGCTTCACGTCGGTTTGGAAGAACAGCGCGACCGCGTCGTCGTGCAGCCGCTCGCAGATGAGGCGCGAGACGTCGCTGAACCAGGCCCGCCAGCCGTCGAAGCCCAGGGCAGGCACTTCGGAGCTGTCGGGCAGCGAGGTGATGATCGCGTGCTCCGGCCCGAGCTGGGCGCCGTGCAGCCACGCGACGCCGTCGCCGGTGTGAATGGTGCGGGAAGGCATGAGTCCGCGTGCGTACGTACGGGGAAGACGCGGCCGTGAAAACGACGTTCCTTCGTTGCCGGTCGGCCGTGGCTCGAGAGCCGCGCCGCTCTTCGGCGTGTCCCTTGCTTCTCCTTTGGGCTTAAACGCGACGACGCGCCGCTTGGGATTGCAACGAGGCCGCGCCTTACCGGAAGGGGAACACATGTCTGTGCGTACGTGGATCGCCGCGGTCGCCGTGGTCAGCGCCGTGAGCTGCACCTGTGGGAAGGGGAAGACCCCGACGGACCCCATGAACGTCCCGGGCAAGGACGGCGACCTGTCGCTGTCGCCGTTGCCCAAGGCCCCCGACCTGAACGTGCCGCACGAAGCGCTGCCCGGTGCGGGCCAGGACTTGGCGGTCGTGGCCAGCCGGCCACACGGCGAGGTCTTCGGTGAGGTTCGCCCGACGGTGACGTTCAACCGGCCGGTGAAGAGCCTGGAGATGGTGGAGAACCAGCGCGCCGGCGACGCCGAGAAGCCGTTCGCGACCATCACCCCCAAGCTCGACGGCGAGTGGCGTTGGCTCGGCTCCGCGTCGGCCGAGTTCGTGCCCAAGGGCCTGGTCCCCTACAGCACCGAGTTCACCGTCACCGTGACGCCGGGCCTCAAGGCGCTGGACGGCGCCGAGCTCAAAGAAGCGCACACCTTCACGTTCACCACGCCGGTGCTCGAGCTGCAGGACGTCACGCCGCCGACCAAGTTCCGCTGGCTGACGCCGGACCAGAAGGTCTCGCTGCTCTTCAACCAGCCGGTCGACGATCAAGTCCTGCTGGGCGGCATCAAGGTGACGGTCAACGGCCAGCCCGGCCCCAAGCTCACGCTCGTCAGCAAGGTCTCCATTCAGGAAGAGCGGCGCAAGACGATCGAAGCCGCGAAGAAGACGGGGGCGTATGTCGAGCCGCTGAGCGACGACGAGCGCGGCTGGCGCAACCAGCAGTGGCGCTACGTGCTGGGCTTCGCCGAGCCGCTGACGCTCGACACGTCGGTGCAGCTGAGCTTCGAAGGCTCGCTGCACGGCGCCCAAGGCCCGCTGCCGATGAAGGAGCTCAAGACGCTCGAGTACCGCGTGTACGGGCCCTTCAAGGTGTCGTCGGCGAAGTTCTGCCGTGGGGAGTGGCGCTGCCCGTACGGCCCCTTGGTGCTCTTCACGACCAACGAGGTCGACCTCGCCACGCTCAAGGACAAGGTCAGCATCACCCCGAAGGTCGAGCTGGACTGGGACGCGACCGAGGTCTTCGTGCCGCACAACAGCTGGGACCTCGAAGGCCAGTCGCCGTACGTCGCGCTCGCGGGCAAGTTCCGACCGGGCACGCAGTACAAGCTCACCCTCGCGCCCGGAGCGGCCGACGTGTTCAAGCAGGCCGACGGGCAGGGCTTCAGCGTCACCGTGAAGTCCGACGATCTGACGCCGGCGCTCATCACGGGGAGCGATCTGGCGCTCATCGAAGCGTCGGACAAGTCGCCCCGGCTCCCGGCGGAGGTGTCGAACCTCAAGACGCTCAGCGTGAGCATGTGGAAGCTCGGCGTCCCGGAGATCGTGCAGCTCGTCTCGAAGCCGGCGTACGAACGGCAGAAGGGCCTGGGGCGCGCGGCGGACTTCAGCGAGAAGGAGACGCTCAAGTACCCGCGAAACCACGCCCGCGTGCACCCGCTGGAGCTGAGCAAGGTGCTGGGCGAGGCGAAGACCGGCGTGGCGCTGGTGCTGGTCGACTCGCCGGAGCTCGAGTACCACGGCCTGTCGCCGCAGCTGGTCCAAGTGACGGACCTGGCCGCGCACGTCAAGATCGCCCCGAAGGCGTCGCTGGTCTGGGTGACGCGGCTGTCCACCGGCGCGCCGGTCGCGGACGCGGACGTGAGCCTGTACGACGAGAAGGGCGCCGCGGTGTGGACCGGCAAGACGAACGCCGAAGGCTTCGCCGACGTGCCCGGCGTCGTGTCGCTGGGCATGAAGAACCCGCGCTACCAGTGGGAGTACCCGTTCGCGCTGGTGACTGCGCAGAAGGACGGCGACTTGTCCTTCACCGCGAACACCTGGGCCAGCGGCGTGGAGCCGTACGAGTTCGGGCTCGATCAAGGCTGGGAAGGTGAAGCGCCGTCGTCCACCGGCTTCACGTTCACCGATCGCGGCATCTACCGGCCGGGCGACACCGTGCACGTCAAAGGGGTGATCCGCTACCGCTCCGTCGGAGAGCTGCGCTCACCCGCCGACGGCTCGAAGGTCGCCGTCAAGGTGACGGACTCGCACGGCGAGAAGGTGCTCGAGACGCAGGCCAAGGTGAACAAGTACGGATCCTTCACGCTGAACGTGCCGATCAAGAAGGAAGCGCCGACCGGCTACTACTCGGTGTCCGCCACCGGGAAGCTCGCGGGCGGCGAGGTGTCGACGGGCGACAGCTTCCGCGTCGAGGAGTACCGCGCGCCGCAGTTCCGGGTCGACGTGGAGACGCCCAAGAAGTCGCTCGTCTCCGGTGAGCCCATGGAGGCCACCGTCTTCGCGCGCTACCTCTTCGGCGGCGCCATGGCGCAGGCCGCGACGAAGTGGAGCGTGCACCGCAGCTCCACCAGCTTCAGCACCGAGCAGGCGCCGGACTTCCGCTTCGCGCAGGAGACCTGGTGGTGGGACGACAACCAGCCGCAGGACTTCAGCGGCTTCGTCGCCTCGGGTGACGGCCGCGCCGACGACAAGGGCTCGCTGGCCGCGAAGGTTCCCGCGACGGAGGCCCCCGGCGGCCGCCCGTACGAGTACACGCTCGAGGCCGAGGTCACCGACGTGAACCGACAGACCGTCGCTGGGCGCGTCAGCGCCACCGTGCACCCTGCGAGTGCCTACGTCGGCCTGCGCTCGACCGCGTACTTCTTGGAGGTCGGCAAGGAGTACCCGATCGACACGCTCGTCGTCGGCGTCGACGGGAAGCGGCTGGGCGGCAAGTCGGTGGACGTGGCGATCGTCAGCCGCAGCTGGAAGTCGGTGAAGAAGAAGGACGCGACGGGCGGCTTCACGACGGTCAGCGAGCCGGTGGAGACCCCGGCCGCGTCGTGCACGCTGACGAGCACTGCCGACGGCTCCGTGCCGTGCCAGTTCAAGCCGGCGACGGCGGGCTTCTTCATCGTCAAGGCGACGGTGAAGGACGAGCAGGGGCGCATGCACAGCTCGTCCTTGGGCGTGTACGCCACCGGCGCGGACTGGGTGGCCTGGCAGCGGAACGACACCGACCGCGTGGAGCTGCTCACCGACAAGACGAAGTACGACGTCGGCGACGTCGCCAAGGTGCTCGTGAAGAGCCCGTACCCCGAAGCGAAGGCCATGCTGTCGATCGAGCGGGAAGGCGTGTTCGAACGCCGCCTCGTCGACCTGAAGGGCAGCGTCGTCACGCTGGACGTGAAGGTGACCGAGGACATGGTGCCCAACGTCTTCGCCAGCGTGCTGATCATGCGGCCGCGCGTCGCGCAGGGCGGCGTGGAGACCGGGGATGATCCTGGCCGGCCCAACACCCGCGTCGGCCTGGTGAAGCTCGCCGTCGAGAAGAAGACCAAGCGCCTGAGCGTGGACGTGAAGACGGACAAGCCCGAGTACCGCCCGCGAGACACGGTGACGGTGGACGTCGCGCTCAAGGACTCCGCGGGCAGCCCGGCGGACGGCGAGGTGACGCTGTACGTCGTCGACGAGGCCGTGCTGCGGCTGACCGACTACCAGGTGCCGGATCCGATCGACTCCATCTACCCGGAGCGGCCGCTGTCCGTGCGCTTGGGCGAGCCCTTGCTGCATCTGGTGCGGCGGCGCAACTATGGCGAGAAGGGTGAAGCGCAGGGTGGCGGCGGCGGCAAGGAAGGCGGCGGCGGCATTCGGTCCAACTTCAAGACCACCGTGCTGTGGAGCCCGACCCTCGAGACGAAGGACGGCGCGCTGCGCACGACCTTCACGCTGCCCGACAACCTCACCGAGTTCCGCGTCATGGCGGTGGTGCTGACGCAGGGCGATCGCTTCGGGTCCGGCAAGAGCAGCCTGGTGGTGAACAAGCCGCTCATGGCGCTGCCGGCCTTGCCGCGCTTCGCTCGGGTGGGGGACTCCTTCGAAGCCGGCGTGGTCGTGCACGCGCGCGGGGCGGGCGCAGGGGAAGTGACTGTCGCGGCGCAGGTCGAAGGTGGCGCGGAGCTGGTGGGCGAGAAGGAGAAGAAGGTCACCATCGCCGAAGGCTCCCCCAAGGAGGTGCGCTTCACCTTCAAGGGCGCCAAGGCCGGGCTGACGAAGTTCCGCTTCACCGCGCAGGGCGGCGGCAACAGCGACGGCGTGGAGGAGAAGCTGCCGATCGAGCTACCCGTCGAGGTCGACGCGGTGGCCACCTACGGCGACACGTCGGATCAGCGGGTCGAAGGCATCACCCCGCCCAAGGACGTGCACGAGGACCTGGGGGGGCTGACGGTGACGCTGTCGTCCACGTCCATGGGCAACTTCGGGCAGGGCCTGCAGCAGCTCATCGACTACCCGTATGGGTGCCTCGAGCAGCAGTCCTCTCGTCTGGTGCCCTTCATCGCCTTGCGGGAGATCGCCGGACAGTTCGGCATGCCGTGGCCCGGCGCGGACAAGAAGAAGCTCGAAAAGACCGCGGAGGCCAACGCGTGGCTCAGCACGTACCTCTTCAAGGCGCTCGACGTGACGGAGCAGAAGCACCCGGATCAGGTCATCAACTCCACGGTGGCGTCGATCCTCTCGCTCCAGGACCAGAACGGCAGCTTTCGCTACTGGTCCGACGCCTGGTGCCCCAACTCGTGGGCGAGCGCGTACGCCACGCTGTCGCTCGCGCGCGCCAAGGAGGTCGGCTTCGACGTGCCCGCCGCGCGCCTGACGCGGGCGGAGGGGTATCTCGCGAACGTCGTCGGCGGGCAGTGCAACGCGTGTGAGTACAGCTGCCCCGACGAGACGCGCGTCTTCGCCGCCTACGTGCTGGCGCGCATGAAGAAGCCCAAGCCCGCGGCGTACCCCGAGCTGTACGCGCGCAAAGATCAGCTGTCCCTCTTCAGCCGGGCGCTGCTCGCCAACGCCATGTACGTGGGGCAGGGCGATCGCGCGCAGGCGAACAAGCTCATGCAGGAGCTGCTCAACCACGCCAAGGAGTCGCCCAAGGGCGTGCACCTGGAAGAGGTGAATTCGAAGACGTACGCCACGCTCTTCCATTCGGACACGCGCACCACCGGCGTCGTGCTGCAGGCGCTGACCGACATCACCCCCGAGCACCCGTACGTGGGGAAGATGGCGCGTTACCTGACCGGCGTGCGGCAGGGGAACGGGGAGTGGCGCTCGACGCAGGAAGCGGCCTTCTCGCTCTTGGCCCTCACCCAGGTGATGCGCACCAAGGAGAAGGACACGCCGGACTACGTGGCGAAGGTGGCCTTCGGCGCGTCGGAGCTGCTCAGCCAGCCGTTCCAGGGCCGGTCCATGACGGTGCAAACGAAGGACGTGACCATGAAGGACCTGCTCCAGAAGGCGCAGGGGCCGGACACCAAGCTGACCTTCTCGAAGGAAGGCACCGGCGTCCTCTATTACTCCGCGCTCATGCGCTACGCGCCCAAGGCGCTGCCCACCAAGAGCCTCGACAACGGGCTGTTCGTGCAGCGCTGGTTCGAGCCGTACGTCGGCGGCGGGCAGACGCTCAAGGCGTTCGCGGGCGATCTGGTGCGGGTGCGGGTGCGCGTGGCGTCGAACCAAGAGCGGCACTGGACCGCCTTCGAGGTGCCCTTGCCGGCCGGCCTCGAGCCCGTCGACACGTCGCTCGCTACGAGCGGCAAGCTGACCCAAGGCCCCAGCGAAGAGGCGCGCGGTGTCGGCTACGACGCGGAGGGCGCGGAGGACATGGAGTCGGGTGAGGCCGAAGGGGAAGACTTCAGCCCCTGGGCCGGCCGCTTCTGGTCGCCCTTCACGCACACCGAGATGCGGGACAGCAAGGTGGTGCTCTTTGCGGATCACCTCCCGCCGGGGGTGCACGTCACCAGCTTCGTGGCGCGCGCGACGACGCCGGGCACCTTCATCCTCAAGCCGGCCAAGGGCACGCTCATGTACGAGCCCGAGGTGTGGGGTCGTTCGGAGGGCGGCACCTTCGAGGTGGCGATCCCCGAGACGGTTAGCCAGCGGTAAGCGCCGATGCGGCGGGTCCTGACACGGCGCTGGGTGCGGTGGCTGCTCGCCGCGAGCTTCCTCATGCTGCTGCCCGTCGCCGCGTTCGTCGCCCAGCCGCTGCCGCCGGCGCTGCTGGACCTGGGCCCCGTCGCGTCGAAGCGGATCCTCGCGCGGGACGGGCAGCTCTTGCGGGAGCTGCGCTCGTCGGCGGACGGCCGCGCCTCTCCGGTGCCGCTCGACGACGTGCCGGTGCTGGTCCAGTCGGCCTTCCTCGCCGCCGAGGACAAGGGCTTCCATTCCCACCTGGGGTTCTCGCCGACGGCCACGCTGCGCGCCGCGCTGCAGAACGTCCGCGCCGGTCGGGTCGTCGCCGGCGGCAGCACCATCTCGCAGCAGCTCGCGCGCCTGCTCGTCCCTCGGCCGCGCAGCTTCGTCGGCAAGGCGCAGGAAGCGCTGTGGGCGCTGCGGCTCGAAGCGCACCTGCCCAAGGAGCGCATTCTCTCGGAGTACCTGAACCGCGTGCCCTTCGGGAACGGCGCGGTCGGCATCGAAGCCGCGGCGCTGCTGTACTTCGGCAAGCGCGCCAAGCACCTCTCGCTCGGGCAGGCGGCGATGTTGGCCGCGCTGCCTCGCGGGCCCACCGCCTACAGCCCGTACAAGCGGTTCCTGAAGCTCGAGGCCCGGCGGCAGTGGGTGCTCGGCCGGCTGGCCGCGACGGGGCTCGCGGAGCCTACGCTGATCGCCGAGGCGCGCACGGGGCCGCTCGAGCTCGCTCCGTTTCAGGCCGCGTTCAAGGCGCCGCACTTCGTCGAGCACGTCGCTGCACACCTCGGGGCGTGGGGCTTGGGCGAGGCCGCGGTGATTCAGACGAGCTTGGATCTGCGGCTCCAAGAGGAGGTCGAGGCGCAGGTCGTCGAAGAGGTGTCGCGGCTGTCGGACCGGCGCGTGTCGAGCGCCGCGGTGCTCGTCGTCGACAACGACACCGGTGAGGTGCTGGCGTACCAAGGCTCGGCGAGCTTCTTCGACGAGCTGGCCGGCGGGCAGAACGACGGCGTGCAGATGCGGCGGCAGCCCGGCTCCGCGCTCAAGCCGTTCGTCTACGCCGAAGCGTTCAGCCGCGGGTACACGCCGGCCACCGTCATTCCGGATCTCGAGACCGCGTTCGCCGGGGCCAAGGGGAACTACGCGCCGAAGAACTACGACCGCCGCGTGCACGGGCCGGTGCGGGCGCGGGAGGCGCTGGCCAGCTCCTACAACGTGCCGGCGGTGCGCGTCGCCGAGGACGTGGGGCTGCCCCAGGCGCTGCGCGTGCTGCGCCGCGCGGGCTTCGAGTCGCTCAGCAAGGGCGCCGAGCACTACGGGTTGGGGTTGGCGCTGGGGAACGGCGAGGTGTCGCTCTGGGAAGCGGCGCGCGCGTACGCGGGGCTGTCGCGGGGTGGGGTGCTGCGGCCGCTGGTGCCGGTCTTGCGGGCGTGGCGGGCTAACGGCACCGAGCTGGCCGTGCCACGAGAGCTTGCGCCCCGGCGCTTCGTCGAGGCGCGCGCGGCCGCGCTGGTGACGCACGTGTTGTCCGACAACGCCGCGCGGGCTCGGGCCTTCGGGCTGTCGAACGCGCTGCGCTTGCCCTTCGCCGCCGCCGCGAAGACGGGCACGTCCAAGGGCTACTCCGACAACTGGACGGTTGGCTTCACGGCCGAGCGCACCGTCGCCGTCTGGGCCGGCAACTTCGACGGCACGCCCATGGTGCACGTCAGCGGCATCACCGGCGCGGGGCCGATCTTCCGCCGCGTGCTGACGAAGGCCATGGACGGCGTGCTGCCGCGACCGCTCGTCGACGCGTCGACCCTCGCCCACGAGCGGATCTGTCCGTTGTCCGGCGCGGTAGCCGGGCCGACGTGTCCCGCGGCCATGGACGAGGTCTTCATTCCCGGCACGGCGCCGACCCACCGCTGCGCGATGCACGGCGAGCTGGCTGCCGCGCTGCCCAAGGCGCTGGAGGCCAAGTGTCTGCAGCTCGCCGCTGCGGAGGGGCGCTTGGTGGACCTGGGGCTCGATTTCTACGACTGGGCGAAGAGTGAAGGGCTGTCCAAAGAGCCGTGGCTGGCGGCGCTGTGCTTCGGCCGGGAGCCTGCGCCTTCCGCGGAGGCCCGCGGCGGCGCCATTCTCCACCCGGCGCAGGGCGACGAGTTCTTGCTCTTGTCGGACTTGCCGCTCGCGGATCAGGCGATCCCCGTGCGGGTGCGCGCGGCGTCGGGCTCGGGAACGCTCAGCGTGGTCTTGGACGGGCAGCGGCTCGGGGCGCTCGAGCCTCCGTACACCGGCCGTATTCCCGCGCGCCGAGGCCAACACCTGCTCGAGGTGCGCAACGCGGCGGACGCCGTCATCGGCAGCGTGGCGTTCTTGGTGCGCGAAGAGGCGCGGCTGCCGTGAGCGGGGCCCTGCGCGTTCCATAGGCACTTTCGGAGGTCACGCCGAGGCAGGGCGGGCTCGCATGGAGCGGCGGCGGGGTTCGAGTAGAACTCCACGCCCATGAACAACCGATTGGCAATTCTCGTGGCGGCGCTGGCCTTCGCCCTGTCGTGTGGTGAGCCCCCGGTCGGAACGGACGGCGGGACGGGTGGATCCGCAGGGAGTGGCACGGCTGGCAGCGGTGGCTCGGGCGGAGCGGCAGGGAGCGGTGGAACAGCGGGCGGCGGCGGAACTGCGGGGAGCGGCGGCACCGCAGGCAGCGGCGGAACGGCGGGCGGCGGAGGTTCGGCTGGTACTGGAGGATCGGCGGGCGGCGGAGGTTCGGCGGGTGGTGGAGGGTCGGCGGGCACTGGCGGTTCGGCCGGAACTGGCGGCTCCGCGGGCACCGGTGGCTCGGCTGGCAGTGGCGGTTCCGCAGGCAGCGGCGGTTCAGCAGGCAGCGGCGGCTCGGCAGGCAGCGGCGGCTCGGCAGGCACTGGAGGTTCGGCAGGCAGCGGCGGCTCAGCGGGCACTGGAGGTTCGGCAGGCAGCGGCGGTTCAGCAGGCACCGGAGGTTCGGCAGGCACCGGAGGTTCGGCAGGCACCGGCGGTTCAGCGGGCACCGGCGGCTCAGCGGGCACCGGAGGTTCAGCAGGCACCGGAGGTTCGGCAGGCACCGGCGGTTCAGCCGGCACCGGCGGATCAGCGGGCGCCGGTGGCGCCACGGGAGGCACTGGAGGCGCGGTCGACGCGGGTCCCTTCTCCCCGCGGCTCGTCGTCGCCAAGCCGGGCAGCTTCGGCAGCCAGGGGCTGCTGCTGTGGAACCGCGTCAACCTCCTCGCGACCGACGCGGGGCCGGACCTGACGATCCCCGGCAGCTCTTCGTTCACCGGCAACCCGGGGGTCATCGTGCAGTTTGGCGAAAGGACCTTCCTCGGGACGTCGGCCGGCCTGTTGGTGTTCGACGGGCTGCGGCTGGCGACCGACGCGGGGCACGTCCCGACGGGCGGCGCGAGCTTCGGCGGCGCGCTCGCCGGCTCCATGTCCGTGACGCGAGGCGACGGCGGCGTGTCGCTCTGGACGTCGGCGGGCAGCGGCGAGGTCATTCGCATCGACCAGGCGGACCGCTTCACCGGGCCCGTCCAACCCACGGCGACCTACCGGCACCCGTTCCAGCAGATCTTCTCCAACGCGTACGATCCCCTCGGCGACCGCCTCTACGGCGGCCAGGTCAGCGGCGCAGGGCTCATCGGCTGGAACCAGGCGTCGCGCGTCGCGGGCGATGCCGGCATGCACGACTTCGCGGTGACGACGAACAACTACGGCAAGGTCGTCGTCGCAGGCAGTCAGCTCTTCGCGATGCAGTTCGCGGGTACCGTCGCCGTCTACAACGACGTGGCGACGTTGGCCGGCGCGCGCACGCCCATCACCTTGAGCGTGGTCTCTGGTTCGAACGCGTCGCTGCGAGACATCACCGTCAGCGACGGCGCGCTCGTGACGGTCGAGTACACCGGCAGCGGCTCGGCGGCCGTCGGGACCGAGCGCATCTACCGGAACATCGCCGCGCTGACCGCGCCTCGCGCAGCCGACACCGTCGTCACGCACGCATCGCTCCAGACGCTGCGGACTGCGCGGCTGGGGGCCGACGGCTCGCTCTACGTGCTCGACGCCGACGGGCTGTCGATCTTCCGCCCTACCAGCGGCGGGTTCACCTTCGCCACCGAGCTGAGCGGGGCGTGGAACGACTTCACGCTCATCGAGTAACCGTCAGCCGCGAGGCGGCGGTCACCGGGCGGCGAGGAGGGGCGGGAGAGAGCCGGCGAAGGGAGCGGTGTGGTGCAGCCGCTCGCCTGAGCAGCGCTTGGGGCAGGCAGGCCGGTGCCCGCGACAGAGGGCCGCGAGGCGCGCGTGCCCCTCGGCTCCGCCGCTGGCCGTCCAGCGCCTCGGGCAAGGCAAGCCGGGGCGCGCGAGAGACGGCGAAGGGCGCGGTGCGCCTTGAGTTGCGCGCCTGCCCAGCCTTCTGGGGCGCCCGTCCGCACGCCGCGAGGTGAGTGCCCCT
Organism: Myxococcaceae bacterium; assembly: GCA_022842905.1. Lineage (GTDB taxonomy): Bacteria > Myxococcota > Myxococcia > Myxococcales > Myxococcaceae > JALHOS01. The sequence goes on along the minus strand of JALHOS010000139.1, from coordinate 2,629 downwards.
CGGTTCAGCCGCCGGCCTGTACCGCGCCTCGGGCCGACAAGCCGGAGACTGCGCAGCGCGCGTGGCCCTCACTCCAGCCGCTCGTCGGTTCAGCGCCCCTAAAGAGACGCACGCCGTGGTGCGCGTCAGAGAGGCGCGAAGCGCGTCTGCGCGCTCGCTTCAGAACGGCGCGTCTTCGTCGCCCGGCGGGGGAATGCCGTCGTCCGAAGGCGCTCCGCCGTCCCCGTCGCGCTGCCGGGCCAGCTCCGCCTCGATCGCCGCGAGCATGACGCGCTCCTTGTCGTGCCACCGAGACTTGGACGGATCCGCCAGGCTCCGGCGCGAGCCGTTCGCGTAGAACTCGAGGTCGTTCGTCGACGCCCCGCGAATCGGCATGCCCTTCGCCCGGCCGTACGGCGGGAAGACCGTCGGCTCGTCGCCGCCGCCTCCTCCTCCGCTGCTGCGCGCCGCGCGAGGGGCCGCCGACACCGGCTCACCGCTCGTCGAGATGCTCATGGGGAAAAAGCTGACCTGGAAGCCAGCCGCCGCCTTGGTCGCCGTGCCGACACGCACGTGCTCGACGCTCCCATCGGGTCGACGAACCTCGACGGTCACAGGGTAGTTCTCGCTCACGGGGTCTCCTTGGCCGGCGGCGCGGCGTCTTTGGTGGGTTGCGCTTCGGGTGTTGTCGGGGCCGTGGCCTCGGCCGTCGGCGTCGCGGCGGCGCCTGTCTGCTCGCGCCCTCGGGCCGCGAAGAAGAGCACGATGATGCCGGCGATGATCGCCAGGTCCGCCACGTTGAAGATGCCGGTCCGCAGCGACCCCAAGCCCATGTTCATGAAGTCGACCACCGCGCCGTCGAAGCGGGCCCGGTCGAACCAGTTGCTGCCGCCGCCCGAGACGATCAGCGCGTAGCCGATCGCGTCGGCGAGCGTCACCTGCTTGGACCGCAGCGCGTACACGGTGATGCCCAGCAGCAGGATTCCCACGCCCACGGTGAACACCAGGAAGCGGGCTTCTTTGGGCAGCGTCGAGCCCAACGACAAGAACGCCCCCGAGTTGCGCGCGAACTGCCACCGGAAGACGTCCCCCAGGTACGACTGCTCGGGGCGGCCCTGCAGCGTCTCAACGGCCCACACCTTGGTGACCTGGTCCAACCCGACGGACACGGCGGTGATGCCGAAGAACCACAGGAAGCGCTTCATCAGGAGGCGCCGTCTGCCAGCGCGCGCCCTTCCGTTCAAGCGTTTGCGACCAGAAGTATGGTGCCACCCGCCATGTCCGACCTCGAACGTTCGACCCTCGAGCGCCGTCTCCTCGACCGGGTGCGTGCCACCGTCAACGAGCACGCCCTGCTTCGCGACGGCGATCGGGTCATGGCCTGCCTGTCCGGCGGGAAGGACAGCTGGGGCTTGGTGCACCTGCTCGAGCGGCTGCGGCGGCAGGGCAGCCCGCGCTTCGAACTCATCGTCGTGCACTTGGATCAACGGCAGCCGGGATACGACGGAGCGCCGCTGGTGGCGTACCTGCGGCAGTCGGGGCTGCGCTTCGAAATTCTCTCGGAGGACACCTACGCGGAAGTTCGAGCCAAGACGCCCCCGGGCGCCGCGCCCTGCGCCAAGTGCAGCAGCCTGCGCCGCGGCATTCTCTACACCGCCGCCGAGCGGCTGGGGGCGACGGTGCTGGCGCTCGGTCACCACCGCGAGGACACGCTCGAGACGTTCCTCCTCAACGTCATCTTCACCGGCCGCCTCCAAGCCATGCCCGCGGGGTACGTCACCGACGACGGGCGCTTTCGCGTCATTCGGCCCCTCGTCACCTGCGCGGAAGAAGAGCTCGCGCGCTTCGCCGCGCTCGAGGGCTTTCCGATCATTCCCTGCACCCTGTGCGGCGCCCGGGCGGATTCGAAGCGTGACGCGGTGGGCCGGCTGCTCGAGCAGCTCGAAGCGCTCAACCCGCGCGTGCGCGAGTCCATGCTCGCCGCGCTGGGCAACGTGCGGCCGACGCACCTGCTCGACGGCGACGTCGCCCGAGCGTGGGAAGCGCGACCGGCGTCGGTGCCGGCGAAGTCCTCCCCGTCGGATCGTCCGCGGCGCTTCACGGCCCTGCCGGTGCTCCAGAGCGACTGGCCCTGAAGCGTGCTTCCAAGGGCGATCGCGGCGGCGTAAGCCCGCGCCGACATGGGCTCGGTCCTGCACGTGTACCCAGACTCGCTGCGCGTGGAGCGGGCGCTCGTGGCGTTCAGCCGCGCGCAGCCCTTCGTCGACGCGTCGCTCGTGCTGACGCTGCCGGAGCTGCTCGATGCGTGCGCGCCGGCCGCCGCGGTGGGCAAAGACGTCGCCAGCCCCGCGCTCGTCGAAGCGGCGATCTGGGCGCTGGCGCCGAAGGTCGCCGTCGACGCGTTCGGCGCGCACGCTTCACAGTTCACGTTCGCTCGGGCAGCGGCCCGCGTGCTGGCCGAACTCGAACAGCAGGACGCGGAGCCGTGGGCGCTGCGCCGGGCCAGCGCGGAGCTGTCCGTCGGCGTCGGCAAGCGCTTGGGGGCACTCGCGGACCTCTGGCAAGGCACCCTCGGCCGCCTCGCCGAGCTGGGCGCCGTGCTGCCGGCCGCCCGGTGGCGCCTGGCGACGCAGCGGCTCGAAGCGGGGCT
>JALHOS010000138.1 GCA_022842905.1 Myxococcaceae bacterium | reverse complement strand
CGAGGCCGCGTCGCCGGACCTTCACCGACGCCCGCCCCGCCTGAGGTGGAGCCGCCCGCGCTCGAGCCGCCTGCGTCTGGGCCCGCCCCCACCGACGACCTCCCGCCCGTGAATCGACCGACGCCCGCCGAAGCCACCCCACCCCTCGCCGCGACGTCGGCAGATGTCGAGCCTCCGAGTGGAGCCGCCCTCCCTTCGCCCGAAGCAGCGCCGCCCGTCGCCGTCGCGCCGCCGCCGGAGCCGACGGTCAAGCCGCGCCGGCCCAAGAGCTCGCCTTCAAGCCCCAGCACCCCCAAGGGCCGCGGCTACCTGACGGCCGACGCGCAGCCGTGGGCCGACGTCTTCATCGACGGGCAGCACTTCGGACAGACGCCGCTGTCGGACCAGACGCTGTCGGCCGGCACCCACCGGGTGGAGCTCCGCGGGCCCGGCGGCAAGAAGCACCAGCAGACGGTCGTCGTGGCGCCCGGTGAACACGTACGGCTGCGCGCGGTGCTGTCGGACTGACGCGGCTGTCGGCTGACGATGCGGCGGGAATTCTGGTTTAACCGCTCGCCATGAACGAACGAGGCACGTCTACCCTGGGCGGCACGACCCTCGACCAGCCGTCGCCGATTCGCGTCGTCATCATCGAAGGCCCCGACGCCGGAAAGGACCTGGTCGCCGACCGCGGCACGCTGACGTTGGGCGCGCAGGAAGGGTGCGACCTGGTGCTGACCGACAGCGCGGTGTCCCGCAAGCACGTCGCCTTGGAGCTGTTCGGCAGCCGCATTCGCGTGAAGGACTTGGGCTCGAAGAACGGCACGTACTTCCTGGGCAACCGCATCGACAGCATGGAGCTGCCGCTCGGCTCGACGTTCACTGTCGGCCAGACCCGCGTGGCGTTGATGCCGTCGGTGAAGGGCGGCGCGCTGAGCCCCAAAGACGAGCTGGCGGGCCTGGTGGGGCGCTCGGCGGCCATGAAGCGCCTCTTCGCGCAGCTCGAGCAGGTCGCCGCCACCGACGCGTCGGTGCTGCTCTTGGGGCCCACCGGCTCAGGCAAGGAAGCCGTGGCCCGGGCGCTCCACACGTTGTCCCCACGCGGCAAGGGCCCCTTCGTGGTGTTCGACTCCGGCGCGGTTTCCCGCGAGCTGATGCAGTCGACGCTCTTCGGCCACGTGAAGGGGGCGTTCACGAGCGCGGTGAAGGACAGCGCCGGCGCGCTCGAGCTGGCGAACGGCGGCGTCCTCTTCTTGGACGAGGTGGCGCAGCTCCCGCTCGAGCTGCAGCCGCTGCTCCTGCGCGCGCTCGAGACGAAGACGTTCTCCCGCGTGGGTGACACCAAGCCCATGAAGAGCGACTTCCGCGTCATCGCCAGCACGCAGCACGATCTGGCCGAGCTGGCCAAGCAGGGCACGTTCCGCATGGACGTGTACTACCGGCTGGCGGCGCTGGTGCTGCAGGTGCCGCCGCTGTCGGAGCGGCTCGAAGACATTCCCATGTTGGCGCACCGCTTCGCCGCCGAGGCCAAGGCCACCGAAGCGCTGTCGCCGAGCACCATCGCCACGCTCTGCGCCAAGGCCTGGCCGGGCAACGCGCGGGAACTGAAGAACGCAGTGGAGCGCATCGTCACCTTCGGTCCGGACGCGGTGCTGCCGAAGATCGAAGGCCAAGGCCCCAAGGACTTTCACCAGTCGCGGGAGCAGGCGCTGCGCGCGTTCGAACGTGGGTACCTGCAGGCGCTGCTCGAGCGGCACGACGGCAACGCGTCGGCGGCGGCTCGCGAGGCCGGCATCGCGCGGAGCTACCTGTACCGCATGCTCGACGCGCACGGCTTGAAGAAGTAGCGCCCAGCCGCGTCCTGAGGCTTCAAAGCGCCTGCGGCACACGCTAAGGCCTTCCAGCCATGCGCACCTTGTCCTTCGTCGTCCTCACCGTGGCCCTCGCCGGCAGCAGCTGCGCGCTCCGCCCGCTCTACCGAGAGCTGGTCTCGAGCGCGCCCGCCGACGCGAAGACCATGAGCTTCCTCGTGCTCGACGCGCAGACGCGCGCGCCGCTGCCGGGGATCAAGCTCGAGCTGTCGGAAGGAAAGAACCGCCTCCAGCTGAGCACCGGGCCTGACGGCAGCTTCACGCTGCCCGTCGAGAAGAAGTACCGCGACGAGAACCCGATCGTGGTGGTGGCGATCCCCGCTGGTGTCACGGGCGTGCTCGTCGAGCCCAAGCCGGCGCCCGTCGCGCCGCCTCCCGCTCCGGTCGCGCCGACGCCGGTCGTCCCCGCGCCTGCGGTCACCCCTGCGCCTGAGGCGCCCACGCCGAACGACACGGCGGCCCAGCCCCCCACCACCCCGAGCGCCCCGACAACGCCGAGCGCCCCGACAACGCCATGACCTGCCTGCGACGATTCCCCTCGCTGTTGGCCCTCGCGCTCGTCGCCGCGGGCCTGTCGTGGGCGAACGACGTCTTCCACGGCTGGTCGAAGGACGGCACGTACCTGGTGTACGAGACGCCGACGCACAACGAGCTGGTCGAGCTCCATTTCTGCCAGTCGGATCCGCAGACGACGCCGAGCTGGCCGGCGGCGCTCAACGAGCTCGAGCGGCTCGACGGCAGCCTGTCCTGCGTGCGCTTCATGGATCCCAACCGGGCGCCGTACCAGTGGAAGACCACCATGCTGCTGCCGAGCCCGACCTTCGACGCGCAGGGCATGTCGCTCAAGCACGAGCTGGTGACGGACGGTGAAGAGGCGGGCTTCGTCGTGGAGGCCGGCGGGAAGAAGCAGGTGTGTGGAGCGTCGGGCCTCTTGGACGACTCGAAGCTGCAGAAGGCCTGGTGGCACCCGTCGGGCCGGTGGCTCGCGGTGCTGATCGACGGGAAGCTGCGGCACTGCAAGCTCACGCTCAAGGGCACGCCACCAGCGAAGGGCGACAAGAAGAAGAAGAAGTGAGGCGAGCGTCGCTGGCCGCGCTGGCGTGCTTCGTGACCGTCGGCTGCGCGCCACTGCGGCTGAACAACGCGTCGGCGCACTGCCAACGCCTGTACGACGCGTGCCTCAACGCGTGCCCCAAGCCGCCCGCGCCGGATCCGATCGCGCCCAGGTACAACGAGCTGCAGATCTAGGTGGCGCGCTGCACCGACCGCTGCAACCAACAGGCGAAGACCTGCCAGTAAACCCGCCCTTGCCGGCATGGCGTCTGCACACTCCCTCGTCGTCACTGCCGAGGAGGTGTCCGATGCGCAGGCTTTTCGTGGTGCTGCTCGCCGTGGCTGCGGAGGCTGCGTGGGCGGATCGCCCCGTCGAAGGGTGGCGCAGCCAGCTGGCAGATGACGTAGCGCAAGGCACGAGCGGGCAGGCGTTGGACGAGCTCGCGAAGAAGGCCGGCGCGGCGAGCTTCGGCGCGCTGGTCAAGGCGATCCCCGCAGACGACTTGGCGACGGCGCTGGGCGCGGCGCGCGGGGGCGACGGCCAAGCGGTGAAGACGGCGCTGCTCAAAGGGCTCGTCAAGTCACTGGCGGCGCTGGGCGCGGAGGTCGCCGTCGGCACCAGCGTGGGGGCGGCGGCTCCGCTGGTGGCGGCGATCGGCGCGGCGTTCCTGGCCGGGCAGGTCTTCGACACGCTCATCGCCGACGACACCACCGACGCGCAGGCGCGGCTGCGAGAGCTGGACATGAAGCTCAAGCTCGCGAAGGAGGAGTCGGAGCGATCCAGGCTCAAGCTCGATCGCGAGCTGCTGCTGGGTCAGCTGCTGATCCTCGAGGCCGACGCCACGAGCCTGCGCCTCGATCGCCAAGCGTTGACGGCGAAGTACTTCGACAAGCAGCTGAGCCCGGAGCAGTACGAGCAGGCCTGGGCCGCGCTGGCCGCGCGCTCCGCGAAGCTGGTGAAGGACTACGGCGCCGCCGTCGCCAAGCTCAAGGCACTCGCCCCGACGAACGACGAAGCGCGCCTGGCCGAGCTCAAGGCGCGGCACCGAGCGCTCAAGGAGCAGGTCGACGCGTCGGGCGGGCAGGACCACGCCGCGTACCTGGAGATGAAGGCCGTCTACGAAGAGTACATGGCGCTCAAGAAGGCGATGGAGAAGCGGCGCTGAGCACGTAGACGGGGCGCCCCGCCACCTCGGCGATGCGCGCGAGCGTCGGCTCGAGCGCCAGGGCGTCGTCGATGAAGCACAGCCCGGACGGCGGCGGCGCGCGGCCCAGCGCTTCGGCCATGGCGGCGATCGCCCAGGCGCAGGCGTCCATGCCGTCGACCGTCGTCACCCAGCGGCTGACACGGCGCCCGTCGCGCTCGGCGACGGCGAGCAGCTCGACGGCGCTGGGCACCGAGCGCAGCACGAAGCGCCGCAGAACCGTGAAGTACGCCTCGAGCAGGCGCTGAAACCAGCGCCGCTGGACGAGCGAACGCGGCAGCGCGGCGAAGGCGGACACGAGGAACGCGGGCTTGGGCGCGAACAGCGTCTGGACGGAGGTGGCTCGCGTCGAGTGCGGCAGCATGTCGGCTTCGGCGAGTGACATGCGCAGCGTGGGGCGGGACACCCCGGCGAAGTCCAGCGTCGGTCCGCGCTCGAGAGGGCCCTCGGTGCGAACGCCGTCGACCGTGCGCACTGCGGGCCGGGCGGCGCCGTCGACCATGAGGGCGATCGTCGAGGCGCCTGCACCGGAGTAGGGGCTCGAGGCGATCCCAAGCGTCAGCGCACAACCGGCGCCCGCCCCTTCGGCGACGTGGCGCGCGAGCAGGTTGCTGACGCCGGTGAAGATGCCGGCGCCCAACACCAGGCGGCCGGGCCCCGAATTCCCGGCGAACGTGCTGCGCAGCCGGGCGACGGTCGGCGCGTCGCTCGTGGCTTCGAGGAGCGTCAGTCCGTTGGCCAGACACCACGCGACGAGGACATCAGGTGAGCCGCGCGTGCCGTCGGTGAGATCGACGATGACGTCAGCGCCGCGGAGTTGGTCGAAGGTCGACGGCTTGCCGACGTCGACGACGAGGGGCCCCCGGCGGCTGGCCACGTCGACCGTCACGTCGGGGAAGCGCCGCAGCGCCTCCACCGTCTTGCGGCCGAGGAAGCCCGAGCCACCGATGACGACGATGCGCATGTCAGGCCCTTACTGTGCGCAGCTCGCGCAGGCAGGTCTCGATGAAGGCCAGGCGCTTGGCGAGGAGCTGACGGTCCATCACGGGGTCCTCTGCGCTCGGTAGCGCTCGAGGTGCGGCAGCAAGTCGAAGTACTCGTTGCGGGCCTTCACCTCGAAGGCGACACGGGCACGGCGGTCACCTTCGAAGACCACCACGCCGTCCCTCAGGATCCGGTGGACCAGGTCGACTGGCGCCTTGTTCATGACCACGAGCTGCGTGTGTTGGCCCAGCGCGGCCTCGAGCTGCCCTTCGAGCTCCAACATCAAGCCGTCGAAGCCCGACGGAGGTCGGGCGAGCAACACCCCCACGTCGACGTCGCTCTGCGGTCCGCTCGTGCCTCGCGCGACGCTGCCGAAGAGATACACGGCGCTCGCTCCGTGGGCGTCCCTGTCGAAGAAGTCGCGGAGCGTCGCTTCCGCCTGGCTGCGCTGCATGCCCGGAACACTACGGCGTGTTCGCCGCTGCGCGCCACGTCGCGTTTGCGGGGCCCCTCAGCGCCCGGCGCGCGCCGACGTCACCGAGGACAGCCGCGTCACGAGCTCGACGAACTGGGCACGGTCTTCTCGGCCGGCCGTCGCCTCTTTCGCCATCACCCCAAGCCGTTCGAGGGACCACTCCGCGGCCCACGGTGAGCGTCGCGCGACCTCGGCCACACCCATGACCGCGGTCGCGAAGCGCAGGTCCGCCGACGCCGCGTCGAAGCTGGGCGCGAGCCGGGCCCTGTCGAAGACGAACGCCTGCTCCGTCGCCGCCACGCCCCGAGGCCGCTTGGCGCGGACGCGCACCGTCACCAGGCCGTCGGCGGCGCCTGCTTTCAAGTCGAGCTCGTACAGCGCGGTGACGGTGTGGCCGGCCCCCAGCTCGCCGCCGTCGACGCGATCGTTCCGAAACTCACGATCGGCGACGTCGCGGTTCTCGTAGCCGACGAGCCGGTACGCGTTGACCTGCCGCGGGTCGAACTCCAGCTGCAGCTTCACGTCCTGGGCGATGACCTCGAGCGTCGCGCCCAGCTGCTCGACGAAGACGCGCCGGGCCTCGTGCAGCGAGTCGACATACACGTGGTTGCCGTTGCCCTGATCCGCCAGCTGCTCCATGAGCTCGGAGTGGTAGTTGCCCACGCCGAAGCCGACGGTGGTGAGCGTGACGCCTTCCTGCACGTGCCCGCGGATCTTCCGCAAGATCGCCTGGTGGCCGGTCGCGCCGACGTTGGCGTCACCGTCGGAGAGAACGATGACGCGAGACGAAGACTGGCCGTCGAGGGTGCGGAGCGCCTGCGCGTAGGCCAGCTCGATCCCCGACTCCATCGCGGTGGACCCGTGGGCCGACAGCTCGTCGATCGCGTCGTGAATGACACCCTTGCGCGCGGCGTTCGTCGGGCGCAGCACCAGGCGCGTGTTGCCCGCGTAGGTGACGAGCGCGACGGTGTCTCGGCCGTCCAGCTCGTCGACGAGCAGGTGCAGCGCGCGCTTGGCCAGGGGGAGGCGATCTGGCTCGTCCATGGAGCCCGACACGTCGACGAGGAACGTCAGGTGCGCGGGCTGACGCTGGGCCTTGGGAACGCGGCGTCCCTGCACGCCGACGCGCAGCAGGTGCTTGCCAGCGGACAGCGGCGACGGAGCGGCGTCCATGAAGACGGCGAAGGGCGAGCCTTCGGGCGGCTGCGGGTACTGGTAGGTGAACGCGTTGAGCCACTCTTCGACGCGCACCGAGTCCGGCGGAGGGGCCCGCCCGTCGCCCAGCTTGCGCCGCGCCAGCGCGTACGACGCCGTGTCGACGTCGATGGCGAAGGTGGACTGCGTGTCCTTCTCCGTGAGCGTCCAGCCGTTGACGCCGGTGTGCTGGTAGCGCTCGGTGTTCGCCGGCTCCCGGGCGAAGCGGCCACCCATCAACCCGTGCGCCGCGCCGGTGCCCCCGCCACCAACGCCGATGCCGCGCACGCCCAGTCCGCCGATGCCCTTCACTTCGGCCTTGCCGAACTTCCCCTCGCCGCCCGTGCCCAGGTCGCCCCCGAGCAGCTGATCGTACGTGCCGTTGCTGCCCGTCGAGCCGATGACCTTGAGCAGGCCCCTGGGCGGAACGTTGGTGGGCGGCGGCGGCTCCGCTGGCTTGGCCGCTTCCTTCTTCTCCTGTGGCGCGAGTGGCTTGGCTTCCACGGTCGGCATCGGCCGGCTGGTGTCTGCGCAGGCGGCGACGAGCGCGGCGAGGAGAAGAGGTGAGCGCGGGTGCATGAGACCTCCGAAGAGCGGCAGGCGACTGACACCGCGGCGGGCGGGAGGTTCCACACCAGGTCGAGCGGCTTGGCCTTCCACCTCGGCTGGCGCGGTCTGCCGTTCTGAGCACCGGCACCCGGTGTCGCCTCGTCCTGCATCGCGTCGTCGTGCTCCCACGTAGAGGCGCGGGCGAGCGTCTGCGTTCGGCGTGGCCGCGCAGGGCGTGTACTCGCTGTCCTGCTCGGGCAGCGCGCCGGGCCTGACGTTCCCCTTCCCGTCAGCGTCCGCTCGCGTTCACAGGGCACGACACGTCAGCTCGTTCGCGCCTCCGCCCCTGACGCTCCGGCGTGAGGGCGCACACGACGGTGTTCGGTCGCGCCCGACAGACCTTGTGGAACGCGACACCAGCGAGGCGCAGCCCCACAACGTCGCGCCGAAGCGCTCGAGGCGACGAGGCGCCGCGCTCAGGGCCGTGCCATTCAGGGCACCGCCCAGTCGGCCCCTTCCGGCTCCGGCAGCGCACCTCGCGCCTGCGTGCTCACCCGGTACGCCTCATTCCTCGCGCGCATGACGTCGCCGAGGGGCCGGTGTGCCTCGAGCGCGTGCCACGGGTCGAACGACAGCTTCTCGACGTACGCGGCGAGCTTCACCCCGTCGGCGCCTTCGACGTCCTGCGAGGGCAGCACCAGCCGACCCACCGCGTGGAACGGCGCGACGTCCGGCGACCACTCCACCGTGGTGTCTTCGATCGGCGTACGTGCCTCGTCCACGAACAGCTGCACCTTCACGTCGTAGGTGACCGGCCCGGCCTTGAGCCGTGCCGCCAGCTCGTCATGCAAGAACGTCGGCCCTGGCCCGCGCTTGGCGTCGGGCGCGTTCTGAACGGTCGCGTGCAGTGAGAGCTTCCCCGCGTAGTCCCCCCACCGAAGCGGCGCGACCGAGTGGTAGCTCGTCGTCGCGCAGGACAACATCGGCACGCTCAGCGCCTTCGCCGCGCTCTTGAGAATGCCGAACGCCCGGGCCGGCCCGAGCGACAGCATGAGCTTCGGGACCAGCAGCGTCGGCGTCTGCAGCGCCTTCACCAGCGCGATGAACTCGTGGGTGTTCTTCACCGACGTCGCCGCGCCGCGAATGCACAAGAAGTCCTGCGTGGTCGCCCCTTCGAGCCCGGGAATGACCTTCTTCCCCGGCACGCCCAGCACCTTGACCGCCAGGCCGCGCACGTCGCCCTTCGCGTCGTGCTGCCGCGCGCCGTTGCCGTTCGAGTAGCGCACGAAGCACCGGTACGTCCCGGGTGACGCGAAGAGCCCCGCCCGAGCGACCTCGGGGACGTCGGGCAGCACCGTGAGCTCCGCCTTCGCGCCGACGTTCGCCTTCGCGTGCAGGCCGCGGCTCAGCTCGCCGCCCTGCCCCGCCTTGCGCTGCAGGCCGAGCATGTACTGCGCGTAACCGGCGAAGCGCTGCGCTTCGTCGGGTGCCACGACTTCCTTCCAGTCCTTCGACGGAGTCCCCATGGGAGGCGCACCGTACACGCCTGGCCTCGCCTGCCGAAGGGTTGGTGGAGCGTGTGCCCCGGCTCGCCTACGGTGAGCGCCCATGGCGCGAATCCTGGTCATCGACGACAACGACACCATGCGCGAAGGCATGGCCGTCACGCTGAAGAAGGCTGGCCATGAAGTGCTGGCCTTCCGTTCGGGCGCCGACGGAGTCACGGCCTACAAGGCGAAAGGCGCCGACCTGGTCGTCACCGACCTGAAGATGGACGGCATGGACGGGCTGGCGGTCGTCTCGGCGCTCAAGGCGCACGATCCGCTCGCCGTCGTCGTGCTCGTCACGGCGTTCGGCGACATCGAGACGGCCGTCGACGCCATGCGGCGCGGGGCGTACGACTTCATCACCAAGCCCTTCTCGCCGGACGTGCTGCGCGCCAAGGCTGATTCGGCGCTGGAGCTGGCGCGGACCCGCAGCCAGGTCCGAAAGCTCGAAGCGCGCAACGACGCGTTGGCGTCGGACGCTGCAGACAAGGTCGGCCGCTCGCTCATCGGCGACTCGGAGCCCATGGCGAAGCTCGCCGCGCAGGTCGCGCGCGCCGCGCAGGCCGACGCGACGGTGCTGGTGCTGGGCGAGTCCGGCACGGGCAAGGAGCTCGTCGCGCGCATGCTGCACGATCTGTCTCCGCGCAAGAACGGCCCCTTCATCTCCACCCACTGCGCGGCGTTGGCGGAGACGCTCCTCGAGTCCGAGCTGTTCGGGCATGAGCGCGGCGCCTTCACCGGCGCGGTGAAGCGGAAGCTGGGCCGCTTCGAGCTGGCCGACGGCGGGACGATCTTCTTGGACGAGCTGGGAGAGATCTCCCACGCCACGCAGACCAAGCTCCTGCGCGTCTTGCAGGAACGGGAAATTCAGCGCGTGGGCGGTGAGGACACGGTGAAGGTCGACGTGCGCGTGGTCTGCGCGACGCACCGCGACTTGAAGGCCGAGGTCGCCGCGGGCCGCTTCCGTGAAGACCTCTACTACCGGCTGGCCGTCGTCCCGCTGCACCTCCCGGCGCTGCGCGAGCGGCCCGAGGACATCGGCCTGCTGGCGCGCCACTTCGTGCAGAAGCACGCCGGCCGCATCAACCCCAAGGTCAAAGGCCTGACCCCGGAAGCGCTCGGCGCGCTGAGCCGCTACGCCTGGCCCGGCAACGTGCGTGAGCTGGAGAACAGCATCGAGCAGGCGCTCGTCTTCGCCGACGGCACCGCGCTGTCCGAGAAGGACCTGCCCGCCTTCCTTCAGAGCGCGCAGGCCCAGGCCGCGAACACCGCCGGTGCGCTGCCGATTCCACACGGCGATCGGCCGCTGCCCGACATTCTCGAGGATCTCGAGCGGCAGCTGATCGAACGGGCGTACGAGAAGGCCAAGCGCGTGAAGACCGAGACGGCGCGGCTCTTGGGCATCAAGACGAGCGCGCTCTATTACAAGCTCGAGAAGTACGGGTTCATTCAGAAGGGCGAAGCGGCCCCACTCGAGCCGTAACCGCACGGAAAGTGGCGGCCGGCGCAGCGGGGGAGATCAGCGCGCGAGGCTGGCCACATGAAGACCGACGAATGCAGAAGCGAGGCGGGTCCACCTCCAGTGGAGCCGGCCTCAGGAGATTCGTCCCTTGGGCAGCGGAGCCTTCGTTCGTCGACTGCTGGTCGTGGACGCCGAGAGCGGCCTCCCGGAACATCTCCCCGGCGTCGCTTCGGCGCCGGAGCAACACTTCACGGTGACGATCTGTCCGTCGGTGTTGCAGCTCAAGCAGACGCTCGCGCAGCGCGGCACCTTCACCGCGGCGCTGGTGGAGCTGAGGCTGACGGAGCTCCACGGGGTGCATGCCATTCGCCTGCTGCGGCGGGCGCTGCCCAGCTGTCCGGTGATCGTGCTGACGGAGAGCACGCTGCCGGAGGACGTGTTCGATGCGCTCCGCGCCGGCGCCAGCGGGTATGTGCTCAAGCCGGCGGGCGTCGCCACGGTGCTCGCCGCGCTCGGAGAGGCGCTGGACGGTGGCGCGCCGATGAGCCCGTCGATCGCCAAGCTCGTGGTGAGCAGCTTCAACCGTCGCGACGACGAGCTGGACGTGCTGACGCTGCGAGAGCGTGAGGTGCTGGGCCTGCTCGCCAAGGGGCACTTGTACGCCGACGTCGCGGACAGCCTGAGCATTCGCCTGGGCACCGTGCAGGCGCATGTGAAGTCGATCTATTCGAAGCTCGAGGTGAGCTCGAAGGCGGAGGCCGCGGCGATCGCAGCTCGGATGGGACTGGTTTAACGCGCGCCGCGAATGCCCCGTGAGGCGCGACGAGGGACCGTCCACGTCGTCGGCGTCAGCGGCGTGCGCTTCTCACCCGTGATGACGGCGTCATTGCCACGACTGCAGCGTTCGTTCGGAGAGACCGGGCGGCGAATCCAACGTGGCGCGCACGGCGAGGCCTCAGGATGAGGTCAACGGGGCCTCGTGCGGCGTGTTGAGAATCGCGCTCGCGTCGCCAGAACTCTCCGGCCCACCTCGACACGCTGCGAGACACGGTGCGCCGCGTCCATGCCGCGCTCGAACCACCTCGCGTCGAAGCGTCACCCTTCCGCGGACGCAGCGACCGGCACCGCGGACTCGACGACGGCGCTGCGCAGGCCGCGCTGGGGCGGCACCTCGTCCAGCACGTGGTGGCACACCTCGTCGTTGCCGAACAGCGGCCGCCCGTTGGCGACGACGAACGCGCGGCAGTGGCCACACGCTTCCTGATGTGGGCAGGTGCGGCAGCCGTCGAAGTCGCGCTCCGCCAAGCGACGGTGCGCGCCCACGCCGGCGATGCGGTCGAACAGCCCCGAGCGCCACGTCCCGTAGACCGGTTCCTTCACCGGGTGACACGGCGACACGCGCTGGTCGGCGTGCACGCACACGCGCCCGCGGCCGGCCGTGCAGCTGTAGAGGCGGGCAGCTGGGTAGCCCAACGCCCTGAGCAGCGGGTTGATGACGGGGTACGCGCCGACGCCCACGGGAACTCCGGCCCGGTCTGCGAGCACCACCTTCAGCGCGAGCTCCTTGAGCTGATCCGGCGTCAGCGCCTGGAGCGTGGCCCCAGGCTTCTGCGTGCCCGGCAAGCCGACCCCAACCGGGAAGAGCGTGACGCCGGAGAGGCCAGCAAAGCGCTCGCGCAGCGACGCGAGGAACGGGCTCAACACCTGCAGCACTCCGGGCGTCACCACCGTCATCACCGCCGCGCGAACGCCCGCGTCGAGCAGCTCGGACAGCGCCGTCGCGGCCTTTGCGAACGAGCCGATGCCTCGCACCCGGTCGTGGAGCGCCGCGGGCCCGTCGAGGCTCACCGTCAGGTGTACGTGCCGACGCCGAGCGCGCAAGGCCGCGACCCACGCAGCGTCGAGCAGCGTCGCGTTGGTGTTGATGAGCACCTCCGGGTAGCCCAGCGCGATGCCCAGGTCGATCAGCTCGAGCAGGTCGGTGTACGCGAACGGCTCGCCGCCCGTCAGGTGGAGCAGCTCGAACCGCCCCGCGCCCTCCGTGATGACCTCTCGGGCCACGGCCAGCGGCAGCTGCTGCGTCCAGCCACGAGACCACCCCACGAAGCAGTAGTCGCAGCGCAGGTTGCAGCGCCGCGTGACCTCCAGATCCAAGCTCGCTCGTCCCGCACTCACGTGATGCCTCCTCCCAGCTCCAAGCGCAGCAACCGCTTGGGCACCGAGCGCACGAAGGCCTGGCGGCTGGCGATCAGCCCGGCGAGCGCAGGCAGGCCGGCGTCTCGGGCGAGCTGCTCGGCTTCGCGCAGCGCCTGGACCGCACGAGCGACTTCGTCAGCGAGGGCATCGCTCTGGAGCAACTCGAGCCGAACGGAGCAGCCTGGCTCGAGCGGCACTTCCCGTTTCAGCGCGTTCAGCGCGGGTGTGCGCCGACACGCCGCCCAGTCTTCGGTCGCGTTGAGCAGATCGTTCGCGCGCTGCAGCGCCTGACCCAGCCCCAAGACGACCTCGGTGAGGACACCCGCCAGCGCGTCGCGTCCCACTGCGAAGGCCAGCGCCCCCAGGCACACGGCCAGCGGCAGGAACTTCTCGGCCAGGCGCTGCTCGTCGAGCGCGGCGCCGTCCTTTCGCGCGTCCAGCTCCGCGACCGCCACGGCGAAGAAGCGCTGCAGCGCTCGCGCTCGGAAAGCGAAGAACGCGGCGCACGACGGCCCCGCAGTCGCGCGGACAAACGCGTCGACGCTCGCCGCCGCGAAGGTGTCGGCGACGAAGGTGTAGCTCATGTCCCAGCGCCCAGGCTCGTCGACCACGTCGTCCTGCACGCGCACGTGCAGGTAGCTCAGGAGCGTGGCATCGCCGCAGGCTTGGAGCCGCGGGTCGCTCGGGGGCACGCCGAGATCGCGTGCCAGCGCGTCGAGCAGCGGCACGAACGGCGTCGCCGCGGGGTGCAGCGCGAGGCGCTCGAGGTCGGGCAGGCCCAAGCCGTCGAGCAGCGTGTGGAGCACCTTCGTCGCGCGTGTGCGAAGTCCCGCACCGTCGAGGCCGCGCACGAGCAGGTCGTTGACTTGCCTGCAGGCCGGTCGAAGCCACTGAGGCCCAGGCTGGGCCGGCAGGGCGCGCGGCGTCGCGTCGAGCACCCCGCGAAACGTGTGGGTTTCCGGCTGGCTCACGTGCGCTCCTGGCCGCTCGGGGACGGCCACTTCACGTGAAGTAGGCGAGGGCCTGCTGGTCGTCCCGCGGCATGGACGCGAGCACGCGGCTGACCTCGGCCTCGGACAGCGCCACGCCGGTCGCGGCGATCGCCTCGCGCAGCTGCGCCGCGTCGCGCGTCAACAGCGCCTTGGACAGCGCCTTCACGGCCTCGGGCTTGTCCTGGACTGCGTCGAGGACCTTCTGAATGGTGGGGTCAGTGTGGGCCATGGGACTCCTCGCTTCGGTGGAATGGGGCGCTGCCGAGTACGACGTGGACGTCAGCCAATGTGACGAGCGCCGCTCGGCGATCTCAGAAATCGGTGTGTGCGCCGCACGCCCTCGTTCACGGCGCCGACGGCCGAGGTCCGAACGGCTTCGAAGCGCGCCGGGCGACGGCCCCGGCCATGTGCAGGACGACCGACGGGTGGCGGAAAGCGAAGCGGGTCAGCTCGGCGTCCTTGACGACGAAGCACTCCGCGTCGCCCCGCGCGCGAACCGTGGCGGTGCGTGGCTCGCGCGAGAAGAACGCCATTTCCCCGAGCACCTCCCCCGGCTCGAGCGTGGCGACGACCCGCTCCGCTCCATCGCGGCCCGTGAGCACGTCGAGCCGGCCTTTCGAGAGAAAGAAGACGTCGGCGTTCCGTTCCCCAGCCCAGAGGAGCGTCTGCCCCGAAGGAACCAGCACCCGACACAAGAGCGGCACCAACGCGAGCAGCGCGCTGGCGGGCACGGCCGCGAACACCTCCGCACCCTCGAGCAGCTCCAGCCGCACCAGCACATCCCTCGCCGCGGCGTCGTCCGTCGCGCCCGCGGCGACCCGGTAGAGCCTGAGGTCCGCCACCTCGAGGTGTTCGGCCGCGACCGGCGCCCCTTCTGGCCGCGCCCCGAGCACCTGCGGGAAGAGGGCCTGCACGTGCGCCGGCGCGACACGCCACAGGCTCGCCAGCGCGTCGCTGCCCTCGTCTTCGAAGCTCTCCAGGAAGAACGCGGCGTCGTGCCGCAGGCTGGACAGGGCGTCGAGAGCTGCGGACTCCACGCGCGCCCAGAGCAGCTCGCGGTACCGCTTGTAGAAGTAGCGGCTCGCCGCACGGTGCACGTCCCGCAGCGCTCGGGCCGCCTCGAAGCACGCGATGACGGTCACGTCGGGCGTGCCAGCCAGCACGGACACCGAGCGCTCGGGCAGCGGGAAGCTCGGCGGCGCCGTGCCCAGACACGTGCGCGCGAAGTCTTCGACGTACTCCGAGCCGCGGTGGGACAGGTCCAGGTAGAGCCACCCGACGTGGTAGTAGAGGTAGCGCGCGTAGTTGCTCGCGTACTCCTGGTTGAACGCGCCGATGGTGGCTTCACGCGTCGCGAGGTAGCCAGACGCGTCCGCCAGCGCGCTGCCGTGGCTGAGCTCGGCCAGCGCCTGCCGACGGCCCAGCGCGAGAATGGCGCGGGTCACCTCCAGGTTGCGGTGTGTGGCGTCGTCGAGCATGCCCGACGCGCTCAGGCCCCGGAGCACGTCCTCGTACGTGAGCGCGGCGGCGCCGGGCACCGACGCGTGCTGGGCCAAGCTGTCGAGCGCGCGCTTGAGGAAGCTGCGGGCGGCCTCGCGCTCACTCATGGACAGCTGCTTGAGCGTCAGAGCCGCGGCGAGGCGGTTGGCCACCTGCTCCTCTTGCCAGACGTCGTCGCCGAACTTCCCAGCGCGGTGCCGCAGCGCGTGCCCCAGCTCGTGGGCGACCAGCCTGGGCACGAAGCTCCGGAAGAACGTCTCGACTTCGCCGACGTCGGCGCAGCCCAGCAAGGACCCCAGCACCAGCCCCTGCAACCGCCCCATGGGAGAGCTCAGGTCCGGCAGCGACACGTGGATCTCCGCCTTCGCCGGGTCGAAGTAGCTCAGCATGCCCTCGCCGCCGACCAGCCGCAGCGCCGGATCCACGTCGAGCCCGTACCCACGCAGCTCAGCCACGAAGCGCTCGAAGCAGCGCTCGGCGAGGCCGAAGAGCGACGGCGGTTGAAGTGGTGGCGTGAGCGCAGTCATCGGTGGCCAGAGCGTGCACCGGGGCGCAGCGGGTCTGCGCGCGACATCCCATGCGCATGGGGGCTGGGGCACTTCGACGCGCGTCCACCAGCCGGGCCCCACCCGGCCGTGACCCGAGGGTCCACCGAAGCGACCGACCCCTTCTGCCGCCGCGCCGAGCAGGCTAGGTGCGCGGGCATGAGCGACGACTTCGGAAGCGCGCCGACGGTGGTGCAGGCCGCGTCCCCTTCCCTCGATGCCGCGCCGGAGCTGTTGGCCGAGGCCCCGCGGTACGAAGACCAAGGCGTCCTCGGCAAGGGCGGCATGGGCGAGGTGCGCCTCGTGAGGGACCGGCGACTGCTGCGGGACGTGGCGCAGAAGAAGTTGCTGGCGGCGCTGTCACACCCCGAGCACGCCCGCCGTTTCCTCCGCGAGGCGCGCCTCCAGGGCCGCCTCGAGCACCCCACGGTGCTGCCGGTGTACGACCTGGGCGTCGACGGCGAAGGCCTGCCGTTCTTCAGCATGCAGCGCCTGAAGGGCCGGACGCTGGCCGACGTACTGCGCGCCATCGCCCGGGGAGACGCCGCGACGGCCAAGGAGTTCACCCGGCACCGGCTGCTGACGGCCTTCACCACCGTCTGCCTGGGGGTCGACTTCGCGCACCAGCAGAAGGTCATTCACCGCGACCTGAAGCCGGCGAACGTCATGCTCGGCGAGTTCGGCGAGGTCCGCGTGCTGGACTGGGGCCTCGCGAAGCTGCTCGACGCGGAGGTCACCGCGCCCCGCGGTCAGCCGCTCCCACCAGGTCACGAGGAGGCGGCGGCGCTCCAGGGGCACACCGTGGCGGGCGCCACCATGGGCACACGCGGGTACATGGCCCCCGAGCAAGCCGAAGGGAAGCTCGAGCTCGTCGACGCCCGCAGCGACGTGTACGCGCTGGGCGTCATCCTCTACGAGGTGCTGTACCAGGCCCCGCTCGACGCTGGCCCGACCAAGCCGGAGCGCCCGCGCTCGAGCCTGCCCCGCGCGCCGAGCGGCGGCGAAGTCCCACCGGAGCTCGACGTGGTCTGGCGGAAGGCCACCGCGAAGGACCGCGACGAGCGCTACCCGACGGCGCGCGCGCTGGCGGACGCCGTCGAGCAGTTCCTGGAGGGCGCGCGAGACGAAGCGCAGCGACAGGCGTTGGCGGCGCAGGCGCTCCAGAGCGCCCGGGCAGCGGACCAAGCGACGCTCGAAGGCCGCGCTCAGGCGTTGCGGGCGCTCGGGCGTGCGCTCGCGCTGGAGCCGACGAACGCCGCCGCGCTCGCGCTGCTGGCTCAGCTGCTCCAGTCCGTCCCCACGCAGACCCCGCCGGACGCCCAGCGGGAGCTCGACGCGCTGGCCCGGAGCCGCGCGAGCCAGACCGCGCGGGCGCTCGCCCTTCGGCTGCTCAGCTGGACGGTGGCGGTCGTCGCCGCGGCGCTCGCCTTGGGTGTGCGCTCGTCGAGCCTGGTGCAGCTCCTCGTCGGCCTGCTCGGGT
>JALHOS010000137.1 GCA_022842905.1 Myxococcaceae bacterium | reverse complement strand
GCCACCCCGAGGCCCAGCACGTCGCCGACCGACAGGGCGCCAAAGAGCGCGTCGCTGTCCAGGCTGCGGGTGTTGCTCCGCTCGTGCACGTAGACGAGCGAGCCCTTGCCGACGTGGGTGAGGGCGGCGGGGTTGACGACCAGGGCGGTGGCCTCGTCGCTGAGCGCCGTGCCGGTCGGCGCGAGCGTGATGCCGCGGGCGGGATCCGCCGTGCCGATCGCCGCGGTCTGCGCCAGCGCCAGGCTCGGCACCAGGAAGAGAACCAAGACCAGTCTGCCGCGCTTCAGCCTCACCAGCTGTCCGTGCCGTCGACGCTGTCCAGCGGGTCGCCGCCCTTGCGCTTGCGCTCCTTGGTCGACGTGCGCCCGCCGCGGTCCTCTTGATTCCACTCTTCCATGCCGGCCTTGCGGTCGAGCGGGTCCGTCGACTGGACGACGCGCTCCACCGGGGCCTCGGCGTTGTTCACCAGCGCGTTGACCATGCGGCCGATCTCGCCCTTGAGCTGCCCGTACTCGTCACCTTGCACGGTCGCCTTGCGCACGCCCAGGCGGCGGCCGGACTTGAGCTCGTAGAGCGTCAGGTGGAGCTGCGTGGAGTTCGTGTTGGGCACCTCGGTGGTGACCGCGACGATCGCGCGCTCGAGCTTGAGCGTACCGGCGATCTTGAGCATGGCGTTGCCGCCCTTGTCCTTGAGCGCCTCGCCCGCGAGCTTCTCGAGCAGATCGTCGAACGTGGAGTAGGTCGACGACGGAACGAGCGTCTGCGTCACCTCGGAGTCTTCGGGCGTGACGTCGACCAGCACCGCGGCCTGCATGAAGCCCGGTCGCTCGAGCCGCACCAACGCCTTGCCGATCGGAAGCACGGGCAGCGTCATGGGGGTGAAGCCCTGGAACTCACCGTTCACGAAGACGCGGGCCCCGGCGGGCTTGCTCTTGACCAGCACGTTGCCGCGCAGCGCGGCGTTGCGGCTCTCGGTGACCTGGCGCTTGAGCGCGACGAAGTCGGCTGGGTAGACCTTCGGGTCGAGCAGCTTGGTCGGCGCCAGCGAGATCAGATCGAGCAGCTGGAGCTTGGCCTCTTCACTCTCGCCGCGCATGTAGAGGCAGGCCGCGTACATGGCGATCGCGTCGCACAGGTGCCCGCAGCCCTTGAGCGCGGGAATGGCGCGGTTGAACTCCTTGATCGTGTTGCGCAGCTTCAGCTCGGCGTCGTCGTACTGGCGGCCGACGAAGGCCTCGCGACTTTCGGTGTAGCCGTTCTCCGCCCGCTTGAGCGCCACCTGCGCGTCTTCGTCAGCCGGCAGGCCGAACAGCTCGTCGCTCCGGCGCAGCTTGAACTGCGCGTACTCCTGCAGCGACTCGTTCATGTACGTCTCGAGGCGCAGCTGGAGCGCCTCGGACGGCTGGTCCATGGGAATGACGATCGCGGAAATGGGCGACGGGCCGCGGGCGTCGGCGGCGAGCGCCACCGTCGGCAGCACGAGCGCCAGCGTCGGCAGCACGAGCGCCAGCGTCGGCAGCACGGCGAGGAGAGCGAGGGCACGAGCCACGAAAAGGACCTTTCGCGCGGTTGCGTAACGTCGTCAGAAGCCAAGCACAGGACTGAACGGCCGCTTGGGCCCGGAGCTGGCCGCGACCACTCCGGCCGTCGTCCCCGCCACGACCGCCGCGCCACCACCGACCGCCGCCCAGAACCACCACTTCGTCAACACCGAGTCAGAGGCCGTCGGTTCCTCTTTCTTCACTTCCATCTCCACTGGAGACGGCTTGTCGATGAAGACCTTCACTTTCTCGGCGACGGCCGCGATCATCTCCGGCGAGTCCGACAGCTTGAGGTCCTTCAGTCGGCCGCCGCCCTCGAGGTCCCACACCTGCAGCGCCTGCGTCTCCGCGTGGCCCAGCACGAGGTAGCGGCACTTGTGCTTGTCGCCGAAGCTGCGCGCCGCAGCAGGCAACGCCTTGGCTCCAAACGCCGCCACCAGGGCGCCGGCAGACTGGTGGGTCTGGCTCAGCTCGGGGGTGGGCTTGAGCTCGAGTGTGGCCGTGGCGCCAGCCGCCCCGACTTCGATGACGGTGGCCGCCGGCAGGTAGCCCGCGCGCTTGGCCGCGACGTAGTGGTAGCCAGCCGGGAGGTCGGCGATGGGTTCGACCGGCGCCACGAGGACGAGGTCGCGAAAGGTCACTTCGGCGCCGTGCGGAGTCACCTGGACGTGGAGGGCACCCTTGGGCCGCGCCGCCACGTCGGCGTGGGCCTTCTCCATGAGCTTGGTGAGGTCCGGCCCGAAGAGCTTGGTGTCCGGCGCCAGGTCCGGCTTCATGACGAGCGCCGAGGCGAGCTGGGCTTGGAGCTGCTTGGCGACCGTCTTGCCGCCGTTCTGAGACGTGATCGCCGCGAGGAACACCTGCGTCTCGGCGATGCGGTCCGACGTCGCCCCGGTCGGCTCCTGGCCGTACTTCACCAGCGCTTCGCTGAACTTCGCCTTGGCCGTGTCGAGATCGAGGTTGTCGTACGCCTCTTTGCCTTCCTTGAAGAGCGTCTCTCCGCCCGTGGGCGGCGCGGGCTGAGGGTACGCCGCGTCCAGGTCCACGAGCAGCACCGACTTCTCCCGGAGCGCCTTGAGCAGCTTGGCCTCCAGGCCGGCCGCTTCGGCTGGCTGGCTCCCGTCGGTGTTCAAGATGAACACCATGGCGTCTTTGGGGAGCGGCGGCAGCTTCTTGGGTTGTGCGGGCTTGGCCGCGAGCACGGCCATGAGAACGAGGGGCGTCATCCGGCCGCAACACTAGCCGAGCGTGCGTCGAAAGCACGTCGGTCAGTTGGGCTGTCCCACACGCTGGTTTCTTGCCAGGGGATCTCTCGCTGTTATGGTCCGCCGGCACACGCCTGTAGCACTGGCGTAACCATTGGGAACGGCGATGGAAAAGGCAAGCATGGCTGAACAAATGAGCATTCCCGAGTTCGACGGGGTCGGCGGCGGCGGGGGCGGCAAGGGCGGCGGCAAGAAGCCCAAGGGCTCCGGCGGCGGCGGCAACGAGCAGCCGATCAACCTCGCCGAGGAGGCGCGGCGCCGGTACCTCAACTACGCGCTGTCGGTCATCACGTCTCGCGCGCTGCCTGACGTGCGCGACGGCCTCAAGCCGGTGCAGCGCCGCATCCTCTACGGGATGTGGAACGACAACGTCACCTTCGACGCCAAGTACAAGAAGTGCGCGAACGTGGTCGGTGTCGTCATGGGCCAGTACCACCCGCACGGCGACACGGCGATCTACGACGCGCTCGTTCGCTTGGCGCAGGACTTCTCGCTGCGCTACCCGCTGGTCGACGGGCACGGCAACTTCGGCAGCATGGACGGCGATGCGCCGGCCGCCATGCGCTACACGGAGTGCCGGCTCCAGCGCCTGTCGGATCTGCTGCTGAGCGAGCTGCAGCAGAAGACGGTGCTGCTGCGGCCCAACTACGACGGCAGCAAGCAGGAGCCGACGGTGCTGCCGGCGCGGCTGCCGCAGCTGCTCATGAACGGCACCACCGGCATCGCGGTGGGCATGGCCACCAACATTCCACCGCACAACCTGGGCGAGCTCATCGACGCGTGTGTCGAGCTCATCAAGGACCCCAAGCTCGAGACGAAGGACCTGCTCAAGCACGTCAAGGGCCCGGACTTCCCCACCGGCGGCCAGGTGCTCAACAGCAAGAAGGAGCTCAAGGAGATCTACGAGACGGGGCAGGGCGCGGTGTTCCTGCGCGGCGAGTGGAAGCTCGAAGAGCGCGCGCGGGGCGGCCAGAACATCATCGTCACGTCGGTGCCGTACACGGTGAACAAGGCGAACCTGGTCGCGCGGATCGGCGAGATCGTCTCCGACCGGAAGCTGCCGGCGCTGACCGACGTGCGCGACGAGTCCACGGCTGAAGTGCGCGTGGTGCTCGAGCTCAAGCGCGAGGCCGACGCCGAGCTCGTCATGTCGTACCTCTACAAGCACACGGCGCTGCAGACGAACTTCAACGTCAACATGACGTGCCTGGTGCCCACGGAGAACCCGGAGGTCGGCACGCCCAAGCGCGTCGACTTGAAGACCATGCTCCGGCACTTCCTCGACTTCCGGCTCGAGGTGACGACGAAGCGGCTGTCCTACGAGCTCGAGCAGCTCAAGGCGCGGCTGCACCTGCTCGAGGGCTTCGAGAAGGTCTACGACGCCCTCGACGAGATGATCCGCATCATCCGCAAGTCCGAAGGCAAGGACGACGCGGCCAAGAAGCTGATCGCCCGCTTCAAGCTGTCGGCGGAGCAGGCCGAGGCGATCTTGGAGATGAAGCTCTACAAGCTCGCGCGCCTCGAGATCCTGGTGATTCAGAAGGAGCTCAAGGAAAAGCGCGCGCAGGCCAAGGAGATCCAGGCGCTGCTCAAGTCCGAGAAGTCGCTCTGGGCGTTGGTGCGCGACGAGCTGGTCGAGGCCGGCAAGCAGTTCGGCGACAAGCGGCGCACGAAGATCTCCGGGCCGATCGAAGAGGTCGAGTACTCGGAAGAGGCCTTCATCGCCGACGAAGACGCGCAGGTCGTGCTCACGCGGGACGGCTGGGTCAAGCGGGTGCGCGAGCTCAAAGACCCGACCACGACGCGCATGCGCGAGGGCGACGAGATCGCCGCGGTGCTGTCGGGCTCGCTCAAGGCGAACGTGGTGTTCTTCTCGAGCGCGGGCTCGGCGTACGTCACGCGCATGAACGACGTGCCGGCGTCCACTGGCTACGGCGACCCGGTGCAGAAGCTGTTCAAGTTCGACGACGGTGAGCGGGTGGTGGGCGCGCTGTCGCTCGATCCGCGGCTGCCGATCCCTGCGCAGCTGGTGGCCGTCTCGAAGGACGGCTACGGCCTGCGCTTCGCGCTCGACCCACACAAGGACGTGTCGACGCGGTCAGGCCGGCGCTTCGCGCGGCCGGGGCAGGGTGACGAGATCATCGGCGTCGCGCCGTGCACGGAGAAGGACCTGCTGGCGGTGGTCACGCGCAAGACGAACGCGCTGGTCTGCAAGGTGGCCGAGGTCAACGAGCTGGCCGGGCCGGGCCGCGGCGTCACCGTCATCAAGACGGCGGACGACGATCAGGTGCTCGGCTTCGTCTGCAGCGCGAAGAAGGACGCGGGGCTCAAGCTCGAGACGGCCAAGGGCAAGGCGCTGGAGCTGACGCTCGGCCGGTACGAAGTGACGTCGCGCGGCGGCAAGGGCCGGGAGATGTCGAAGAAGGACGAAGTGAAGTCGATCCACCGGCCGCTCGAGGTGTTGGCGCTCCCGGAGAAGGCCGAGAAGGCCGACAAGAAGTGAGCGACGCGCGCTGCCCCACCACGGAGACTTCCCCATGACGAAGAAGAGCTACGACGCGAGCAACATCGAAGTGCTCGAAGGCCTGGACCCGGTGCGCGCGCGGCCGGGCATGTACATCGGCGGGACGGGGGCTGACGGCTACCACCACCTGCTCTGGGAGATCGTCGACAACAGCGTCGACGAGGTGATGAACGGGCACGCCAGCCGCGTGGAGGTGACGCTCCACAAGAACGGCACCAGCGTGACGGTGGCCGACGACGGCCGCGGCATTCCCGTCGACATCATGCCCAAGTACAAGAAGAGCGCGCTCGAGGTGATCCTCACCACGCTCCACTCGGGCGGGAAGTTCAAGAAGGACAACTACACGCACTCCGGCGGCCTCCACGGCGTGGGCAGCTCGGTGGTGAACGCGCTGTCGACGGAGCTGGTCGCCCAGGTCAAGCGCGAGGGGAAGCTGCACGAGCAGACGTTCGAGCGAGGCAAGCCCAGCAGCAAGCTCAAGGTGCTGAGCAACACGCGGGGTTCGGGCACGACGATCACCTTCACGCCCGATCCGGAGATCTTCGGCGCGAAGCTCAGGTTCGACCCGCAGCTCATTCGCGAGCGGCTCGAGTCGAAGAGCTACCTCCACAAGGGCATGGAGGTCGTCTTCCACGACGAGACGGCGTCACCCAAGACCAGCGAGACGTTCAAGCACGACGGCGGGATCGCCGAGTTCATCGTGCAGATCATCGCGCAGCGGGCCAAGGCGCCGGTGCCGGCGGCGGCGACGGCGTTCTACAAGGCGCACGACAACGGGATTCGGCTCGAGCTGGCCATGGCCTGGACCGAGGCCACCGACGAGTACGTCAAGTCGTACGTCAACGGCATTCCCACCAAGTCCGGCGGCACGCACGAGAACGGGCTGAAGGCCGGCGTGGTGAAGGCGGTGCGCAACTACATCGAGACGCACGGGCTGACGCCCAAGGGCGTGACGCTGACCGCCGACGACATTCGCGAAGGCATGGTCTGCGTGTTGTCGGCGTACGTGGTGGAGCCGCAGTTCCAGGGCCAGACGAAGGAGCGCCTGAACAACCCCGAGGTGCAGGGCCAGGTCGACAACGTGGTCCGGCCGGCGGTGGAGAAGTGGCTCAACGACAACAAGACGATCGCCGAGGCGGTGGTGGCGCGGATCATCTTGGCGGCGCGGGCGCGGGAAGCCTCGCGCGCGGCGTCGGCGGCGGTGTCGCGCAAGGGCCCGGTCAGCCACAAGCTGAACCTGCCCGGCAAGCTGTCGGACTGCAGCTCGACGGATCCAGACGAGTCGGAGCTCTTCATCGTCGAGGGTGACAGCGCCGGCGGCACCGCCAAGCAGGGGCGCGACCGGCACACGCAGGCGATCCTCCCGCTGCGCGGCAAGGTGCTCAACGCCGAGCAGGCGTCGACGGACAAGGTGGCGAGCAACAAGGAGCTGACCGACATCGCCAGCGCGCTGGGCTGCGGCATCGGCACCGACGTCGATCTGTCGAAGCTGCGCTACGGGAAGATCTTCCTGCTCATGGACGCCGACAGCGACGGCCAGCACATTTCCACGCTGTTGCTCACGTTCTTCTACCGGCACCTGCGCCCGTTGATTCTGCAGGGGCGGGTGTTCATCGCTCAGCCGCCGCTCTACCGCATCGACATTGGCAAGGAGACGTACTGGGCGCTCGACGACAGCGAGAAGGACCGCATCGTCAAGGACAAGGCCAAGGGCAACGCCAAGGCGAACATCATGCGCTTCAAGGGCCTGGGCGAGATGACGGCCGACGCGCTCAAAGAGACGACGCTGGACCGAAAGAAGCGCGTGGCGCTCAAGGTGCAGATCGACAACGAGCTCGAGACTGATCGCACGATCAACGAGCTGCTCGGCAAGGACGTCTCAGCGCGCTTCCGCTTCATCATGGAGCGGGCCGGCGACGTCAAAGAGCTCGACGTCTGAGCGCGTCAGGTCTGCGACTGTCCTTGCGTGACGAGCGCTGTCGCGACTAAGTCCGCGACGCCTTGGAGATGAGCCGAGGACGGGGTGTAGCGCAGTCTGGTAGCGCGTCTGCCTTGGGCGCAGAAGGTCGTCGGTTCGAATCCGGCCACCCCGACAGTCCAGTGCCCGTAGCTCAGCTGGATAGAGCATCGGCCTTCTAAGCCGAGGGTCGTGGGTTCGAGTCCCGCCGGGCATGCTCAAGCGTTGACTCGCGCCGAAGGGCTCTGTAGGTGGCGCGGCGCGGAATCAGTCGGAATTGGTCTGAATCAGCACGAATATGGCGGTGGTAGCTCAATTGGTAGAGCACAGGACTGTGACTCCTGGGGTTGCCGGTTCAAGCCCGGTCCATCGCCCTTCACGTCGGACGAGCAGCAGCGAAGTCTGCGCCTATAGCTCAGCTGGATAGAGCATCGGCCTTCGAAGCCGAGGGTCGGGGGTTCGAATCCCTCTGGGCGCGCAACACTTCCCCTGGGCGTGCAGCACCATGGAGCTTTGAAGGCGTTGATCCCCTACCTCGAGCTCCCGGTGCTCTCACTGCCCTTCGGGCAGAAGATCGACATCTTCGGCGTGCTGTCGGCGGCCGGCGTGGTGGTCGGCGCGCTGCTCGCGGCTCGCTTCGCGCGCACGTACGCGCCCGGAGACGACACGCCGCTCAAAGACGTGGTGACGCCGGCGGTCGTGGGCGGGCTGGTGGGCGGGCACTTCATGCACGTCTTCGCGTACCACCCGGAGCTGCTGCAGCAGGACCCGTGGATCGTCCTGCGCGTGTGGGACGGGCTGTCGTCCATGGGCGGCGTGCTGGGCGCGCTCGTCGGCATCTTCTGGTTTTTCCGCCGCGAGAAGATCCCTCTCATGCCGTACGTGGACGCGATCGCGCTCGGCGCGGCGCCGGGCTGGTCGATCGCCCGCATCGGCTGCTTCTTCGTGCACGATCACCCCGGCACCCGCACCGACTTCCCGCTGGCCGTCGCGTTCCCGGTCGATCGGTACGGTGGCCCGCGGCACGATCTGGGTCTGTACGACGTCTTCGTGCTCGCGGCGATCGGCGGCGTGCTCTACGGCTTCTCGCGGCTCAAGCCGGCGCAGGGCCGCATCATGGGGCTGTTGGCGGTGCTCTATTCGGTGTCGCGGTTCTTCTTGGACTTCCTGCGCGCGTCAGACTTGAGCTTCGTCGACCGACGCTACGCGGGCTTGACGCCGGCGCAGTACGTGGTGGTGGTGCTCGTGGGCATTGGAATCTGGCTGTTGACGCGCAAGTCCGTGCCGTACGCGCCACCCGTGGTGGCACCGGCGACGAAATAACGCGTTGACAGAGAGGGCCGGCAGCCGATATTCGCGGCCGCCGAAAGTGCAGGGAGCGTAGCTCAATTGGCAGAGCAATGGACTCTTAATCCATAGGTTGAAGGTTCGATTCCTTCCGCTCTCATCATCGAAGAAGGCCGGCGCTCCTCGAAGTCAGGACGCCGGCCTTCGACGTTTTTGGAAGTCGCGCAGCGCCGCAGCGGGCAGGTGGCGTAACTGGTAGCCGCGCCGGGCTTAGAATCCGGTTCCGCAAGGAGTGGGGGTTCGAGTCCCCCCCTGCCCATTCCGTTGAACGGCCTGCGCGCTTGGCCTAAGGCCCGCCGCTCCATTCACGGTGGGAGCGTTCGCATGAAGGTGCAGGTCGAGAAGGTGTCGTCGGTCGTCTCGCGGCTGTCGGTCGAGGTCGAAGCCCAGCGCGTCGATCAAGAGCTGACGACGGCGTACGGAGAGCTGGCGCGCCAGGTGAAGATGCCGGGCTTCCGGCCGGGCAAGGTGCCGCGCCGGTTGCTGGAGACCCGCTACAAGTCCGAAGTCGAAGCCGACGTGGCGCGGAAGCTCCAGTACAAGGCCGTCCTCGACGCGATTCGGGAGCACAAGGTGCCCGCGCTCGGTGAGCCGCGCTTCACCGGCGGAAAGCTCAGTCCCGGCCAGGCGTTCACCTTCAAGGCCGACTGCGACGTGAAGCCGGACGTCGAGGTGAAGGAATGGAAGGGGCTGTCGCTCAAGCGCTTCGACGCCGCCGTGAGCGACGCGCAGGTCGACGAGCAGCTCACGCGCCTGGTCGACAGCCGCGCGACGGTGGAGCCGGTCGAAGGGCGCACGTCGGTGCAGGCCGGCGACATGGCGGCGATCGACTTCGACGCGACGATCGACGGCAAGCCGTTCCCCGGCAGCTCGGGGCGGGACTACCTGGTCGAGGTGAGCCCGGGCGAGCTCCACGAGGGCAAGCTGCCGCAGCTCGCCGGCGCCACGGTCGGCCAGCCCAAGGTGTTCGACTACACGTTCCCCGAGGGGGCGATCGACGAGGTCAAAGGCAAGACCGGATCCTTCAACGCCACGGTCAAGACGATCCAAGCGCGCAAGGTGCCCGCGCTGGACGACGCGTTCGCGCAGGGGCTGGGGCTCGAGTCCCTGGCGAGCCTCAAGGAGCGCATTCGCAAGGATCTGGAGCGCTCGGCGAAGAGCCGGGTCGTCGTGGACGAGCGGGAGAACGTCTTCAAGGCGCTGGCGGACAAGAACAGCTTCGAGGTGCCCAACTCGCTCATCGAGTCCGGCATCGACATGCTGCTCGAAGGCGCCTTCCAGCAGATGTACCAGTCCGGCATGGATCCGCGGCAGCTCTCGCTGGACTGGGGCAAGCTGCGCGAGACCCTGCGGCCCAAGAGTGAGCTCGAGGCCCGCGGGCAGCTGCTGATCGAAGCGCTCACCCGGGCAGAGAAGCTCGAGGTCACCGACGGCGACGTGTCGGCCAAGCTCGCCAGCCTGGCAGAAGAGTCGGGGCGCGCAGCGGCGGAGCTCGAAGCGCAGTACAAGAACCCCGAGCGCTTGAACGCCCTGAAGCAGCGGCTGCTCGAAGAGAAGGCGCTGGCGCTGGTGAAGCAGCACGCGAAGTTCGAGTGACCCTCTTTTTGGAGACCTGACGCATGCCCTACTGGCCACCGACGATCGTTGAGACTACCCACCGCGGCGAGCGCGTGTGGGATCTGTATGCGCGGCTGTTGCGCGATCGCATCATCATGCTGGGCACGGAGATCGACGACGACGTGGCGAACGGCGTGTCGGCCCAGCTCTTGTTCCTGGAGTCGGAAGACCCGGACAAGGACATCACCATGTACATCAACTCGCCGGGCGGCTCGGTCACGGCGGGCCTGGCGATCTACGACACCATGCAGCACGTGCGACCGTCGGTCTCGACGATCTGCGTGGGGCAGGCGGCGTCCATGGGCGCGGTGCTGCTGGCCGCGGGCGCCAAGGGGAAGCGCTTCTCGCTGCCCAACTCGCGGATCATGATCCACCAGCCGCTCGGCGGCATGCGCGGGCAGTCCAAGGACATGGAGATCCAGGTCGCGGAGATGGTGCGCCTGCGCATCGCCCTCTACGAGATCCTCTCGAAGCAGACCGGGCACAGCGTGGAGCGGATCGAGAAGGACTGCGACCGCGACAACTTCATGAGCGCGACCGACGCCAAGCAGTACGGGCTCATCGACGAAGTCATGACGCAGAAGAAGGGCACCGAGAAGAAGTGACGCGTCAGCGGCCTGACGGGGCGGGGGGCGTACGCCGCCTCGCGCTCGGTCACGGGCGCGGTTAGGGTACAGGCACGTATGGCGAGCAAATCGACGCGCGACGGCGGTGCCCAGGCGCTCTGCTGTTCCTTCTGCGGGAAGTCACAGAAGGAAGTGAAGAAGCTGATCGCAGGGCCGACCGTCTACATCTGCGACGAGTGCATTGGCCTGTGCAACGACATCATCGCGGAGGAGATCGACCGCGAAGAGTCGAAGGACACCAAGCTGCGCATTCCGCGGCCCGGCGAGATCAAGGCGGTCCTCGACGAGTTCGTGATCGGCCAGGAGCGCGCCAAGAAGGTGCTCTCGGTCGCGGTGCACAACCACTACAAGCGCATCGAGTCCCGCGTCGCCATGGAGGACGTGGAACTGCAGAAGTCCAACATCCTCCTCTTGGGGCCCACCGGCTCGGGGAAGACGCTGCTGGCGCAGACGCTGGCCCGCATCCTCAACGTGCCGTTCTCGATCGCCGACGCGACCTGCCTGACCGAGGCCGGCTACGTCGGAGAAGACGTCGAGAACATCATCGTCAACCTGCTGCAGGCGGCCGACGGCGACATCGAGCGGGCGCAGCGCGGCATCGTCTACATCGACGAGATCGACAAGATCGCGCGCAAGGCCGAGAACCCGTCGATCACCCGCGACGTGTCCGGCGAAGGTGTGCAGCAGGCGCTGCTCAAGCTGATCGAAGGCACGGTCGCGAACGTGCCGCCCAAGGGCGGCCGCAAGCACCCGCAGCAGGAGTTCCTGCAGGTCGACACGACGAACATTCTCTTCATCTGCGGTGGGGCGTTCGGCGGGCTCGAGCAGATCATTCAGCGGCGGCTGGGCGGTCGCTCGCTGGGCTTCGGCGCGGACGTGAAGAAGAAGCAGGACAAGTCGCTGTCCGAGCTGCTCCACGTGGTCGAGCCCGAGGACCTGCTCAAGTTCGGCATGATCCCCGAGTTCATCGGCCGGCTGCCGGTGATCACCGCGCTCGAAGAGCTGACCGAGCCCGCGCTCATGGACATCTTGGTGAAGCCGCGGAACGCGCTCATCAAGCAGTACAAGAAGCTGATGGATCTCGACGGGGTGCAGCTCAAGTTCTCGGACGGGGCGCTCAAGGCGATCGCGCAAGAGGCGATCCGCCGGAAGACCGGGGCCCGCGGGCTGCGGGCGATCCTCGAGAACGTGATGCTCGACATCATGTACGAGATCCCGTCGAAGAAGAGCGCGCGCGAGGTCGTGATCTCCGAGGACGCGGTGCTGCGCAAGAAGGAGCCGGTCATTCTCTACGCGAATGACGTCGGGCCGAAGGCCGCCAGCTCCGCGGCCTGACCGCCGTCAAAGTTGCTGCCCTTCGCGGCGCAGGTCTCGTATCTACCCGCGCCATGCGAGCCTCCACCCTCGTCGTTCTCGGCGCCCTCGCGATCGGGTGCGCCACGTCGTCCAAGTCGGGTTCCACGTCGTCGTCCGGCGGTGGAGCCAAGCCGTCGGCGCAGGCCGGTGCCGCGACCGGCGCTCACGCCAAAGCCTCGAGCGTTCCCATGGTGCCCAAGACCAAGTCCGTTCCGCTGACTGAGACGCTGCACGGCCTGTCCGTGGCCGACGCCTTCCGCTGGCTCGAAGACGAGAAGAGCCCCGACGTGCAGGCCTGGATGAAGGCGCAGGACGACTTCGCCCGCGCGAGGCTCAAGGAGCTGCCCCTGCGCGAGCAGCTGACCAAGCGCTACCACGAGCTGTACTACCTCGACGCCGTCGGCGTGCCGGTCAAGCGCGGCGGCCGGTACTTCTACACGCGGCAACGCAAGGACAAGGAGAAGGCCGTCGTCTACTGGCGGCAGGGAGAGAAGGGCGAGGAGAAGGTCCTGCTCGACCCGAACGCGTGGTCCAACGACAACACCGTGTCGCTGGGCGTTTGGGTGCCTTCGTGGGACGGCAAGAAGGTCGTCTTCGCCGAGAAGCCGAACGCGGCGGACGAGGCGACGCTGCACGTGCTCGACGTGGACACCGGCGAGCGCAGCAAGGTCGACGCGATCGCCGGAGGCAAGTACGCCAGCCCGAGCTGGGCGCCGGACAACAAGTCCTTCATCTACGAGTGGCTGCCCACCGACGCGCAGATCCCCGTCAGCGAGCGGCCGGGCTACTGCGAGGTGCGCCGCCACGTGCTGGGCCACGATCCGGCGAAGGACGAGGTGCTCCACGGCAAGACCGGCGACCCCAAGACCTTCATCGGCGGCGGTATTTCCCGAGACGGCAAGTACCTGTTCGTCAGCATCATGCGCGGCTGGAACGAGAACGATCTGTTCTGGAAGAAGCCCGGCGAGAAGGACTGGAAGCTGCTCGTGAAGGGCACCGACGCGAAGTACTCGGTCGACGCCTGGAAGGACGTCTTCTACGTCTTCACCGACGACGGCGCCCCCAACAAGCGCGTCTTCAAGGTGGACCCGAAGAAGACCGACAAGAAGGACTGGAAAGAGCTGATCGCCGAGGACAAGGACGCCGCGCGCGAGTCCATGGCGATCGTCGGCGGGCACCTGGCGATCGCGTCGCTCAAGAAGGCCGTCTCGCAGGTCGAGCTCTTCGGGCTCGACGGCAAGAAGGTGCGCGACATTCAGCTCCCGGGCTTGGGCACCGCGTCGAACCTGGTCGGCCTCGAGGACGACGACGAGGCGTACTTCGCGTTCAGCTCCTTCGTGATGCCGCGGCAGGTGTTCAAGACGTCGATCAAGACGGGCACCGCGGAGCTCTGGGCGAAGGTCGAAGTGCCGGTCGACCCGTCGAAGTACGAGGTCAGCCAGGTCAGCTACCCGTCGAAGGACGGCACGCCGATCACCATGTTCATCGTCGCGGCGAAGGGCGCGGTGAAGGACGGCAAGCACCCGACGCTGCTCTACGGCTACGGCGGCTTCGACGTGAGCCTCACCAGCGCGTTCACCAGCTTCATCTACCCGTGGCTCGAGCTGGGTGGCGTGTACGCGGTGCCCAACCTGCGCGGCGGCGGCGAGTACGGCAAGGCCTGGCACGACGCGGGCAAGGGCCACAAGAAGCAGAACGTGTTCGACGACTTCGCCGCGGCGGCGGAGTTCCTCGTCAAGGAGAAGTGGACGTCACCCGAGAAGCTGGCGATCCGCGGCGGGTCCAACGGCGGCCTGCTCGTGGGCACGGCCATGACGCAGCGGCCGGAGCTGTACGGCGCGGTGATCTGCGCGGTGCCCTTGCTCGACATGGTCCGCTACCACCTCTACGGCAGCGGGAAGACGTGGATCCCCGAGTATGGCGATCCCGAGAAGGCCGAAGACCTCAAGGTGCTGCACGCCTACTCGCCGTACCACCACCTGCGCGCCGGCGCGGAGTACCCCAAGCTCTTGATGATGTCGGCGGACCACGACGATCGCGTCGACCCGTTCCACGCGCGCAAGTTCGTCGCCGCGCTCCAGGAAGCCCAGGGCGCCCACGCGCCAGCTTGGCTGCGGATCGAAATGCACGCCGGGCACGGCGGCGCGGATCAAGTCGCCAAGGCGATTGAATCGTCCGTCGACCAGATCGCCTTCCTGGCCCACGCCCTCAAGGTGCCCGCACCGAAGTAAGCTCCGCAGCCTCCGCCTGGCCACGCCGTCCGTACGAAAGGCCCCACAGTCATGAAGAACCTCCGCTGGCTCCTCGTCGCGTCGTCGCTCGCCCTGTCGTTGATCGGCTGCAACGACATCAGCCCCAACGCTGGACCGCCTGGCGTGGGCCTGGGCGGTGACTGCAAGGTCGCCAAGGACTGCCGCAAGGGCCTGACCTGCGGCATGGCCGGGCGCTGCGAGGGCGATCGGTCCACGCCCGAAGGGTCGGCCTGCACGCTGGGCGTCGAGTGTGTCGGCGGGTACTGCGCGCCGAACGGCTCCCGCGGCGTCTGCGCCAAGGGCGGCGACGGCGGCGTGGGGACCACCTGCCAGGGTGATGGCCAGTGTGAGGCGGGGCTGCGCTGCGCGTTCGACGGCGAGACGCTCTTCCCCAAGTGCCTGACGCCGGGCAGCAAGGACACCGGAGCCACCTGTGCCAGCTCGCTCGAGTGCGCGCAGGGCCTGGTCTGCCAAGCGAACGTGTGCCTGTCGCTGCCGATTCCGTCCGCGACCGCGCCCAACGGCCTGCCGCCCGTCGTCCCGTCGCAGATGCAGTGGACCGGCGCGAAGTGCCCCGAGCAGAAGATGGCGGGGAACGTGACCGCGCTGTGGGAAGTGCCGCGCGAGGCGGACCCCGCCGAAGTGAAGGAAGACTTCTTCCGCCTGCCGTACCCGAACGACGCCGCGCGCAGCGCGTCAGGCACGCTCGACTTCAGCCGCTACCCCCGAGATCCGGCGCCCCCGTTCGGCTTCGACGCGCTCAAGCGCTACCACGACGCGCTGACCAACGAGCCGTTCGGCAACTACCCCAACGTCGTCTTCCGGTTCGACGGCGTCATCAAGTTCGGGACGCTGAACGCGTCGGGCACCTCGCCGCAGATGCGGCTGGTGGACCTCACGCAGGGCCAGCGCTTCGGCCGGCGGCACGGGCTGTTCTACCAGCTCGACCAGGGCCGCAATCGGTACGTCTGCCACAACTGGCTGGCCGTGCGCCCGTTCACGGCCGACGCGCTTCGCGCCGGCACCTACGCGGTGCTGCTGCTCAAGGGCGTCAAGGACAGCGCGGACAACGACGTGAAGGTGGCGACGGACTTCACCGCCATGCTCAGCGCGTCGGCGCCGGGTGACGCGCGGCTGGCCTCGGCCTACGCCGCATACGCGCCGCTGCGCGACTACCTGCAGCGCGAGAGCATTCCCGCGGCCAACGTGCTCACCGCGTCGGTGTTCACCGTGGGCGATCCTGCGCGGCTGCTCAAGAAGCTCGCGGCCAGCGTCGAAGCGGCGCCGGTCCCCGATGCGGGCACGTGGGTCAAGTGCAGCGCTGGCCAGCCTTCGCCCTGCGCGTTGGACGGCGGCGCGGGCGCTTGCGGCAGCAACCCGAACGTCGACGAGTACCACGCGCTGATCAGCCTGCCGATCTTCCAGAAGGGCAGCGCGCCGTACCTCACGCCGGCGCAGGGCGGAGAGATCTCCGGCACCGGCGCCACCTTCGCCGTCGAGCGCACCGAGCCTGTCTGCGCGTCGCTCGTCACGCCGAAGACGGCGCCTCCGACCGGCGGCTGGCCCGTCGTCGTCTACGCTCACGGCACCGGCGGCAACTTCCGCTCCCACGCGGGCGATGGGGCGGGTGAAGGCCTGGCCAACGTCACGTTCCCCGACGGCGGCAGCATGGGCTTCGCGGTGCTGGGCTTCGATCAGGTCGGCCACGGCACGCGGCGCGGCGCGCGGCAGGACGTGCACCCCAACGACATCGTGTTCAACTTCGCGAACCCCGCGTCGGCGCGCGGCACCATGGCGCAGGGCGCGGCCGATCTGCTCGCCGTGTTCCGGTACCTGCGGCCGGGGACGGCAGTGCTCCCTCCCGTGGACGCGGGGACGGACGGAGGGATGGACGCGGGGACGACCGACGCCGGGGTCGACGCGGGGACGCCGGCCGACGCGGGGTCAGGTGACGGTGGCATGGGCCAGCGGGACGCCGGGATGCCGGTGGATGCAGGAACGCCCGTCGACGCCGGCATGCCGGTCGCCGGGTTCCCAGGGCTGCCGCCGCTCAACACGACGCGGCTGCTCTTCTGGGGCCATTCGCAGGGCGCGACCGAGGGTGGGCTCTTCCTCGCGTACGATCGCCGCGTCGACGGGGCGCTGCTCTCTGGGGCGTCGGCGTCGATCACCGACGCGCTGCTCAGCAAGAAGGCGCCGGTCAACATCGCCGATTCCCTGTGGCTGGCGCTGTCCGAGTCGCAGCCGTCGGCGGTGAACCTCTACCACCCGGTCCTGACGCTGCTCTCGGCGTGGATCGACCCGGTCGACCCGATCAACTTCGCCCGCGACGTCGTGGTGGTGCCGGCAGACGGCGCGACCCCAGCGCATGCCCGCCACCTCTTCCAGGTCTGGGGCCGCGACGACACGTTCACCGCGCGGCCGGTCCAGAACATCTTCGCCATGGGCGCCGGCCTGCGGCTGGTCGGCCCCAAGCTGCCGGACGAGGGCGATCTGACGCCGGAGAGCAGCGTGTCCGGCAACGTGACCCAGCCCAAGGTGGTGACGGCGGCGGTGCGCCAGTACGCGCCGGCCGGCTACGACGGCCACTACGTG
>JALHOS010000136.1 GCA_022842905.1 Myxococcaceae bacterium | reverse complement strand
CCAGGCATGAACGCCCTGCTGGACGCCAGCGTGCTCTCAGCCCGGGCCACCACGACGACGAGGCTCAACACGTCATCGACGACTGTCCGGATTTATGCGGATCTCGGAGACCACCCACAAAGCCCAAGCCCTCGGCGACGCGGCGCTTCCTCAGCGGCGCACGGCCTCGAGTCCAAGGGCCGCTGCAGCGAGGCGCGCTGGCCCGCCTCGTACTCGTCTGCAGGCCACGGGGCCTCGAGGCCCTCAGAGCCACGGCCGGGGCGCAAGGTGTCTCAGTCTCATTGGCGCAGAGGGCGGCCCGACGCGCCGCCTCGCGGCAGTGGTACGGCAGACGAGGTGCCCCTGCAGTCCCGCGCTGCATGACCACCTCGACGCACGTTGGGCTGCTCCTCGCGGCAGCGCCCGCTTCCCGATTTGAGAGCCCGCTCACGACGTGCGCTCAACGACTGACGGCGCAGAAGCCATTCACGCAGGTGGCCTCGGCGTCGCAGCAGTCGCGCTCGCCCGCACACCGCTCTTGCTCGCCCGAGCACACATAGTTGGGCGGCCGCGTCGAGCACACCAGCGCGCCCCCCGCTCCGTTGGGCTGACAGAAGCCGTTGCAGCACTGGTCTCCCGAGCTGCATGCGGTGTTGTCCGCGCGGCAGGGGTCGAGCGCCCAGAACCCGCGCGCGTTCCCGGCCAGCAGCTCCTGCGCGGGCAAATAGAAGGCGGGGTGACTCGAGTCGGCGCCGGGCGCCGCGTTCAGGTCGATCGCCGCCACCCACAGCTTCTTGGTGGTGATGTTGGTGTTGGTCGTCATGTTGGCGTGCAGGTCGGCCCCGCGGGGGTCGCTGCAGAACGGCGGGATCGTGGCGACGTTGCCGTAGAGCCGGCGGCTGGTGAAGACGACCCAGGCGTACCCGCCCGAGCTCACCGGGTTCACCGTGGGCTCGTAGTTGTAGTTGACGTCGTTCGTGTGCGCCGCGTCGCCGGCCACGCCACCGTTCGCCCCGACGGGGTGCGCGCCGACGGAGCAGCTCAGCGTCGACGGCGTGGTCAGCCGCGGCATTGACCTCCACCGCATTGCACGAAACGGAACTGTGGGTTACGTTTTGTGTATGCCGCAGCCGGAATCCAACGGGCCGAGCTGGGACCGGCTGTTCGAGACCGCTGCCGGGCAGTCCGGGTACGTCACGACGAAACAGGCCGCCGAGGCAGGCTACTCGACCCACCTGCTCCGGAAGCACATCCACGCCGGCCGCGTGACGCGGCCTCAGCGGGGGATTTACCGGCTCGTGCATTTCCCCGCCACCGAGCACGAGGAGCTGGTCATCGCCTGGCTCTGGTCCGAGCAGGCTGGGGTGATCTCGCACCAGACGGCGCTCTCGCTGCACGCCCTCTCCGACGTGCTGCCGGCGCAGGTCCACCTGACCCTCCCGGCTGCGTGGAGCAAGCGCCGCTTCCGCGTGCCGCCCGATGTGGTGCTGCACCACGCCGACGTAGCGCCTGAGGATCGCGCTTGGTTCTCCGCGGTCCCGATCACGAACCCGCGCCGCACACTGAACGACTGTGCGCGCGAGGGACTCTCGCCCGAGCTGCTCCGACAAGCCGCACAGCAAGCCCTTCGCCGTGGCCTCGTCACGAAGGCCGAGCTCGGCGACGTCGAAGTGGCGCTCGAGCCGTTTGGAGGGCTCGCCGCATGACGATCCGCACGTACTCGTCCCCCGAGGCCTTCAAGCAGGCCCTCGAACAGCGCCTGCGCACCTCCGCGAAGTCCGGCGCCGAGTTCGCGCGCAAGCGGCAGCTCCTCGTGTTCGATCGCTTTCTCGCGCGCGTCGTCGCCGTGCTCGGCGATGCCGCAACGCTGAAGGGCGGGCTCGTCCTCGAGCTGCGCATCGAGCGCGCTCGCACCACGAAGGACGTCGACCTTCGCATGGTCGGCTCGCCCGACGACATCCTCGCGAGCCTGCAGAAGGCGGGGCGTCACGACCTCGGCGACTTCCTCTCGTTCGAGGTCGGCCCCGACCAGGACCACCCGGAGATCCAGAACGACGGCATGCGATACGACGGGCTTCGCTTCCGCGCCGAGTGCAAGCTCGCAGGGAAAGTCTACGGTCAGCCCTTCGGCGTCGACGTCGCGTTCGGCGATCCGATCCTCGGCGAGCCCGAGATCGTGGTGGCCGAGGACGTCCTTGCTTTCGCCGGCATCGCACCGCCGACGCTGCGCCTCTACCCGATCGAGACGCACCTCGCCGAGAAGCTGCACGCATACACGATGCCGCGGTCGCGCCCGAACTCGCGGGTGAAAGACCTCCCCGACATCGCCCTGCTTGCGACCGCGCAGCCCATCGATGCGAAGCGTTTGCGTGCGGCTCTCGAGCAGACCTTCACGTTCCGCAAGACGCACGCGCTACCCGCGAACGTGCCCGCGCCGCTCGGCGCTTGGGCGACGCCCTACGCAGCGATGGCCCGCGAAGACCAGCTGGCGTGGCTCACTCTCGACGAGGTGACCAAGGCGGCCCAGACCTTCCTCGAGCCCGTCCTCGCCGGAGAGCTCGATGCTACGTGGGAGCCCGAGAAGTGGAGCTGGCGAGTTCACTCAATTGAACCGCTCTGATCGGGGACCGACGAACGCGATTCCTTCGCGCAGGAGCTCTCGCCAGCGGCGCCGGTCTGGGTTGGGGACGGCGAGCCACTCCTTGAAGACCTTGCCCGCCGGACCGAACGGCGTGCCCATGCCGGCCTCGATCAGCTTCGCGACG
Organism: Myxococcaceae bacterium; assembly: GCA_022842905.1. Lineage (GTDB taxonomy): Bacteria > Myxococcota > Myxococcia > Myxococcales > Myxococcaceae > JALHOS01. The sequence goes on along the minus strand of JALHOS010000136.1, from coordinate 14,437 downwards.
CGCTGTTTCGGGAGCTTCACGACGAGGCCTGAACCCTTGTACTCCACCAGCGCGAGGAGCTCCTTGCCGCGGAGAAGAAGAACAAGGCGCGAACCCCTGCAGGAGGGCGGGTGCCGAGGCCGTGCTGGGACGTGAGCGGCAGGGCCTGACGTTCCGCTGCGTTCCGGGCGGACTACGTGGGCTGCGGCATGCTCGAGGACAGCCGCGGCCCTCGCGGGCGGAGCGCGGAGGACAGCAGCGGGAGAGGAGCAGCTTCAGCCAAGCAGGGGCAGGCGTGGGCTCGGCCGTAGCGGGAGGCAAGCGTCGCGCTGGCAGCGGGTGGCCCAACTCGAGGAGCCGTTGCTCCGCCGCCAGCGTGCTGGAGTGGATGGCGAGGATGCGTCTGCGGCCGCCGCAGGCCGGGCCGCAGAAGACGTCGACGCTTCAAGGTGTGCTGGTGGAGGGCAGCCCAGTCGAGGCGGCGCTTGGTGGTGGGCTGCTTCGGCTTTAGGCGTGGTGAGCGGGCCTTCGGCTGCGGACGCCGCCTGCCGAGTTGCCTTGAGGCGGAGGGCGGGGCGCGTAGGCGCCGTGGAAGCTGGTGAGGTGCAGCTTGGCGGGCGGCACGAGGGACACCAGGCGGCGCACGAGGGCCTCGTCCGTCAGCCTGAAGGAGACGCCCTTCTTGGGCGTGTACTCGAAGCGGCCGTCAGCGAGGGCGCGCAGCCGGCACTCGGCCCGGGCCCGCGGGCGCCGTACCTACACAGGCGCTCGAGACCCTGCCTGTCGTTGCCGTTCACGGCGGTGTTGGTGTGGTCAAGCCACCACGAGTGCCGCCTGAGACCGAGCGAGCATGCTCACGCCTTTCGCCACGTCATCGGCAGCACAGTGCACAGCCCCAAGGCCAACAAGCCCGCGCGCCAGCTCCCCGCCCCCAGCGCTGCGAGGCTCGGCACCACGAGCGCGAGCCAAACAGCCGCATGCAGCCGCGGCATTGGTAGAAGCGCGGCGTGCTTGAGGGCCTGCCTCACGCGACGAACGCCACTCACGCCGTGGGCGAGCCCAAGTAAGGCGGGCCCCAACAACACCACCAGCACGAAGGGTGGCAGCGCGCCGCCCTGCTGCACGGGAAAGCCTGGTGCTGACGGCACGGTGAGGAGCCACAGCACGGCGGCCTCACCCAGCATGGGCGCGTCAATCGCGTTGGAGAGGAAGGCCGGCCCAAAGAGGGTGCCGCTGGGCAGCTCCCACGACGTGGCAATCATCTCGGCGGCCAAGGGGAACGCTCGGTCAAAGCGACCGTTGCGGCGCGCAGCACCAACGCCAAACGCGGAGGCAGAGATGCCGTGCCCTGCCAGCACCGGGCCCGCATCCACCTCAACGAACCACTCCGGCGCGCCAACGGTCGCGGCGTACTCGCGAAAGCCGACCGCGAGCCAACGCGCTTGAAAGAAGTGCGCGTCATACGTGTCGAACCATGCGCGGGCCGTCCCAGGCCACAGCTCCGGAGCCAGCAGCGTGACGTACGAGTTTCCAGAGCCGCGTGCAGGCTGCAGCGGCTCGCCGGTGTCCTGGTTGGCCCGAAACGGCGGCAGGCCGAGTTCAGTCAACGTGTGGCCAGTGAAGGCGCGCTCGGCTCGAGCAGCAAAGGCGGCGTGGTCTGTGCCCAGCACGGCGTCAGCGCGGCGAATGCACATCACCGCGGCCATGACATCGCCCGGGTACGTTTCACCGGGGTAGTCGGCGAGCATCCCGTGGGGCGACGCGTCGAGCTCAGCCGCGAGCGACTCGACTTGGTCGCGCAGCAGGTCGAGGTGCGCACCGTCGTTGAGCAGCTTCGCCCGTGACGTGAGCGCCGCGATGAGCAGCATTCGGTAGAAGACGTTCTGCTCGTGCAGGTAGTTGGGGCCCCAGTGGTGCCTTACCCAGGTGGCTTGACTTGGGTCGACGACGAGCTCGGAGGCCGCGACGATCGCGTCGTGTGCGACAACCTTGGGCTCAAGGTGCCCGTCGTGTGAACCGGCCGCCCAGTCAGCCTGCAGGTTCTCAATCGCCCAAAGATAGAAGACTGAGCCAAACAACGGCCACTCCGTGCCAGCGACGTCGGCGTTGTCGTCGGCGGCGCGCTTGGCTTCGACGCGGGCGCTCGCCCACGCCGCATACCGCGGCGCGAGCCGCTCATGCAGCCGCCACGCGAAGGCAGGCACCCCAGGCCCACGCAGCGCCGCATCGGTGAGGCTGATCGCGCTGCGCACCGGCGGCGCAACGAGGAAGTAGGCCGTCAGCGCCACCGCCACCACGCCGTTCACCGTGACGAGTCGTCTGCCGATGGAGCTCATTGCGCGCAAGTCTGCGGTCGTCTCCCGCGAGCCATGACGCTTCAAGTTCGAGCGGCTCGAAGTCGCCGTCGAACGGTCGCGCCGAGGGCTGCTTCGGCTTTAGGCGTGGTGGGCGGGCCTTCGGCAGCGGGCACCGGCCGAGTTACCTTGAGGCGGAGGGCGGCATGGGGCGCGTAGGCGCCGTGGAAGCTGCTGAGGTGCAGCTTGGCGGGCGGGCACGAGGGACACGAGCGGCCGTCAGCGAGGGCGCGCAGCCGGCATTCGGCTCCGGGCCCGCGGGCGCCGTACCTGCACAGCTGCTCGAGACCCTGCCTGTCGTTGCCGTGCACGGCGGTGTCGGCCTGCAGCGAGCATTCTACTCTCGGCCCACAGGTGCGTCCGGGTGCGGCTCAGGCCTCCCAGACGGACGACACGGCCCGCCGCGGCGCCAGGCGGCGCGTCACCGCGCCCACCGCCAGCCTGGCGAGCATCGCCGCTGAGATGACCAGCAAGGCGTTCGCGATGAACGCGGTGAGGAACAGCGGCTCCAGGCGCTCCAGCAGTCGTTCGTCCGAGGCTTGCTGGCTGGGGTCCCACACCGCGCGTCGGTCTGCCCACTGGAAGACGAACTGGCACGCCACGACGAAGACGCCGCTCGCCAGCCCCGCTCCCCAGGACAGCCACCAGCCCAGCAGCAGCGCGCCGCTGTCGGGCCCCGCCAGGCGCCGCGCGTACACGAACGGCAGCAGCAGGTTCAGCCCGGGGACGAACCAGCTGGCCGCGGCGGTGACCGGGGCCGCGCCGACGGGAACGCCGAGCGCCTGGGCGCAGCGCACGGCTTGCGTGAACCACCACGCGAAGAGGCCCGCTGCGCCGACCTGCACGAGCGAGAGCAGCTCGAACAGTGGATCGAGCGTGACGCCCAGCAGGGTCTGTCCGAGCCCGAAGGCGGAGTAGCCGGCGCAGGCAACGAGGAAGACCTGCGCTGGGAGAGCGCGCCGTTCCAGCTCCCGGGCGCCGGGCTCCAGCGCGGCCACGCAGTCCGGACACCAGCGGCTGATCGGCTCGGTCGGTGCGAAGCGCGCGCAGTCGGCGCAGGTGAAGCCACCACAGCGCTCGCAGGGGCGTCCGGCGCGATCTCCATGTCGCGCGCAGTGCCCAGTGGCTGGCGCAGGGGGTGACGTCATCGCGCCGCACCGTAGCCGCCCGAGGGGAGGTGCGCGCCTGGACCGAGCAGGGTCCCCTTGCGCGCTACTGCCTTCCCCGATCCGCTCCGTCGATCCCCTCTGCGGTGCCTGTCAACGGACTGCTAACGTCGGGAGCAGAGCCGAACTCAACGAACGGACCGCATGGACAGCTCGACCGACGGAGTGACGCTGTACTCAGCCTTCATCACGGGCATCGTCGACCAGTACAAACACGACGCCCCGCTCTACGCCACGCTGCGAGACCTGGCTCGGCGCGCCGACGCGTCGGACCCGCTCAAGCCCGCACCCATGGCTGACTACAACGCGCTCTGTGACTACCTGGAACGCCGGTTCGGGGCCCCTGAGCTCGCCAGAGCCGGAGGTGTCGTCGGCGCGCACGCGTACGTCCAGATGACGCTCGACGGGAAGTTGGGGAGAAGCCCCGGACCGGTGCAGGTGCTCACCGAGCTCAAGCGCGTCGCCGACGTGATGATTCAAGACCCCAAAGGCCGCGGGTGGACCATTCTCGAGTCGGGTGCGAGCAGCCTGCGCCTGCGGCGGACCCAGTCGTTCAACTGCATGTTGCAGGAGGGACTCCTGGTGTCGCTGGTGGAGCGCACCGGGGTCCGGAACATTCAGGTGAAACACGCGCCGTGTACTCGGCAGGGCGCGGAGTTCTGCGAGTACACAGTGAGCTGGACGGGCTGACGTCCTTCCACCGACGACGCGCCCCTCACACCCCCACGAGCTTCCCCCGCGGCGGACTCATCGGCGGAGGCCGCAGCCGCTGCGCGCGCCGAGCCTGCAGCACCTTCCGGTAGTCCGTCGGCATCACCTTCACGAAAGACGCGACGAGGTGCTCCCAGTTGTCCAGCACCCGCTGCGCCAAGGGGCTCCCCGTCAGCCGCTGGTGGCTCTCCACCAGCCCGTACACCAGCCACAGCTCCGACTCGTCGACGAGGGCTTCGAGCTCCACCATCTCCAGGTTGCAGCGCTGCCGGAACGTCCGCTGCCGGTCGAGCACGTACGCCGTGCCGCCGCTCATGCCGGCCGCGAAGTTGCGCCCCGTCGGCCCCAGCACCACCACCACGCCGCCCGTCATGTACTCACAGCCGTGGTCGCCGACGCCCTCCACCACGGCCTTCGCGCCCGAGTTGCGCACCGCGAAGCGCTCGCCGGCCAGACCCGCGAAGTACGCCTCGCCGTCCGTGGCGCCGTACAGGACGGTGTTGCCCACCAGCACGTTCTCCTCCGGCGCGAAGGAAGCGCTCTTCGGTGGGTAGATGACGACGCGCCCGCCGGACAGCCCTTTGCCCACGTAGTCGTTCGCTTCCCCTTCGAGCTCGAGCGTCACGCCGCGACAGAGGAACGCGCCGAAGCTCTGCCCCGCGCTGCCCTTGAGCTTCACCAGCACCGCGTCGTCCGCCAGCCCGCTCGCGCCGTGGCGGCGCACCAGCTCACCGGACAACATGGCGCCCACCGCCCGGTGCGCGTTCGACACCGCCACCACCTCGGTCGACTTCTTCGGGCGGGCCAGCAGCACCTCGTCCAGGTGTCCGCGCAGGTCCTTCTTCTGCGGCGTCGTGCAGCTCCGCGCGCCTCGCACCGGCGGCTGCAACAGCGCCGACAGGTCCAACGTGCGGGCCTTCCAGTGCAGCACGTCCTCGCGCTGGCGCAGGTACTCCACCTTGCCCACCACCTCCTGCAGCGTGCGCGCGCCCAACGCCGCCAGCCGGTGCCGCAGCCGCTCGGCGACGAGCAGGAAGAAGTGCACCACGTCCTCCACGCGCCCGTGGAAGTGCTCGCGCAGCTTCGGGTCCTGCGTGGCGATGCCCACCGAGCAGGTGTTGAGGTGGCACTTGCGGAGCATGACGCAGCCCTGCGCGATGAGGCTCGCCGTGGCCAGGCCGAACTCCTCCGCGCCCAACAGCGCCGCCACCAGCACGTCCTTCGAAGTGCGCAGCCCGCCGTCCACCTGGAGCCGCACCCGCTCGCGCAGCCCATTCATCACCAGCACCTGCTGCGCTTCGGCGAGGCCCAGCTCCCACGGCAGCCCCGCGTGTTTGATGGACGAGACGGGCGACGCGCCGGTGCCGCCTTCGTACCCGCTGATGGTGACGCCCCCTGCGCCTGCTTTGGCGACGCCGGCCGCGATGGTGCCGACGCCCACCTCGCTGACCAGCTTCACGCTGACGCGGGCCGAAGGGTTGACGGCCTGCAGGTCGTAGATGAGCTGGGCCAGGTCCTCGATGCTGTAGATGTCGTGGTGCGGCGGCGGAGAGATGAGCGTCACCCCCGGCGTGGACCAGCGCACCTTGGCGATTCGCTCGTCCACCTTGTGGCCCGGCAGCTGCCCGCCTTCACCCGGCTTCGCGCCCTGCGCCATCTTGATTTGCAGCTCGTCGGCCGCCGTCAGGTACTCGGTCGTCACGCCGAAGCGCGCGCTGGCCACCTGCTTGATGGCGCTGCGCCGGGAGTCGCCGTTCGGGTCCTTCACGAAGCGCCGCGGCTCCTCGCCGCCCTCGCCGCTGTTCGACTTCGCGCCGAGCCGATTCATGGCGATGGCGAGCGTCTCGTGCGCTTCGGCGCTGATGGAGCCGAAGGACATGGCACCGCTGACGAAGCGCTTCACCAACTCGGCGGCCGGCTCCACCTGCTCCAGCGGAATCGCCTTCACGCCCGGCGCGTGCACGTGGAGCAGGCTGCGCAAGAGCGCGGGTGAGCTCTCTTCGTCGTCCACCAGCCGCTCGTAGGCCTCGAACTGTGTGAGGTCGTTGGTGCGCGCGGCGTGCTGGAGCGCGGCGATGGTCTGCGGCCGCCAGGCGTGCCGCCCCCCTTCGCGCCGCCACTGGTAGCTCCCGCCGATGAAGGGCACGTCGAGCGCCGAGGCGTCGAAGAGCCCGAAGCCCCGCGCGTGGCGCTCCCGCGCTTCTTTGCCCAGCTCCGCCAAGCCCACCCCGTCGAGCCGCGACGGCGTGCCGGTGAAGTACAGGTCCACCAGCGAGCGCGACAGGCCGACCGCTTCGAAGATTTGCGCGCCTCGGTACGACTGCACCGTGCTGATGCCCATCTTCGACATGACCTTGAGCAGCCCGTCGTTGATGGCCTTGATGAAGTTGGCGGTGGCCTTCTCGCGAGGGCCGGGCAGCGACTCGAGCGCGAGCCACGGGTTGACCGCCGCCGCGCCGAAGCCGATGAGCAGCGCGAAGTGGTGCACTTCCCGCGCTTCGCCCGTCTCCACGACGAGGCCGGTGTGCCGGCGAATGCCGTCCTTCACCAGCCGCTGGTGCACCGCTGACAGCGCCAGCAGCGCGGGCATGGGGAGCCTCGCCGCGTCGACGTCGCGGTCTGACAGAATGAGGACGTCGGCCCCCGCGTCCACCGCCGCCACCGCGTCGTCGCACAGCCGCGCCACCGCCAGCTCGAGCGCGCCCACGTACGTCGTCGACAGCACGTGCGGCTCGAAGGCGCCCAGCGTGCGCACGGCCTTGAGCCGCGCCAGGGCCTCGTTGTCGAGAATGGGCCCGGGCAGCGACAGCCGGTGGCACTGCTCCGGCGTGTCTTCGAAGGTGTTCCCGTCGGGGCCCAGGCTCGTCGCGAGCGACATGACCAGGCTCTCGCGAATGGGGTCGATGGGCGGGTTCGTCACCTGCGCGAAGAGCTGGTGGAAGTAGTCGAAGAGCGACGGCGCGCGGTCGGACAGCACGGCCAGCGGCGTGTCGTTGCCCATGGACCCGGTCGGCTCCTTCCCGTCCTGCGCCATGGGCTCCACGAGGAGGCGCAGGTCCTCGTCGCTGTAGCCGAACGCGCGCTGCAGCCGCGCCAGCTCCTGCGGCTCGGGCGTGGGCGGCGGCGGCACCTGCGGCAGCTCGTCGAACGTGAAGAGGTTGCGGTCGAGCCACTTCCGGTACGGCCAGCGGTTGACGATGTCGTGTTTGACCTCCGCGTCCTCGAGGATTCGCGCTTCGTCGGTGTCCACGAGGAACATGCGCCCGGGCTGCAGCCGACCTCTGCGGAACACCTGCTCGGGCGGCAGGTCGAGCACGCCGGCCTCGCTGGCCAGAATGACGCGCTCGTCCTTCGTCACCACGTAGCGCGCGGGGCGCAGGCCGTTGCGGTCGAGCGTGGCGCCCACCAGGCGCCCGTCGGTGAAGACGATGGCGGCCGGCCCGTCCCACGGCTCCATGAGCGACGCGCTGAACTCGTAGAAGGCGCGGCGGGCCTCGTCCATGTCCGGCTGGCCGCTCCAGGCTTCCGGAATCATCATCATCATCGCGTGTGGCAGCGAGCGGCCGCCGAGCACCAAGAGCTCGAGCATGTTGTCGAACTGGGCGGAGTCGGACTTGCCAGGGACGATGATGGGGTGGAGCCGGTCGAGCGTGCCTTCGAACTTCGACGACTGGAGCAGCCGCCGTCGGCTGTTCATCCAGTTGCGGTTGCCCTGCACGGTGTTGATTTCGCCGTTGTGGGCGATGAAGCGGAACGGCTGCGCCAAGTCCCAAGTGGGGAAGGTGTTGGTGGAGAAGCGCGAGTGCACGACGGCGATGGCGCTGACGAGCTCGGGGTCCTTCAGGTCGGCGTAGAAGGCCGGCAGCTGCGAGGGCAGGAGCAGGCCCTTGTAGGTGAGCGTCTCCGCGGAGAGGGAGGCGACGTGGAAGCGGCCGAGCGGGTCGACGCCCGACGCGCGCACCTGGTTCTCCACCACCTTGCGGATGATGAAGAGCTTGCGTTCGAAGGCGCTGGGCACGCAGCGGCGCCGAGCGATGAAGACCTGCCGCATCACCGGCAGCACGTCGCGCGCGACGGGCCCCAGCTTGGAAGGGTCCACCGGCACGTCGCGCCAGCCGAGCAGCCGCTGGTCTTCCTGGTGCACGACTTGGGCGAAGAGCCGCTCACACTCCGCGCGGGCGAAGGGCTCCGCTGGCAGGAAGACCTGGCCGACGCCGTACGCGCGCGGGCTGGGCAGCTCGAAGCCGAGCTTGAGCGCTTCACGCTGGAAGAAGCCGTGGGGCAGCTGCAGGAGAATGCCCGCCCCGTCGCCGGTCAGCGGGTCGGCGCCCGTCGCCGCGCGGTGGGACATGCGGCGCAGCACCTCGAGCGCCTGCTCGACGATGCCGCGAGACTTTTGGCCTTTGATGTGGGCGACGAAGCCGGTGCCACAGGCGGCCTTCTCGGTGTGCGGGGCGTAGAGGCCTGACGACATGGCGAGCTCCTTGGCGATCGCCGACGGTCTTTAGGGCAAGGCCGCAGAGAGCGCGCGCGAAAGAGCGGGCTGCTGAAGAACGCTGGCGAGCGGCTTGTCGCCCACGCGTCATGCGTCCGCCCATGCGCGCCTGAGCCTCAGCCACGCGGTGGCGGGGAAACTGACGCTCCTTTCGGACGGCGGCTGAGCGCGGTGCAGGCTGCACCACCCATCGGCAGCCACGTGGTACACCACTGCCCTCACTTTTCCGGGGGGTACGTCATGCAGCTGCCGAGGGTCGTGGTGGTGCTGTGCTGTCTCGTCGCGCGGGTTGCGCTCGCCACGCCGGTCACGCTGACGGTGTCGTCGCCGTCGAGCGCAGCCGTCACGGGCACGCCTATCTTCCGCACGCTTGGGTTCTCCACCGAAGACGTAAAGGACTTCAGTGTTCACCAAGTGCTCTTCCAGCGGGCCGCGCTCGAGGCGGTCTTCCCTGCGACCGGCGCGACGTTGACGTCCATCGCCTTCGAGCAGGAGCGTGGGTTTGCGATGCGCGAACCCGGCGCTCGCCTGCAGATTTACCTCAAGAACAGCAGCGCCCCCTCGTACAGCGCGACCGAGACGTTCGGCCAAGCCAAGGCAGGAGCCACGCTGGTCTACGACACCGACGAGCCCGACTTTCTCTGGTACCGCGGCTACGTCACGTTCCCCTTCTCGGCGCCCTTCACGTACTCCGGCGACGGGTTGGAGGTGCTGGTCATCATGGATTCGAGCCGCATCAACGACAGCTCACCCAGCACCCACCACTTTCGGTGGATGGCGTATGGCTTCACGAACTCGGGGCGCACCTACCGCGATGCGGCGGCCCCTTCAGACTCGAGCGTGCTGACCAACACCGAGCCGAACTCTTCAGGGTCGCGGCCCAACACTCGGCTGATTGGCGCGCCGGTTGGCAAGGCGCTGATGCTCGTCGTCGACGGAAATGAGGTCGCCGACGGCGCCACGTACATCTCGCGCATGAGGGCCGACCGAACGAGCCGCGTGACCTTCGCACACACGTTGCGCAACACCGGCACCGCGCCGTTGACCATCAACTCCATTGCGCTCGGCACGGTGGCCAACGTCAACACGACCACCAGCGCGCCGCTGCTGAACGCGCCCACGCTGCCGCTGGTGCTGGCGGCGGGCGCCACGGCGACGTTCGACGTCAGCCTCTTGGCGACCTCGGCGACCCAGCGCGCGCGGTACGACGTCGTCATCGGCACCGACGAAGCGGCCCCACGCGACAGCTACACCGCCACCATCAACGTCGGACTCGCGTCCGCCAGTCCCATCGACTTGCTCTTCGCGTTCACGAACTCGTTCGCGTTTGCCTACGACCGAGTGCTTGAAGGCGAGCAGTACTTCGCGTTCACCGGCAGCACCCCCACGTATGCGTATGGCGCCCCGATGGTTCCCGGCGAGACGCGGGTCGTTGACTTCGCCGCCCGCAACGTCGGGCCTACGACGTTGACCCTGGGTGACGCCGAGTTCGACGCCAACGATGCGGGCGTGCAGCTGGCGCGCGTGAGCGGCGCGATGAACTGCACGGCGTCGCTCATGACGCCGACGCCTTCCAACACCGTTGCGCGCGGGGAGACGCTCGTCACGCAGGTGCTGGTGACCGTGCCACCGAACGCGACGGGGTCCTGCGACTTTGAGTTTCGGCACGTGGTCGAACCCTTTGGGCCCTTCGTCCAAGTGCGGTACGCCGCCCAGATTCGAACGATGCAAGCGCTCACCGTGTCTCGTGGCGCCACGCTCGCCGATGGCGCGACTGACAACGTTGGCGTGCTCGCGATGGGCGCCGAGACCCAGCTGACCTGGCTGGTTCGGAACACGGGGAGCCAGCCGCTGGGGCTGAGCGACGCAGTGCTCGGCAATGTCACGGGGTGCACTGCGACGATTCGCCACCAACCGCTGCGCACTGCCGGGCCGCAGCAAGCGACCCGCATCACCGTGGGGGTGACACCCAATGGGACTGCGCCGTTCAGCTTCACGCTGTCACTGCCGCACACCGTCGTGGCGGCGACTCCGTTCGATCTCACCGTGCAGGGCATGGGTGGTGTGCCGGTGGTCGACGCAGGCATGCCTGACGCTGGCGCAGGCGGCAGCGGCGGCGGTGCCGGAGGAAGCGGCGGCGCCGGAGGAAGCGGCGGTGCCGGAGGAAGCGCAGGCGGTGCCGGAGGAAGCGCAGGCGGTGCCGGAGGAAGCGCAGGCGGTGCTGGAGGAAGCGCAGGCGGTGCCGGAGGAAGCGCAGGCGGTGCCGGAGGAAGCGCAGGCGGTGCTGGCGGAAGCGCAGGCGGTGCTGGCGGAAGCGCAGGCGGTGCTGGAGGAAGCGCAGGCGGTGCTGGCGGAAGCGCAGGCGGTGCTGGGGGTAGCGCGACAGGCGGAAGTGGCGGAGGCGCGACCGGCGGTTCCGGTGGCTCAGCCGGAGCAGGTGGAGGCGACATGCCGATGCCTGCAGGCTGCGGGTGCACGACTGGCTTTGACGCACTCGGCGGGCTTGGTCTGTTGGCGCTGGGCCGACGACGGCGCGCGAGGCGCGATCAAGCGTAAGCAGCGCCCATACGTCACCGGCGTCGGCTCGCCTTCATCGCGGTCTTCGCTTCTGCGTGCGGTCCAGTCGGGCCCGGTCGTCACCGTCGAGGCGGAGCTGCGGTGTGATGGGGGTCGCTGCACGGTTCAACGCACTGGCCCCAGCCCGCCGTTCTGCGGCTTCGACGTTGACGAGCGGCGGCCTGGTGACAACGGGCCGCGAGGTGGCGTTGGGGGCGTACACGCCGCGGGAGAACGTCAGGTGGAGCCGCGCGGGCGGAACGAGAATCGCTTCGACCGCTTGAGAAACGACGAAGCCCCCGATGAGCGACCAGCGCTCGTCGAGGGCGACGCCACTGCACCAACGCTCCGCGCCTTAGAGGCTGAAGCTGTCCGCCAGAATCCACTTCGGCGCCGGCTTCTCGCCCAAGCTCTTCAGGTCGAAGTTCTTGGGCAGGCCCGCGGGCAGATCCTCGGGCTTGCTGTACAGCGGCTCGACGCCGCCAACGAAGCCACCGACCGTGCGCCGCTCGTAGACGACCTGCGGCTTGTCGCCCTTGAGAATGTACGCCGCGTCTTCGAACGGGTGGCTCTTGCTGAGCTGCACGCGCGCGAGCACGTCTTCGGCCTTGGGCTTGGTGCCTTCACCGAGGCTCTCGGTCTTCAGCGCCGCCTGCTGCAGCTTCGCGCGCACCTGCGCCGCGCCGCCGAACAGCCCGCCGCCGAAGGGACGCGTGAACAGCCTGGACAAGCTCTCGAACTGGGACGGGGGAATCATGGTCATGGCGGTTCTCGGTCGAAGACGAAGGTGGCTGATGTGAGTATCGGCCCACACGAGGCGGGCGTTCTGGGGGTGGATCGGCGAGGGCCTTTACAGAAGGACGGTGCAACCCTTCGAAAGGCCACGAGGCCGCGGAGCGAACAGGCTCCACGACCTCGGGCTTGTTGGAGCGGCGAGGTGACGCTCAGAGCACCGGGCGGCCAGGACCGAACATGCCGTCCTTCCACTCGTCGGCGCCGGAGGTGATGTCCTTGCCGGCGTTCTTGAGCAGCTCGCCCGCGTCCTTGTTCACCTGCTTGCCGGCGTCCATCGTGCCCTTCCCGGCCTTGGTGAGCGTCTCGCTGTCGAACACGTCGCCGGCCGTCTTCACGCCGAAGCCGAAGACCTTCACCGTGCCGCCGAGCAGCTTGCCGAAGACGCCGCCCGCGCCCTGCAGCAGCCCGCCACCGACGCGGAGGCCGCCGATGCCCGAGTCACGCACGACGACCGTCTTCTTCGCCGGCTCCGTCACAACGGGGGTGTTCTTCACGGGGGCCGCGGGGGCCTCCGTCACGACGGGGGCCGTCACGACAACAGGGGCGTTCTTCACAGGGGCGAGGGACATGATGTTCTCCGAAGGGTGGGTGCTGCGTTGTGATGTGGTTATCGCGAGCACACACACACACCGTTCGGCACAGTTTGGTCAGAACGTATTACAACGAACGGGAAATACAGCTGTAACATCAGCAGGTTCTGAGACAAAGTTTCGACCAGTTGCGTCAAACCGGGCCGCGGACACCCTTTCAATCCCGGCTTTGTCCTTCCCTCCAGCCTTCCGGCGACGCGTGCGCCGGCGGAGCGGCTCGGGCATGGTGCGCGCCGCATGCCCACCGCTCCCGGCGATCGCCGCCGCGCGACGTCCAACGCGGGGCCCGTCTTGCTGCTCGGCGCGGGCACCGGCGAAGCGACGTGCGGCATTCTCTACGTCGCCAGCTACCTGCGCCGGCACGGCGTCGAGGCCTTCGTGCGGCTGTCGGACGACGACGAGAGCGACGAGGCGGTTGCGCAGTCCGTTGAGCAGCTGCTGCGGCGAGTGCGGCCCACGCTCGTGGGCCTCTCCCTCAAGTGGTTCCACCACGTGGCGCGCGCGCACACGGTGGCCTGCGCCATCAAGCGAGTCGACCCGACGGTGAGCGTCGTGCTGGGCGGCAACAGCGCGACGTCGTGGTGGAAGGAGCTGCTCGGCTGGGACTGCGTGGACCACGTGGTGCTGGGCGACGGGGAAGAGCCGCTCCTCGCGCTGTGCCGCGGCGTCAGCAACCCGCCCAACGTCGTCAGCCGCACGGCGCTCCCAAGGAGCCGGCCGGCGCTGCGCTACGTGCAAAGCGCGCGCGCCGGTGAGGTGCACTACGCCCACTTCCGCGAGCTGTTCCTGTCCGAAGAAGACCTGGCGTCCTTCTCGGGCTGGGTGGCGCCGGGGAAGGGCTGCGGAGAGAACTGCCTGTACTGCGGCGGGACGCGGGGCCTGCAGAAAGCGACCTTCGGCCGCGCGACACCGTTCCTGCGCGACGTCGAGCGCGTGCGGCAGGACCACCGCGAGGTGGCGCCGCACACTTGGCAGCTGCGCTACGACTTCGCGGGCAGCTCGGCGGACTTCCTGCGCGCGTGCTGGGCCGGCGTGGACCTGTCGCGGCACGCCTGCACGTACTTCCTGTGGGGCGCGCCGAAGCCAGGGCTCATGGAGGCGCTGGCCGACACCTTCGCGCGCGTATTCATGGTGCTCGACATCGGCTGCTTCTCGCAGAGCCAGCGGCTGGCCATGCTGGACAAGGGGCTGCTCAAGCCCTGCCCGACGGACGCGGCGCTGCGCGACGTGCTGCGCGCGGCGCGACGCTTCCCGACGTTGCAGCTCGAGGTGTCCGGCATCGCCGGGCTGCCGTTCGCGAGCGCGGCGAGCCTCGCCGAAGAGGCCGCGCTGGTGGACGAGCTGCTCGGTGAAGGCTGCACCGTCGGCTACCAACGCCTCGAGAGCCAGCCCGGGGCCCTCGTCACCGAGCACCCGGAGCGCTTCGGCATGGTCAGCGAGGCCAGCCGCTTCGACGACTTCGTCGACTACTTCAGGCGCGTCGACCCGTCGGGGCGGACGGTGCCGATGGTGCGCTTCGCGGACGCGGCGTTCGAAGCGCAGGTGCAGGCGACGTTCGAGGGGACGAGCGAGCGCATCTGGGCCGCGGCGGAGCGGCGCTCGGCGGCGGCGGTGACGGCGAAGCGGCGGCTGGTGAGCGCGGCGCACGTGTCGACGACGACGGTGGGGGCGTGGCTGGGGAGCCACCGCGCGCCAGCGGGAGTGCGCTCGTCGCCGCTGACGGTGGCCCGGGGCATCGACGGTGCGGGGCTTGCGCTCGCGCCGACGCTGAAGACGCGGCTGCCGGGCGCG
>JALHOS010000135.1 GCA_022842905.1 Myxococcaceae bacterium | reverse complement strand
GGAGACGGCGGACACCCGCTTGAGGCTGTCCCCCGACTGGGTGCGACTGGCCAGGTTCAGCGCCAGGTCGGGCTGCCGCTTCAGCTCGTCGAGCGACGGCACGCGGGAGCGCGCCTTGACGTGCTCGGCGCCGAAGAACTCGGTGAGGAACTGCTGCACCTGCGCCTGGCTCGTCCCCCCGGCCGCGGCGAGGATCTGATCGAGCGCGTCGGCGAACTGCGCCGCAGTCTGGAAGCGCGCGGCGGGGTCCGGCGCGAGCGCCTGTTCGATCGCCACCACGACGGACGGCGGCAGATCCGGCCGCAGCTCGGCCAAGGGCTTGCGATCCGTCTCCAGCACGGCCTTCAAGATCGCCAGGTCCGACTCGCGCGCGAACGGCCGCGTGAGGGTCAGCGCTTCGTACGCGACGATGCCGAGGGCGTAGAGGTCGGCGCGCCGATCGACCTTGGCGCCGCTGGCCTGCTCCGGCGACATGTAGAGGTACTTCCCCTTCACCACCCCGGCGCCGGTGTGCGCGAGCGTCGACTCGGCCTTGGCGATGCCGAAGTCGAGCACCTTCACGGTGCCGGTGAAGGTGACGAAGAGGTTCGCCGGGCTGACGTCCCGGTGGACGATGTTGAGCGGCCGCCCGGCGGCGTCCGTCTGCTCGTGGGCGTGGTGCAGCCCGCGCGCAGCGTCGGCGATGATCCGCAGGACCACGGCGACCGGCAGCGTGGCGCGGCGCTGGCGAGACGCGCGGATCAGCGCCGCGAAGTCTTCGCCGGCCAGGTACTCCATGCAGATGAAGTACGCGCCGTCGACCACGCCCAGATCGAGGATCTGCACGACGTTCGGGTGCTGGAGCGTGGCCGCGAGCCGCGCTTCGTCCAAGAACATGGTGACGAACTCGGGGTTGCTCGTCAGCCGCGAGTGCATGCGCTTGATGACGACGTTCTTCTCGAAGCCCTCCACGCCCAGCTGCTTGGCCAGGAACAGCTCGGCCATGCCGCCCTCGGCGAGCTTGTTGACCAACACGTACTTCCCGAAGGCTCGGCCCAACAGCTCTGCGTGTGCGGCGCCGGCGGACTGGTCGCTCATCGGGCTCGAACGGTGAGCACGGTGTAGCGCTCGGCGCTTTGGCCTACCAGGCGAAACACCACCACGCCGCCAGGCGGCCGCGGGAGGTCGATCGAGAAGCGCGCCGCCGCGTCCAGCGGCACCGGCGCGCCGTTGATCGTCAGCTTGGCTCCGAGCGGCGCCACGCCCACGAAGTGCACCGGGTCGCCCACCAGCTCGTGCAGCCGCGGTGAGCGGATCACCAGGCCGGACACCGCGTTGTCGTAGGACATTTCCAGCTTGTTCATGCGCCCCCCGACGAGCGCGCCGCCCTTCACGTCGAGCGGGGTACACGCCCAGACGTACTGGCCGTCACCCAGCACGCCCTCCGCCACCGTCAGCTGCGGCGAGCGGTCCTTGCTCTGCGCGATCGGCGTCGCGAGCTGGTTCAACGGGTACACCTTGAGCTCGTAGGCCACCGCCTGCGGGTGCTCGGTGCAGCGAAACGCCACCAAGGGCGGGCGGTCCTGGTAGCTGATCGTCGTCGTCTGCCGGCCGTCGGTCACCACGTTCGTCGCCAACGACAGCGCCGCGCCCTGCGGCCCCAAGGGCCCGAAGGTCGCGCTGCCTCGCGCGTGGGGCGCTCCGCCGCGGGTGACGGACCACGTGAGGCGACCGCGCTTGGGCAGCGGCACGGTGACGAAACACGCCCGCACCAGCCCAGCCAACGACGGCGCCGAGCCGCCCGCTTCGGACACCGCCACCTCGTACGCGGCACCGTCCTCGCAGTCCCAGTTCAGCGACACCACTTTGAGCGCCCCCTCGTGCGCGACGGTGAGCCCTTGCCGCGACGGCAGCACCAAGGGCTCGCGGGGCAGCGGCTTGACGTCGGTGACGCCCTCGGGGCCGGTCGACGCGACGGACCCACCGGACACCTCCTTGGCCTCACCCGCTTCTCCGCGAACGGTCCACTCGCCGGTCCGCGCGGTGGCGATGACGCCGGCCTTGGTGCGCGAGACGGTGAGCTGCCCGCCGGTGTCCGTCTCGACGGTCGCCACGCCCAGGGACACGCGGGTCCGGTGGCCGGGCGCCGCGTCGACCTGCAGCGGTCCGGCTTCGAGCTCGAGCGCGGCCTCGTCTTCCGTGTCCGAGCCGCGGCTGTCCTGGAGCACGGCCTGCCCCGAAGGGCCCACGCTCAGCGCGAGGCCCCCTTCGCGGCCCAACAGCCGCGCCCGCCCGTCCTTCACGCGCAGCGCGTCACCCGGCTCGAGCGGCGGGAGCGCCCCGCGGACCCGCTTGAACGCCTTCGTGCCCGCGGGGCGGTGCTCGACGACGCCGGAGGTGACGACCACGCTCAGCGGGACGGGATCGAGCTCGCGCACCTGCCCCCGGGCGCGGCGGGCTCCGGCGACTAGCCGCTCCGAGCGGCCGCTGCGCTCGAGCTGCAGCACTTCACCGACCCGCACGTCGACGCTGGCCGAGGCGCCGGCCACCTGCAGGTGCACCTCGCCTTCGGTCACGCGCGTCAGCCCCAGCGGCGTCTCGATCGTCAAGCTCAAGCCGTCACCGCCGGCGCCGCCATGCGCGCGGCCGATGAGCACGCCGGCGAGCAGCTCCAGCGTCAGCACCCCGCCGTCCGACGAGAGGGTGACCGCCGCGGACGGCCCCAGCTCGACCTCGCGGCCCTTCCCCAACGCCAAGAGCGCCCCCGCGTCGGGGCCCGTCGCGACCCGGTCGAGGGCCTCGAGGGGCTCGAGCCGAGCGGCCCGCGTGAGCCAGGCGCGGGTCAGCTCGACCTCGCCGTCTGCGCGGATCACCGCGCCCACGCTCACGAGCGCGCCCGGCGGTGGCGACCCCGTTGACGCGTCGACCGAAGGCCCCGTGGGTGACGAGCACGCCACCGCCCCCACGATGAACCCGAGGCTGGAGAGGGCGACCACGCGCGAACCGACGGCCGCCCCCCTGCGCTTCATGGGCGGTCCCTCGACGAAGCCTTGCTGGGGCGGCGGGCGCGGCGACACGGGGCTCACTTGCGCTTGGGGGTGAGGTCGACGTTGAGAATGGCGTGGTCACCGTCCTTGACGGTGACGGTGCGCGTCTGCGCGAGGTAGCCCGGGGCGCTGACCCGCACCGACGCGGTGCCGCCGGCGATGGAGAGCGTCAGCGCGCCCACCGCCTGCCCTTTGTTTCCGGTGCCGACCAGCTCGACCTGCGCGTCGACGGACTGGCCGGTCTTGGCGTCGCGGACGTGCACCGTCAGCGTGGCCGGCGCGCGCTGCGTGAGCTTGAGCAGGGCCAGCTCGATCGCCACCCGCTGCCCTTCGAGCACCGTCACGGCTTCGTCCGCGGCCAGGTACCCCGGCGCCGTCACCTTGAGCGCGTGGGGGCCGGGCGGCAGGTCCACCTCCACGCTCTGCGCGGGCGCCGCCCCGTCGATCGACACGACGGCGCCGGGCAGCGCCTGTTTGGTGGCCCCGTCGACCACGCGCAGCACCAGCCGACCAGTCTTGGGGCCGCTGAGCCGCACTTCGACCACGTTCTCTCCCGCGACCAACGTCAGCGGCGCGCTGGCCGGCGAGCGCCCCGGGCTCGTCGCGTCGACGCGCGCGGGTCCCAGCGGGAGCCCGTCGAGTCGGGCGGTTCCCTTCTCGTCACAGCGCGCCGGCTTCGCTTCGTGCCCCTCAGGCGCGACGACGAGCGCCGCCGCCGTGGGCGCGCCGGTCTGGTCGACACAGCGCACCACGAGCCCGGCGAGCTGGACGGCGGGCGGCTCTGGAGGGCGAAGGGGCGCTGGCGCCACGTCGCGGAGTTGCACGTCGAGGCCCAAGCCGAAGCGGCCGACGCTCTGGCTGCTGAGCGCGCCGCTGGCGACGGTGACGGAGTCTGGCGTCCAGGCGCCGTCGACGAGCGCGCCGAAGTGCCAGCCGCCGAGCCGAAACAGCTGCACGCGCACCGCGCCGCCGACGTTCCCGCCCAGGCTCGTCGCCTCGCTGCCCGCACCCAGGGTGGCGAGCGCCACGGGGAAGTCACCCTTGAGCTCGAGCGTGACGGGGCCCAGGTCGAGCTGCGCGCGCGCCCCGAGGAGGAGCGCGTGACGCGCCACCGCGGTGAAGGCGGGCTGGGCGCTCTGGCCGAAGTACGGCAGCTGCTGAAAGGCGTAGGCCACCAGGCCTTCGAGGCGAACGGGCCCCGCGCGAAACCGCAGGGTCGGGCCCAGGTGCCCGCGGACCAGCGCGGCCTGGAGCGACGGCGCGCCGCTGCCTTCGAGCGAGAAGGCTTCGCGCTGGAGCGCGGCGGCGATGCCCAGCCGAGCGTCGAGCGCGAACCACCACCACGCGGCGCCGCCAAAGTCGTTGGGCGTGACCCCGGAGTACACGAGCCCGGGCCCTTGATCGCGCTGCGCGCCCGAGCGCACCGCCAGCCCGGCGCGGGCCCGCAGCGTCAGGGTGTCGTGGCTGACGAAGCGGAGCTCGGGCTCGGCGCCGATGGAAGTCGCAACGAGCAGCGCGAGAGCCAGGGGCATGGCAGGACGAAGCATAGTGCCGCGCCGAGCCGCTGCTGGTTGCGGAGTTCGACTTCTCGTCAGCTTCTTGGGCGACCCTCGCAGGCTGCCGCCGATCAAACGCGCGGGCCCGTCAACGTGCTCGCGCGCTTCGTCTTCAAGGGGCTGCTGTCGGTGCGCTGCCTACTGCGCAAAGCGTGCGCGCGCCGTCGCTGAGCGGGTGGCGTCGCGGGGCGCGCTAGACTCGGGGCCGGCGGAAGGCACGCTGCGGAGGTGTGGCCACGGTGAGGATACGCGCGGGATTCGTTGGGCTCGTGCTCGTCTTCGGGCTCGCCGACGGCCAGCGGACACCGACGTCAGGGTCGACGCACGTCCCGTCGACGGCGGCTGCCTACGCCCCGCGGTCGCGTGCGGGAGGGCTGGTCGCGGAGAACCCCCAGCAGGGACTCTGGCTCCGCTGGTCGGCGCAGGGTCGCTGGTCGATCGGTGACGTGCGAACGGGCGCGCAGCTGGCGCAGTTCGAGACGGTGGCGTGGGGCCGGCGCTCGCAGCGCGACCCCTTGAGCGCAGCGGCCCCGCAGTTGGGTCCTCAGCAAACAGGTGTCCGTGTCCTTCGTCGCTGGCCATTTCTCGAGGAATGGTGGGCGAACGGCCCCAGAGGGGTCGAGCACGGGTGGACGATCGCCGCGCCTCCGGCGGGCGACGGGCCGGTCGTGCTGGAGCTCGCCCTGGGAGAGGCAACGGCCGAGGTGTCCGGTGGACGCGCCGTGCTGTCGACGCCGGGCGGCTTGACGATGGCGTACGGGGATCTGCACGCCTTCGATTCAGACGGCCGTGCGTTGGCGGCCCGGCTTCGCGCCACGGACGACGGGCTGGCGATCGAGATCGACGACGAAGGCGCCCGCTACCCGGTGCTGGTCGATCCGCTGCTGACGTCGACGTGGACCGCCGAAGGGAACGTCGCGCAGGCGTTCTTCGGGGACTTCGTGTCGTCGGCGGGCGACGTCAACGGCGACGGCTTCGACGACGTGGTGGTGGGCGCGCCCTGGAGCAAGAACGGGCAGCCCAACGAAGGCGCAGCCTACGTCTACCTGGGCAGCGCGACGGGCCTGAGCACCACTGCCGCGTGGACGGCGGAAGGAAACGAAGGGGGTGCGCTCTTCGGGCGGTGTGTCGCCTCGGCCGGCGACGTCAACGGCGACGGGTTCGACGACGTGATCGTCGGGGCGACCAACTCGACCAACGGACAGGCCAACGAAGGCCGCGCGTTCGTGTACCTGGGCAGCGCCACCGGCCTGCGAACGACGGCCGCGTGGATCGGCGAAGCGAACGAGTCCAGCGCCATGTACGGCCATGGCGTGGCGGGCGTGGGCGACGTCAACGGTGACGGGTTCGACGACGTCGTCGTGGGCGCGAGCAAGTCAGCCAACGGGCAGCAGGACGAAGGGCGAGCGTTCCTCTACCTGGGGAGCGCCAGCGGCCTGGCGACGATGCCGGCGTGGATCGGCGAGGTGAACGTGGTGCGGGCCGGCTACGGCACCAGCGTTGCGGGGGCGGGCGACGTCAACGGCGACGGGTTCGCGGACGTGCTGGTGGGAGCACCGGCGACGGGGACGGGCGGCTCGGTGTACCTGTACCTCGGCAGCGCCACGGGGCTGAGCACCACGCCCGCGCGCGTGCTCACGGCGAACTTGGCGGGGTCGAACTTCGGCTTCTCGGTGGCCAGCGCGGGCGACGTGAACCAAGACGGCTACGACGACGTCGTCGTCGGCGCCGACTTCTACAGCGGTGGACA
Organism: Myxococcaceae bacterium; assembly: GCA_022842905.1. Taxonomy (GTDB): domain Bacteria; phylum Myxococcota; class Myxococcia; order Myxococcales; family Myxococcaceae; genus JALHOS01. The sequence goes on along the minus strand of JALHOS010000135.1, from coordinate 10,869 downwards.
AACGAGCGAGGGCGCCGCCTTCGTCTACATGGGTGGGCCGACCGGGCTCGCCGCGGTGGAGGCGTGGCGCGGAGAGCCCAATCAGGCGAACGCGGCGTACGGGATCAGCGCCAAGGGCGCGGGCGACACGAATGGTGACGGCTACGCGGACGTCGTGGTGGGCGCGTATCAGTGGGACAACCCGCTCTCGAACGAAGGCGGCGCGTTCCTGTACGAAGGTGGGCCCACCGGCCTGGCCACCGTCGCGAAGTGGATCGGAGAGTGCGACCAGGCGTCGGCGTACTACGGCGCCAGCGTGTCCGGGGCGGGCGACGTCAATGGCGATGGACTGGCGGACGTGATCGTCGGGGCGTCGCAGTTCACGAACGGCGAGGCAGCCGAGGGGCGCACGTTCCTGTACCTCGGGGCGCGGGTCGATGCTGGGGTCGACGCCGGGACGACGACGGACGCAGGCACGACGACCGATGCGGGCACGACGACCGATGCGGGCATGACGACCGATGCGGGCATGACGACGGATGCGGGCATGACGACGGATGCGGGCATGACGACGGACGCGGGCATGACGACGGATGCGGGCATGACGACCGATGCGGGCATGACGACCGATGCGGGCATGACGACGGATGCGGGCACGACGACGGATGCGGGCATGACGACGGATGCGGGCATGACGACGGATGCGGGCATGACGACGGATGCGGGCATGACGACGGACGCGGGCACGACGACGGATGCGGGCACCACGACGGATGCGGGCATGACGACGGACGCGGGCACGACGACGGATGCGGGCACGACGACGGATGCGGGCACGACGACGGACGCGGGCGCGACGACGGACGCGGGCGCGACCACGGATGCGGGCGCACCCCCTACCGACGGCGGCGTCCTCCCCAGCGAGCCGTCCGACGCGGGGACGAACATGATGGAGCTCCGCTACACCGTCGGCTGTGGATGCAACGGCCAGGCAGGCACACTCGGCCTCGTGGGACTGCTCGCGCTGGTCGCGCGGCGCCGAAGAACTCCGCGCCGCACCTCCGGCCGGCCCTCGTAACGAACCACCACGGCGCTCCACTCCGTGGACGGCTGCGACGACAACCAGGAACGCCCGCTCGGATCCTCGCGTGACGCCGCAGAGCACCGCCAACGTCTGCACCACGGCTCGTGCCCGGCCACCACGGCGTTCGGCTCCATCGTCGGCCGTTACGACGATCCGGAGCGCGCGCCCGGCGCGCCGCGTGACGCCAGAGAACACCGCGCCAAGCAGCAACGAGCCCTCCTGCCCGACCACCACGGATTGCCCGAAGCGCTCGCTCGGCGCATCGCGTGACGCTGAAGAGAATCGCGCCGCACCTCCGGCCGGCCCTCGGACCACCACCGCGCTCGGCACCCTGGACACCTGCGACGACGACCAGGAGCGCTCGCTCGGCTCCTCGCGTGACGCCGAACGGCACCGCCCAAATCAACGGCTGGCCATGGTGACCGACCACCAAGGCGCTCCAATCCATCGTCGACCGTGACGACGAGCCGAAGCGCACGTTCGGCTCTCCTCGCGTGACGCTGAAGAAGATCGCGCCACGCCTTCAGCCGGCGCGCAGGACCCACCACCACGGCGCTCGGCTCACCATCGGCCGTGGGCGCAACCGGCCGGGGAAGCACGCTCGGACTGTTGCCCTCCTCGCGCCGATCCCTGCGCACAGAAGAGCCCCGCGCTGAGCCCTCGAGCCCACCGGCGCGACCGACTCCCAGCGCTTCGACCTGATTCTCCCGCGCACCGGCGCTGACGCAGTCGCCCCGCCCCGCTACGGCAACATGGCCTGAATGCGATTCTTCGCCTTCTCGTGCACGGTCGATCCGGGCGCGCTGATCTCCTGAATCAGCTTGTACATCTTCAACGCGCGGGTCCGGTCGCCCTCCTCGAGCTTGTACGCGTCCATGAACAGCTCGTCGGCGCGTGACTCGATGTCGTGCACCGCCTGCTTCGCCCGCGGGTGGAACTGATCGAGCTTGAGCGCCTCGCGGAACGCGTGGATCGCGTCGTAGAGGTTCTCGCGGCTCATGGCTTCGTTGCCCTGCGCGATGAGGCAGTCGAGCAACATGGTGTCCATGTCGTTGCCGTACGCGTTCGACGTCAGGCCCATGGAACGGTAGGTCCGCCGGGCGTCGCTCAGCGGCTTGACCGCGGCGACGTACTGCTTCATGCGGAACTTCTTCGTGCCCTCCTCGTAGGCCTTCCCGAAGATGGGAATGAGCCCCTTGAGCACCTTCGCCCGCTCGAGAATGTCGTTGTCGGTGGCGTTGTTGTCGATGACGCGCGTGCACTCCGACGCCGCGCGATCCCACTCCCCGGAGTTGAACTTCCGCTCCACGACCGCGAACGCCAGAGCCATGGCTTCGCGCTTCTTCGCCTCCGCCGCCGCCGCCGCCGCTGCCGCCGCCGAGCGCTTGCGACCCAGCTCGTCCTTCTCGGCTTCGAGCTGCTGCTCCTTGAGCTTGCGGATCTCCTCGGCCAGCGCGGGCTGCGCTTCAGGCGGCAGCTTGCGCAGGTTGGTCTCCGCCCCGGGGACATCGCCGGAAGCGAGCGACTCCATCACCTTCTCGCTCCAGTACTTGACCTCGGCGTCGTACAGCTCCTTGGTGACGGCCTTGCGATCTTCCTCGAAGTAGATCGAATCCTCGGGGACCTTCTCGAGCGCCTTGTGGGCGTCCTCGAAGCGGCTCTGCTTGGCCAGCTCGCGCACCTGCTCCACGCCCTGCTGCACGGTCAGCTCGGCGCGCGCCTTGGGCAGCAGGCCAGTGCGGTCCGTGCCTGGGTACAGGCGCTCGGCCTCCTCCAGCAGCGTGACGGCGTCCTGGAAGCGCTTCTCCTTCACCGCCGTGCGCGCCGACAGCACGTTCGACTCGGCCACTGCCTTGTTCGGGTCGACCTTGGGGATCGCCGCTTCTTTGTCGCGCAAGGTGACGATGGCGCCGATGCCGAAGACCAGCGCCGCCGCCAGGCCGACGCCGATCGCCGCCTTGGCCTGCACCGGCATGCCGCGCAGGCGCTGAGCGAGCGACTTCTGTCCGCGCCGCCGCCGCTTGGGCTTCTCCTCGGCTTCGTCTTCGTCGTCCTCGCCCTCGTCGGAATCCTCGTCGTCCGAACCCGAGTCGGCGGCCTCTTCTTCGAGCGCCGACGCCGACGCTTGGGTTCCAGGCCGGGACAGGGACGCGCGGCTGCCCCTGCGCTTCTTCGGGCGATCTTCCTCTTCGTCGCCCGCCTCGTCCGACCGTTCGTCCTCGCTCGCCTCCTCGACGTCCGCGCGGCTGCCGGCCCGCGACTTGCCGGCCATGCTGCCGCCCAGCTTGCTCTGGCCGGACTTCGACGCGCCGGCTCTGCTCTGGCCGGACTTCGAACGCACGGCCTCCAAGTCGTTCATCATCGACTCGGACACCTCGACGGAATTGGCCCGCTTCGGAGACTTGCGCCCAGGGCGCGGCGCGTCGTCTTCCGCGTCGCCGTCGGCGTCGTCGTCGCCCGCCTCGTCGCCCGCTTCGTCAGCGGCGTCGTCCTCGGCGGCGCGGATCTGGGACCTGCGCGAAGGCCCGTCGATCTCCACGCCCGGCGCCCTGCTGCGCCTGGGCGACCCCACGCGCTCGTCGCGGCTGTCGACGACGGAGCCCTTGGCCTCGGCCGCCGCGCGCACCGCTTCCATCTCCACGTTCTCGTCGACGAAGCGGATCTTCGTCTTGCCCAGCCAGATCACGTCGTCGTGGGCGAGCTTCTTCTCGGCGACCTTCTTGTCGTTGACCTTGGTGCCGTTGCCCGAGCCCAGGTCGCGCATGAGCACGCCGTCGTCGGAGTGCACCAGCTCGACGTGGCGCCGGCTGACGGACTGGTCGGACAGCTGAAAGTCCACGCCCGACGTGCGCCCGAGCACCATGCGCACGCCCTTGAAGCGCACGGTCTGGCCCTGATCTGGCCCTTCGACGACTTCCAAGCGAAACGGCGGCCCTGCGCGCGTCGCGTTGACGTCGTTCTCGTCCGGCCGGTACGACGCCGCCGGCTCCTCGTTCGCGGGGATCTCCGCCTTGGTGCGAGGGGCGATCTCCGGCTCGAGCGCGTCGAGCCCGTCGCCGGTCAGGTTGTGGCCGACCGAGAGCGCGGCCTCGTCCTCCGCGGCGCGCAGCCGGGCGGACAGCCCCAGGCCCGAGTCGTCGTGAATCGACATGACGGCTTCGTCTGCCATCTCCGGCACGTCGTCGTCGGCGTCGCCTTCGAGCTCTTCGGACAGCTCTTCGAAGTCCTGCGACTGGGCGCGCAGGCCGTCGGCTTCGGGCCAGGCCGTGTCACCTGCACGCGTCGGCGCCGCGCGACGTTTGTCTGGCTTGTGCGCCTTGCGGGCGCGCGTCACGCCGGCCTCGTCCTCCGTCATGAGCGGGTTCTGGGCGCGCGCGCGGGTGTGGAGGGACGCTTGTGGATCTTCTTCTTCGTCCAGCCCGGCGAAGCTCTCGTTGGCGCGAGCCTGCGTCTGCCCCATCTGCGTGGGCGGCGACTGGAACGCGCCTTTCTTGGAAGCAGCCATGAAGTGAGTTGAATCGTAGCAGGTCGCCCGCCGCGGGCACCGCTTCGTCACCCCCCCAAACAAACCGCTGTCACCCAACAGGTCATTGGTACTGTCCGCCGCCATGTCCGCGCCCGACCTTGCGAGCCGCTCACCGACCCACCCGCCGCCGCTGCTCAGCGCCCGGCAGATCGACCGAATCCTCGCGCGCGCCATGGCCCGCGGCGCCGACTTCGCCGAGGTGTACGCAGAGCGAAGCGACACCACCGCGGTGGTGCTCGAAGAAGAGAAGGTCAAGAGCGCGCAGGCCGGACAGTCCGTGGGCGTCGGCGTTCGGGTGATCGTCGGGGGGAAGGTCGGCTACGCGTACTCGGACGATCTCGACGACGACGCGCTGCTCCGCGCTGCGGAGACGGCGGCGTTGATCGCCCACGGGGACAAGCAGCACGCGCCGGTCAGCGTGGCGCGGCGGCCGCTGCCGACCTTCTACCGGCTCGACAAGCACCTCCACGCGGTGGACGTGGCGCACAAGCGGGATCTGGTCGTGCGCGCCGACAAGGCGGCCCGCGCGGCCGACCCCCGCATCAAGCAGGTGACGGCCACCTACGCGGACACGACCAAGCGAATCCTCGTGGCGAACACGCAGGGCCACCTGGCGGAGGACACGCAGGATCTCTGCCGCATGTCGGTGGGCGTGGTGGCGGCGGCCGAGTCGGGTGAGCGGCGCACCGGGAGCTTCGGCGGCGGCGGCCGAGTGCCGTTCTCCCACTTCGACACCTTCACGCCGGAGCTGGTCGCCAAAGAAGCGGCGCGGCAGGCCTGCGCCACGTTCGGCGCAGCCGACGCCCAGGCCGGCCAGCAGACGGTGGTGCTCGCGCCGGGCTGGAGCGGGATCCTCCTGCACGAAGCGGTCGGCCACGGCCTCGAGGCGGACTTCATTCGCAAGGGCACGTCGCTCTTCGCGGGGAAGCTCGGTGAGAAGGTGGCCAGCGAGCTGGTGACGGTCATCGACGACGGGACCATGGCCAACGCCCGCGGCAGCCTGAACGTGGACGATGAAGGTGAGCCGACGCAGTTCAAGGTGCTCATCGAGCGCGGCGTGCTCAAGGGGTACATGTTCGACGCGCTCAACGCGAAGCTCATGGGCCAGAAGTCCACCGGCAGCGGGCGCCGCGAGTCCTTCAAGCACCTGCCGTTGCCGCGCATGACGAACACGTACCTGGCGCCGGGGGAACAGAGCCCCGAGGAGATCATCGGCGGGGTGAGCAAGGGCGTGTACTGCGCCAACTTCGGCGGCGGGCAGGTCGACATCACCAACGGGAACTTCGTCTTCGAGGTGACCGAGGCGTACGAGATCGAAGGGGGCCACCTCGGCCGGCCGCTCAAGGGTGTGACGTTGATCGGCGTGGGGCCGGTGGCGCTCAAGAACGTGACGGCGGTGGGGAACGATCCGCTGCCGGACCCGGGAATGGGCACCTGCGGCAAGGACGGCCAGGGCGTGCCGGTGGGCGTCGGGCTGCCGACGGTCCGCATCGACAACATGACGGTGGGTGGCACGAAGGTGAAGGGGTGAGCGCCGTGACGAACAAGCACCAAGCGTTTGCCAAGCGGCTGGTCGACCTGGCGATGACCCGCGGGGCGTCGCAGGCCGAGGCCTTCGTGCAGGTCGGCCGCACCGCCGACGTGCGCGTGCGCGACGGGGAGATCGAAGACCTCACTCAGGCCACGTCGAAGGGCGCCGGGCTCCGCGTGATCGTCGACGGTCGGCTCGGCTTCTGCTGGACGAGCGACTTCGCCGAAGGTGGCCTGTCGAGCTTCGTGGACTTGGGGCTGAGCCTGGCGAAGGCGGCCGCGCCGAACGAGCACAACGGGCTGCCCAAGCTCGACGACTTGGGCGCGTTCCCCGACGTGGGGCCGCTCTTCGACCCGCAGGTGGCCGAGCTGCGCGCGGACTGGAAGATCCAAGCCGCCCTCACCATGGAGAAGGTCGTCAAGGCGTTCGACCCGCGCCTCAAGACGGTGGACAGCGTGGGGGCCGGCGAGAGCGTGGGTGAGGTCTACCTGGCCAACTCGCTGGGCACGCAGGGTGGCTACGACGGGACGTACGTCTACCTCTACGCGTCTCCGGTGGCGTCCGAAGGGGAGCAGCTCCAGACGAGCAGCTGGGTCGACTACCGGCGCTTCTTCAAGGAGCTCGATTCCCCTGAAGCGGTGGCGACGGAGGCGGCGCGGCGCACGGTGCGCATGCTCGGCGCGAAGAAGGTCAAGAGCTGCAAGGTGCCGGTCGTCTTCGAGCCGATGATGACGGCGAGCTTCATCGGCAGCTTGGCCGGGGCGTGCAACGGCGACGCGGTCCACAAGAAGGCGTCGTTCCTGGCCGGCAAGCTCGGGCAGGCGATCGCGCCGAAGCACTTCACGTTGATCGACGACGGCCGGCTGACGAAGGGGCTGGGCACTTCGCCCTTCGACGGCGAGGGCGTGCCCACGCGCACGACGCGGCTCGTCGATCAGGGCGTGCTCGGGGCGTACCTGTACGACGTGTTCACCGCCCGCAAGGCCGGGGCGCGCACGACGGGCAACGCCGCGCGCGGCTACCGGAGCACGCCGGGCATCGGCACTCACAACCTGTACCTGGAGCCGGGCAAAGAGCCACCCGAGGCGATCCTCAAGGGCGTCAAGGCCGGGCTCTACGTGACGACCATGCTCGGGCACGGGGCGAACGCGGTGACCGGCGACTATTCGCGCGGCGCCAACGGCCTGTGGATCGAGAACGGCGAGCTGACCCACGCGGTGCAGGAAGTCACGGTGGCGGGCAACTTGACCGACATGCTCCAGAAGGTGGACGCCGTGGGGAACGATCTGACGTTCCGCGGTTCCACCGGCGCACCGACGATCCGCTTCTCGGAGCTCACCGTCTCGGGCGAGTGACACGTCGTCCCAACTTCAAGAAGGAGCACACACCATGGCCAGCACGAAGACCGTGAAGAAGCCGAAGGCGCCGCGGCGGAAGAAGGTCGAAGCGAAGAGCAAGGGCCTGGGCGCGCAGGAGATCTCCACCGCGCCCGACGGGCTGGAGCTGTCCACCCTCGTCGCGCAAGACGGCGGCACCGTCATCGGCGTCTACAAGGAGCCGCTGGGCGGACACCCCGTCGTCGTCGCCGCGCTCCCCATCGAAATGGTCGAGCCCACGCCCTACCAGCGCGATCGCTCCGAGACCCACGTGAAGAAGCTGGCGAGCGCCATGGAGCGGCTGGGCCGGTTCCTGGACCCGATCATCGCCGTGCGGCACGACGGCAAGTACTGGACGCCGAACGGCAACCACCGGCTCGGGGCGATGCGGCTGCTCGGGCAGAAGACGATCGTCGCGCTGGTGCAGCCCGACCCCGACGTCGCGTTTCAGATCCTGGCGCTCAACACCGAGAAGGCGCACAACCTCAAGGAGCGCTCGCTCGAGGTGATCCGCATGTACCGCGGCCTCGTCGGCCAGAAACAGGGCAACGAGTCCGACTTCATGGGCGTCTTCGAAGAGCCGCACTTCATCACCTTCGGCGCCGCGTACGAGAAGCGGCCGCGGTTCTCCGCCGGCGCGTACTCGAGCGTCGTCAAGCGACTCGAGGGCTTCTTGGAGCAGCCGCTGGCCGAAGCGCTGAAGGTGCGCGACGCGCGCGCGGATCTGCTGCTGCGCTGGGACGACGCGGTGGTGGCCGTCGTCGACGCGCTCAAGGCCAAGGGGCTCAGCTCGCCGTACCTGAAGAACTACGTCGTCGCGCGGGTCAACTTCCTGCGCTTCAAGAAGGACGGCGAGTTCGACTTCGACGAGACGATCGACAAGCTGCTGGTGGCGACGAAGAAGATCGACCCTTCGAAGGTGTCGAAGGACGACGTGGCGAAGGTCGGCGGCGCGCCGGCCGAGGCCAGCGACGAGTAGCCGTCACGGCCCGGCACGCGCGGCGTGCGCGTCGAGCGCGGTGATCAGCTCGGCCAGCCGTGGCCGCTCCGGATCGCCTCGACCGGCCCGCCGCGAACACTGCCTTCAGCGCACGCGGAAGCTGGTGACGAAGCGCCCCGCGCCGAGCCCGCCGCCGACGGCCGAGCCCCCGGGGAAGCTGCCGCAGTAGAAGCGCGTCTCGCCAAAGGCCCGCACTTCGATCTCCCACGGCACCGTCGACGGCGCGCTGCAGCTCTGGAAGTAGTTCACCCGGACCGTGTAGCGACCGCGCGTGGGCGTGGCGCCGCCGGGGTAGATCACGTTCTCCACGCGGACACCGTCGATGCTGCAGGCCCGGTTGCTGTCGAGATCCAACCAGCCGAGCGAGCCGCAGCTCATGGGCGGCAGCGGAATCGGCAGCGGGAAAGGAATGCCCGAGTCCACGTTGGGCTGGCCGTAGAAGATCTCGCAGCTGCCGCCGTCCGGCAGCGGCTCGACCACGTAGAGGTCGATGTCCTCGTCAGGCGAGAAGCGCAGCGTCACTTGGAGCGGGCCGGACCGGCCGCGCAGCTCACAGCGGCCGTTCACGCAGGTGAAGCCGTTGGGGCACTCCGTCGTGCAGCTCGCCGTGGCCGGTCGCGGCACGTTGCACGGCGTCGTCTGGCCACCGTCGCCGAAGGTCACGACCCCGGCGAAGCCTCCATCGTCGTCCACGCAGGTCTGCGCCCACAGATCGCACACCTTGCCGCGCGCGGCGCAGTCCTGGTCCCCTTGGCACTCCACACACTGGCCCGCGGGTGGCGCCCCGACGTCGCAGTACGGCGCCTGGCCACTGCACCCCCGCGTGGGCGTGCACACTTGGCAGCGCCCTTCCCCGCCGTTCGCCAGCACGTTGCAGATCGGCGTCCCGGCGCCGCAGCCCTGCGCCTCGGTACAGGTGCGGCACTGCCCGGCGTCGGCGTCACAGATCGGCGCGCGGGCGGGGCAGACCCCACAGCGGCCCGCGTCCACGCCGGCGTCGGTCCCTGAGTCGATTCCCGCGTCTGTCGACGACGGCCCGGCGTCTGGCTCTCCGGCGTCGAGGAACTGCGCCGGCAGCGCGCAGCGTCCCGTGCTCGGCTCACACACCAGCCGATCGGCGCAGCGCACCTGGGCGCAGGGATCATTCCCGCACTGACAGGACGCGACGACCGCCAGGAGGACACCGACGCTCAGCCAAGCGCGCATGCCCAAGCGCCGTAGCACAGCGGCCGGAGCAGCGACGAGGTGGGCCACGCCTCACTTCGCGCGCATTGACCGAAGGCAGACGGCTGACCTAGGGCGCGGGTCCATGCCCAATCCCACTGTCACCTTCGAGACGTCGCTCGGCAGCTTCGATGCCGAGATCTTCCAGGACCAAATGCCGCTGACCTCGGCGAACTTCCTCAAGCTGGCGACCAGCGGCTTCTACGACGGCCTGCACTTTCACCGAGTGATCAACAAGTTCATGCTCCAGTTCGGTTGCCCGCACTCGAAGGACCCCAAGAGCCCGCGCGCCGGCACCGGCGGCCCGCCGTGGGGCGACATTCAAGACGAGTTCACCGCCAAGCTGTCCAACGAGCCGTTGACGCTGTCCATGGCGAACACCGGCGCGCCGAACTCCGGCGGCAGCCAGTTCTTCATCAACACGGTGCACAACTCCTTCCTCGATTGGTTCTCGCCTGGCGAGTCGCGACACCCGGTCTTCGGCAAGGTGACCCGCGGCGCCGACGTCATCAAGAAGATCGAGACCACGCCGACCGACGCCAACGACAACCCCAAGACTCCCGTGAAGGTCATCAAGGTCACCGTGAAGGCCTAGGCGCACCGGCCGCCCGTTCTCACGCGCTGAGAAACGCGCACCAGGCGGCCTGTTGCCCTGCCCCCCACGCAGTCAGCTAAAGGCCGAGCGTTCGGCCGGTACACCCAAGGAGTCACCCCATGTCGTCGACGCTACGCGCGCTGTTGCTGCCCCTCGCCGTGCTGGTCGCGTGCGGGAACAGCACGCCCAAAGAGCCCGCCCTGCCCAGCACGGAGACGTGTGACAACGGCAAGGACGACAACGGCGACGGCAAGACGGACTGCAGCGACCCGCAGTGCTTCACGAACCTCAAGTGCGTGCCTTCCGAGCGGTGCGACAACAACCGCGACGACAACAACGACGGCAAGGTGGACTGCGCCGATCCGTCCTGTGAAGGCCTCGCTTGCGGTCTGACGTGCACCTGTGTCGACGGGCGCAAGATGCTCGCGGGCATGGGCGGAGCGGGAGGCACCGCTGGTGCAGGCGGCGCGGCGGGTGCGGGCGGAGGTACGGCAGGTGCGGGCGGCGGCTCGGCCGGTGCGGGCGGCGGCTCGGCCGGAGTGGGCGGCGGCTCG
>JALHOS010000134.1 GCA_022842905.1 Myxococcaceae bacterium | reverse complement strand
GTGGCGTGGCTGGGTTGGGAGGCAGCGGCGGCGCGGCCGGTGTCGGAGGCGCAGCAGGAAGCGGCGGAGCGCCCAACGGCAGCGGAGGCACGGCGGGGGCGCCCATGACGTGCGCGGGGAAGTCCGGCCGCGCCGGCGACTTCGATCGCACGCTCACCGTCGGTGGCGTCGCCCGGCGCTACCTGCTCCACGTACCGTCGACGTACCGAGGCCAGGCCATGCCGCTCGTCTTCGTCCTGCACGGCCTCACGCAGGCCGCGAGCTGGATTCAGACCGACTCGGCCTTCAACGCCATGGGCGATCAACGGGGCTACATCGTCGTGTACCCGCAGGGCGTGGGCAGCGTCCTGACGTACAGCTGGAACGCCGGCCACTGCTGCGGCGACGCCGCGCAGAACAACGTCGACGACATCGGCTTCTACCGGGCGCTGGTGGCGAGCCTGCAGAGCGAGTTCTGCGTCGATCCCCGGCGCATTCACGCCGCGGGCATGAGCAACGGCGGCCACATGGCCTACCGCGTGGGCTGCGAGCTGAGCGACCTGTTCGCCAGCGTGGGCTCCTGCACGGGCGTGCTCTCGATCACCCAGTGCCAGCCGAGCCGAAACGTGCCGCTGCTCCACATCCACGGGAACGCGGATCCGATCGTCTCCTATTCGCTCGTGTCCCCGTCGGTGACGCGGTGGGCGGGCCTCAACCACTGCAGCAGCACCACGCCACGCCGCGCCGGCACACTGGGCAGCGCCCTCATCGACGAGTGGCCCTGCCCCGCGCCGCTCAAGCTCTACACCGTCCAGGGCGGAGGGCACGTCTGGTTCAAGGCCAACGGCGCCTTCCCCGGCGCCACCCGCCTCCTCGCCGACTTCTTCGACGCGAACCCCAGGCCCTGACGGGCTTACTTGAGGTCGTCTTCGTAGAGCTTGAAGCCTTCGGGCGGCGCCGGCTTCTTCGCCTTGGGGTCGACGTCACCGAACGCGTCGATCGGCAGCGCGCTCGCTTCCTTCGGCGCGGGCTTCGCGTCGCCCAGCGTCTTGAGGATCGGCGCCACCAGCGGATCCGGCTGGCGCACCTTGAAGCCCGTCTCGAGCGACTGCTGCAGGAGGCCCTTGGCGGCGTCCTTCTTGCCGCGCTTCGCCTCGATCATCGCCAAGTTGTAGAGCGTGCGGCCGCGCGAGCGCCACTGGCCGACGCCCTGCGACAGCGTCAGCGCCTGCTTGAACAGCGGCTCGGCGCCGTCGACGTTGCCCTTGAGCCAGTGCGCCCAGGCCAGCCGCGCCACGTGCTCCCCGTTGGGGCTCTTCGCCTCGCTCAGCGGCTTGAGCGTGGCGATCGCGTCGTCGAGCTTGTTCGCGTCGATGTAGCGGCTGCCCAGCTGCAGGCGGGCCTCGAGCGAGTCCGGCGCCAGCTCCATGGCCTTCTTGGCCGCGGCGATCGCGTCGTCGTGCTTGCCCAGCCGCGCCAGCGCCCGGGACATGCGCCCATGGCCGAACGGCGAGCTGGGGACCACGTCGACGTACGCCTTCCACGCGTCCGCCGCCTTCTGGTGCTCTTCGAGCTGCGCGAGCGTGTCCGCCTTGTAGTTGAGCGCAATGAGCTCGCCCGGGTGCTTCTTCAGCGTCGCGTCCAGCACCTTGAGCCCCGCCTCGTTGCTCTGGAAGCGGGTGACCTGGAAGAAACGCGCCAGGCTCATCGGCTCGATGACGTCCGCGCCTTCGCCGAGCGAGTTGAGGACCTTCGTCGCCTCGGCGTCTTCCCCGAGCAGCGCGTGGGCGAGCGCCTGGGTCGCGGAAGCAAAGTGCAGCGTGGCGTCGGCCTTGACCGCCGTGGCGCAGGCGTCGGCGGCGGCGTCCATTTCCTCGCCGAGCAACACCGACGGCGCTTCGACACCCAGCGGCTGGCGAATGACGACGGCGTAGCAGTCAGCCAGCGCCTTGAGCGCATCGGCGGACTTCGACTCGGGCTGCGCCGACGGCTTCTTCGGGAGGCTGCCCTTGTCGAGCGCGAGCACGGCCTTGGCGATCGCCTCCGAGCCGGCGTTGAGCGCTTCGGGCCAGTCCGCCTTCAGCTCCACCTTGAACGGCGTCGGCGCCTTGGCGCTGGTCACGACGTTGCCGCTCAGGGCGATGGTCTTGTCCTTCTTCTCCAGCGTGACGGCGACGACACGATCGGCGCCCAGCACCTGCCGCGCGCTCTGCGTCGCCCACAGCTCGCTGAGCTGGTTCGAAGGAATGCCCTCCGCGTCGGCCATGGCGACGATCTGTTTGACGTGCAGCTCGGCGTACTTGTTGGTCTGCTCCAGCAGCTCGGACGCGCGGGCGGCCATGAGCAAGCCGAGCTTCTTGAGCTCGTCGTCCGACGACACCGGCGGCACGACGGCGATCACCGGCTTCTTCGGAGGTGGCGCGGCGTGCGACGGCGCGCTGTGGAACAGCAGAACGGCGGCGGCGGCGGCGAGGAGGTCTTTCATGGGACGCGCACCATGCCAACGCGGCCGTTCCGGGCCAAGGGGCGAATCCGCAACGAACGCCTCACACGTCGAGCGCCGCGCGGAAGCCCCGCGCCGCGTAATAGGACTGGGCGCCGTTGTGGTACGTGAAGACGCGCCCAAAGCGCCGGTCGCAGAACAGCGCGCCACCCAGCGCGCGGACGTCGTGCGGCGTCTGGATCCAGCTCGACGTCTTCAGGTCGAACTCACCCTTCTGCTGCAGCCCGCGGTACTGCGTCTCGTCGAGCAGCACGACCCCCATGCCGGCGGCGACGTCTTCCACGCAGGACCTGGGCTTGGCTTCCTTGCGGGCGTCGAGCGCGGCGCGGTCGAAGCAGAGGCTGACGCGGCCCTTGGGCGTCTCCGCCGAGCAGTCCACGAAGCGCAAGACACCGCCCTTCCCTTCCCCGCCGATGACGTCGGGCTCGCCTCCGGTGGCCTCCATCTGCTGGAGCGACCACAGCTTCTCCGGGCTGGCCTCGAGCCGCTGCGCCACCTGCGCCCAGCGCAGCCCTTCATGCCGCGCCGGGAACTGTGCGAACCGCCGCTCGAGCGTGGACAGCAGCTGCGCCGCGTCCTTCGCCGACACCGTCTTCGTCGCCTTCGCCTTGGCCATGGGGATGAGGTGTACCAGGAGATCAGGGCACCCCAAACACGGCGCGCAGCGCGAAGCCCACCGTGGCGCTGGCGCCGTTCGCGAGCAGGCTGAGCAACAGCGCCCGGGGCACCCCGAAGGCCAACAGCCACGCAGCCTCGACCGAGACCGCGAACGCCTCGGCGGCCAGCACCATCACCGCGTAGGAGTCCGGCAGCAGCACAGGGAAGGCGAACCACACGAGCGGGTGCGTGACGGCGCTCGCGCCCAACGCCACCGCCCAGCGACCGCTCGTCGCCTTGAGGTACAGCGGCGCCTCGACGGCCTGGGTGAAGAGGAACGCGATGAGCCAGGCGGTCACGCGGGCGCCCCCACCCCGTGCGCTCCGCCGCTCAGCCACCGCGCGGCGACGAACAGCTCGAGGTACGCGTGCCAAGCGGCGACGTTCAAGTAGCCCACCCGAGCGGCCTCGGGGGCGACCAGGCCCCAGCAGAGCAGGCCCGCCCACAACGCCAGCGCGCCCCACAGCACGACGGGCCCCAGGTCGCCGCGCAGCGCGTCCCAGCTCGCCTTGAAGCTCCGCGGCGCGGGCCGGCGACGATCGTCCTCGGGCACCAGCCGCAGCCACAGCGCGTAGTGAACCGCCTGCAGAAAGCAGAACGACAGCAGCACGCGCGTCGGCCACGGACCGTCGAGGCCCGGGGACAGCTGCTCCGCGAAGTCCGCCAGCTGCGTCGCCCCGGCGGGCGCCCAGAAGCTCAGGACCCACGCGTCCGCGCCGAGCAGGAGCGTGGCCGCGCCGCCCAGGGCCAGCACGGGCACCCAGCGGTGGCTCTTCGGGCGCGAACGCCAGCCCCACCACAGCCACAGCGCGATGACGTTGTGACCGTGCAGGAGCGCCCACTGCGCTTGCCAGGGCCAGCGCCACGCAAGGGCGATGAGCGCGACGCTCACAAGGGCGACGGTGGACGAGCGCCACCACGGCCCCGCGGCGAGCAGCGCGCAAGGCAGCAGCCCCACCAGCACCCACGCCGGCGGAGCGCCGAGCACGGCGGCGACGAGCGGCGGCAGCACGAGCCACCCGTCCACCCGGCGATGCAGGCCGGGCCGAAGCACCAGGTAGCGCACGTCGGCGACCAGGTGCGGCACGCCCAAGAGCAGCGGCCCGACGGTCAACATCAACACGGGCACGGCGAGCGTCGTGGCGAAGGCAGCGGCGAGCAGCAGCACCGCCAGCCACAGCACCCGGCGCGCGCGGTCGGCGATCAACGGCGCCACCCAGGGCAAGAGCGCCCGCAGGAAGAAGCGGCGCCCGAGGTCGAGCGGCGACCAGACGAGCTCTGCGGCGCGCGCGGTCATGGGCTTGAAGTCACGCCGACGAAGTCACGTACTGCGCGGCGAAGGGAGCGCCGGTCCGCGTCGCAGCCGCACGGCGATCGACCCCACGGCCGCGCCGAGCGCCACGATCGCCAGCGCCCACGGAGCGCTGGCCTGCTGCTTCGTCACGGGCACGCAGATCATCATCTTCACCTGCCGGTAGGTGGGCGGCGGGCCGTTGGAATAGTCCGGCCGAGTGACGAGGCCTTCCTGGCACACGCCGGCCCCACCTTCTTCCAGCGTGCAGCGACTGCCCGCTTCCTTTCCCCGGCACTGGAACGTGTTCACTGGCGCGATGTCGGCCCAGCCCACGCAGGCAGCGAGCAACGCGATCGTCGCGGCCCACCGGGCGCCGCGCCTCACGCGAGCAGCGTCCCGCGGGTGTACCGCCGCGAGAAGTGAATCCACTGGCGACCGTCGATCTCCACGAACCACTCCACGTTGGGCGCGGTGGGGAAACGCTTGCCGGCGAACTGCTCGAGCAGCTCGGCGGCGCGCATGGGGGAGAGGCCCGGGCCTCGGAAGGACACGCGGATGAAGGTCTCGAGCGTCGGCGTCACGTCCACGCTCGCGCAGACCTCGATGGTGCCCACCACACACCGGTTCTCCTTGAGCCGCGTCCGCGAAGGCATGCCCCAGTGCCGTGGATCCAGCGCGCGCTCCAGGAGCGGCCCGCTGGCCTCTTCCATGCTGTCGGCCTTCGTCTCGTCAGCTCGCATCGTGCTCCCCGGCCCTTCTTCGCTGCAGTGCGTTCCACGACGAGTCGCCCGAACAACTGCGGGAGCGACGAAGCAGAACCAGACCAAACGAGTGCGCGCTTGCACAAGCGAGGCGGCTCCTTGACGCGGTCGATTTGGGCGTTCCGTTTGCGATCGGTTGACATACACAGCCGACCGCACCCATGACCGCACTCCTGCTCGCCGCCGTCCTGGCGCAGTCCGCCGCCGACGCGCCGCTCGACTTCACCGCCGAAGCGAAGCTCCTCTTCCGCGTCGTCGCCTGCCAAGGCAACACCCCGCTCCCCGCCCACCTCGACGAGAAGGTCGTCGCCCGGCACTGCAAGGAGCTCGAGAAGCGCATCGAGAAGTACCGCGCGACGTGGGTGAAGGAAGCGCAGCCCTTCATTCAAGCGCTCAAGCCCCAGGGGCTGCCCGGCACCGTCGTCTACCCGTTCGGCGGCGGCGATCTGATCAGCGCGCTGACGACCTACCCCGAGGCCACCGACTACACGACGATGTCGCTCGAGCACGCGGGCGATCCTCGGCGGATTCACAAGGTGACGAAGAAGCAGCTCGAGGCGTCGCTGGCGCTGATTCGCCAGACGTCCGCCGGGCTGCTCGTGGCCAACGACTCGAAGACCGAGAACCTCATGAAGGGCCAGCGGGGCGAGCTGCCTGGGCAGCTGTCCTTCTTCCTCATTGCCCTGGCCGTGCACGGCTACGAGCCGGTGTCGCTGCGCTACGTGAAGGTCAACCCCGACGGCACGCTGCGAGCGCTGTCCCAGCAGGACCTGGACACGCTCGCGCAGAAGGACGCCAAGCTGCTGCACAAGGCCTGGGTGTCGCCGGACTTCTCCGAGGCCTTCGACAACCTCGAGCTGGTCTTCGTGAAGAAGGGCGAAGACCCCGCCACGGCGAAGAAGGTGCACCACCACTTCGCGGCGAACCTCAACGACGACAACTTCGGCAAGGACACCGCCATGCAGGCGTATCTGAACGGCAAGGGGAAGATCGTCGCCATGACGAAGGCGGCCAGCTACCTGCTCTGGCGCGACGTGTTCTCGACCATTCGCGACTACCTGCTCGAGCACATGGTGTTCATGGTGTCCGACAGCACCGGCGTGCCGCCGCGCTTCGCCACGGCCAAAGGCTTCACGCAGACCGCGTACGGCAAGTTCAACGAGTCCTTCTTGGGCGCGAGCCCGGAGCACAACGAGGCGTTCCGCAAGCTGTGGAAAGACGCCAAGCCCCTGGGCTTTCGCTACGGGTACCTCGACAAGGGCCTGTCCAAGCACATGCTCGTCACCCAGAAGAACTGACCGCTCGTGTCGCCCTTCGCGCTGGTGCTGTGCGCGCTCGCGCAGCTGCCTGACGGCGGTCCGAGCTGGGCGCAGCTGGCCGTTCAGCAGACCCGCGGCGACGAGTGGGTCCAGCAGCTGCTCGACGACGGCCGGCACGTGCGCTTCGGCACCGACACCCAGGGGCCGGTGCACGTCTGGGTACCCAAGCGCTACCGGCCGGCGACGGCGGACACGGTGGTGTACCTGCATGGCTTCTATACGAGCGTCGATCAAGCGCTGCTCGAGCACCGCCTCACCGAGCAGTTCGCCGACAGCGCCCGCAACGCGCTGTTCGTCGTGCCGGAGACGAGGTCCTGGCGCAGCGACAAGCTCTGGTGGGAGGACCTCGAGGCGCTGCTGGTCCAGGTCGAGAAGAAGGCCAAGGTCGAGCGCCCCAAAGGTGGTGTCACCGTCGTCGGGCACTCAGGCGCGTACCGAAACGTCGTGCCGTGGCTCCAGCACCCGGCGCTCACGCGAGTCGTGCTGGTCGACGGGCTGTACGGCAATGAAGACGAGCTGCTCGCGTGGGTGGACGGCGCGACGGAGCGCGGCCGCCAGCTCGTGCTCGTGGGCGTCGAGACGCAGCAGCGCCAAGACTGGCTGACGAAGAAGCGCGGCGTAACCGTGGTCGACGGACTGCCGCCGCTGTTCGTCCCGCTGACCCTGGCGCAGCGGAGCGCGTCGATCCTCGCCTTCGTCGGCGAGCGCTTCGACCACATGAGCCTGGTGACCAGCGGGCGCCTGCTGCCGTGGCTGCTGAGCGGGCTGCGCTAGAACTCCACGGGCGTCGTCATCGGCCAGGTCGCGGGCATGCCCGTCCCTTTCGCCCGCCACCTGCCAGGCGGGTGCAGCCACCAGCGGTGTCACCGTCGAAACTCCGATAAAGTGCGCGCATGAGCGCTGCCCTTCTCGTCGCCTTCTGGACAGTCGCTGCCGCGCCCTCGAAGCCCGTGGTCGCCCTCATGCCGCCGTCAGCCGACGCCGAAGACCTGCGCGGGCTCGGCATGCTGCTCGAGGCACGCGCCGCCGAGCTGATCGAGCAGTCGGACAAGTTCTCTGAGCTCCACGTCAAGCAGGTGTTGGCGATGGCCGAGGCCGAAGGCCTGGCGGCGACGCAGCTTTCGGAAGAAGCCACGGCGCAACAGGCTCGACGCTTCCTCGGGGCCGATCGTGTCGTGACCGTGAAGCTCTCGCCGGTCGCCAAGGGCTTGGTGCTGACCGGCGCGATCATCGACGCCAAGAAGACGACGCCGTTCACGGCGAAGCTGCCCAGCAGCTGGCCCGAAGCGCTCACGAAGGGCAGTGAAGCCGTCGCGAAGGCGTTGCTCACGACCGAGCAGGCGGCGCTCCCGAAGAAGCCGAAGGCGCAGCCGGAGTCGACGTCAGCCGAAGCGTTGGCGGCGCTGTCCCAATGCTACGCGATCGTCATTCGCCAGCCGCTGGGCATCGACACCCCGGCGGTGCTCGACGGCGAAGAGCTCGATCGAGCCTCCGCGCTCTGTCAGCAGGCGCTCGCGCACGATCCGACCCTCCGCTTCGCGAACGCCGTGCTGGCGCTGGCGCGCGCGATCACCGGCGACTCTGCCGGCGCGACGAAGGCCCTCAACGGACTCGCCCAGACCGACGACATGGTCGAGCCGTACACCCTGGCCCGCTTCTGGATGGTGACCCGTTTTCAATCGAACGAGGACGGGATCGCGAGCTTGAAGGCCGTGCTCCAGCGACACCCCGGCGAGCTCATCGTGCGCAACTACCTCGGCGACACTCAGAGTGTATTGAACGACCAGGCGGGCGCTCAGGCGTCGTGGACCGAGTACCTCGCGGCGGCCCCGGGCTCGCCCTACGCGTATGGGCGCCTGAGCAAGGCGTTCGCTCGACAGCAGAAACACGACGAGGCGATCGCCGCGGCGTTGAAGGGCCTCGAGCTCGCGCCGACCAGCCGCGCCGCACGCCTGGAGCTCGGGAGCCGCTACATCGACGCGAACAGGCTCGACGACGCCATTGCGACGTTGAAGGAGCTGAAGAATCCGACGGGAGAAGCGGTCTCTCGGTTGGGGTGGGCCTACCTGCTCAAGGGCGACACCGACGCTGCGGCGCCGCTCTTTCAGAAGGCGCTCGCGCAGGCGACGACGCCGGGTGAATGGAGAACTCGCGGTCGTGCTCACTACAACCTCGCGCTGATCGAGGCCAAACGCGGCAGGTCCGACGCGGCCCTCACATCGCTCAGAGCGTCCATGCAGACCGGCTACAAGGTTCGGTCGGTTGATCCAGTCCTCCAGAAGGTTGCCAAAGAGATCGAGCGCCTGGACGGTGCGCATGCAGACGCTGGCTTTGGCGCGCGGTTGAGCCTGGTGCCGAGAGAATCCAGCCTCGTGCCCTTCGACCCCACCGGCGAGCCTGACCCGCTCCGCAAGAAGGACGCCGCCCCCGAAGGCTTCGTCCTGTACAAGTTTTGAGCTGCGAGGGCGCGCAAGCCCGCGGGCCAAGACCCGGGTCTGCGTTAGAGCGGTGGTCCGCGACTCGCTCGTCCAGGACGCTCACGCCGTCGCGCCCGAGAGGGCTATGAAGCAGCGGTGCCGGACACGCTGACCAACTCGGGCGCGTACGACTTGCTCGAGCCGGCGACCTTCGTCACGCGCTTCGGCGGGGTGGACGCGAAGGACCGTGTGCTGCGGCGCCTGCAAGGCCTGCTGGCCACGCCGTCGGTCAAGTCGGCCGACGCGGCGGTGGAGCTGCTCGAAGACCTCCTCGGCTGGCTGTTCGAGCGAGGCCGCGTCGCGTCGCGCACGGCCGACGAAGACGAAGTGCAGGCCCGCACCCGAGTGCTGCTGACCGCGCTCGAAGAGATCTCCGTCGCCCGAGAACGGGTGCGCCGCGCGGTGCGCCTCGCGCTGGACAGCTCGAGCAGCGCGCGGCTGTTCGCCGACGTGGGCGTCTCGTCGAGCCACGGTTTTCTGCGCGAGCTGTCGGATCGGCTGGGTAAGCGGCTGCTCCCGGAGCCACGCTTCGCTTCGGACCTGTCGAGGTTGATCTACCGACTGTTTGGGCGAAGGGGCGCCGGGGCTTGGCTGCTGGCGCTGCCGGCGAAGGACCGGGACCGGCTGCTGGAGCAGCTCAACCTGGAGCCCGAACGGCTGATCCGCACGCTGGAGCCTGGCGCGAAGGACGCGGCGCTGCTGCTGGCGACGCGCTCCGCCGATCTGGCGCTGTCCGACGAGCTGCGCACGGCCAGCGCCGAGGCGCCGCTGCATGCGTCGCCGTGGCTCGAGCTGGTGCCCACGGTGAAGCGCCTCGTCGGGGGTGAGCTGGCGCTGGACGACGCCAAGGCCGTGCTCATGGGCTGCCGCACCGACATCCAGGGCCTCCTGTCCAGAGTCGACGAGAGCGGCATCAGCATCGAGCGGGTGTTCTTGCAGGAGCGCCTCTCGGAGCTGTTCGAGCGGCTGTCGTGGGTCCTCCACGCGGTCGCGGGCGCCACCGACGTCGAACGACAGGAGGCCTGGCGCCAGCTGGGGCGCGCGCTGGTGTCCGGGGCCAGCCGCGACAAGTCGATCGGCGAGCTGTGGGACGTGAGCACGCGGCGCCTGGCTCGGCGGGTCGTCGAGCGCGCCGGCCACAGCGGCGAGAAGTACCTGACGCGGACCCGCGCGGAGCAGCTGGGCATGCTGCGCGCGGCCGCTGGAGGTGGCGCGATCACCGCCGTCCTCGTGCTGCTCAAGTTCCTCATCGGGTGGATGAAACTCCCACCGCTCTTCGACGCGCTCGCCGTCGGCCTCAACTACGCCTGGGGCTTCGTGGCCATGCAGGTCGCGCACTTCGCGCTGGCGACCAAACAACCGTCGATGACGGCCGCCACGTTGGCGGCGACGATCGAACGACAGCACGAAGCGACCACGCCCAACTTCGAACCGCTGGTCGACGAGGTGGCGCGAGCGTCGCGCACGCAGCTGGCGGCGCTGATCGGCAACGTCGCCACGGTGATCCCCGTCGCGCTGGCGATCGAGCTGCTGCTGCGAACGCTCGGCGGCTCGCCGGTGCTCGACGAGAAGACGGCGCAGTACGTCATTGCCAACCACCACCCACTCTGGAGCGTGACCGTCTTCTCTGCCGCGGTGACGGGCGTCTGGCTGTGGGCGTCGAGCCTCATCGCCGGCGCGACGGAGAACTGGTTTGCGCTCAAGGAGCTGCCGGGGGCGATCGCCAGCCACCGCGGTCTGCGACGCCTCATTGGGGCGGAGCGCGCGCTGAAGGTGTCTCGCGCGGTCACGAACAACGTCGCGGCCTTCGGAGGCAACGTCGGGTTCGGCCTGCTGCTGGGCTTCATGCCGCTTCTGTTCAACCTCGTCGGCGTGCCTCTGCAGGTGCGACACATCACCTTCGTCGCCGGGCAGCTGGCGTACGCCGGGGCGTACCTTGGGTGGGGCGAGCTGAGCCGTCCCGATTTTCTGTGGGCGCTGACGGCGATCCCGCTCGTCGGCCTGCTGAACTTCTCGGTGAGCTTCGCGCTGGCGATCGTCGTCGCGCTGCGTGCCCGGGGACTGGGCGTGGCCGCGCAGTGGGTCGTCGCCCAGCACGTCGCCAAGCGAATCGTCACCAAGCCGCTGCAGTTCTTCCTCGCGCCGGCGGCGCCGACCGGGGCAGCGCCGCCCACCAACCGCCCGCTCGAGCCGTAGCGAAGGGCGCTGGCGGGCGAGTGCGTGTCGCGTTCGGGACGGACAACGCCCCTCTGCACGCGCGCCCGCGTCGCCCTGCTGATTCGGACGTGAGTCTTCACTGCCACCCGATGCAGGCGACGTCTGGGCGCACCGAGAAGTCCCCGCCTCGAGGCGCCCCGGTCCGAGCCGTGGGACTCCCGCGCCCGCAGACGCTCCGTTCAGGGCCCACCGGCGAGCACCAACCGCTGCGCCCGACCCGGCAGGTACCCCACCTTCCGCGCGATCGCGGCGAAGTGCGGGCTGTCGTCGTCCACGCGCACGGTCAGCCGCGGCAGCGACGACATGAGGAACCGGCTGATCTGCCCCAGGCACAGCGTGGCGTGCCCTTTGTTGCGCTCTTCGGGGAGCGTGTAGAGGCCCTCGAGCTCGGCGCCGTACTGCGAGCGCGGCCCGACGCTGAGCTTGAACACGAGTCGGCCGTTCTCTTCGAGCACGTAGGTGCGCCTCGCCCGAATTCGTCGGCGCACGCGCTCCGCGAAGCCCTCTTCGTCCTGCGGCTGGAGCTCGTGCCGGAACAGCTCCGCGGCCGTCCCCTTCTCGAGCGTCATCAGCCGAGGCAGGTCGGCCTCCGTCGCCAGCCGCAGGAGTGGGTTGGTGAAGGGCCCCAGATCGTCCGCGGACACCGAGAACAGCCGCTGCGGCTTGGACACCCGCAGGTGGCCGCCGAGCTGCTTGATGAGCACTTCGACCAGCTGCACTTCTCCCATGACCGCGCTCGGGCTGACCTGCCCCACGAGCGCCTTGGCGATGTCGTTGATGCCCAGGGTCGGTGACGCCGAAGGGACGATGAGCCCACCCGCCCCCCCGACGAAGACGACGGCCGTGAGATCCGGGTTGAACCGACCCCAGTAACAGAACGGCGACAGCCCTTCGCCCGCCGGCTCGAGCCCGTGCTCTTCGAGCAGCCCGAGCAGGTACATGTTGTGCGCCGGATCTTTGGCCAGCAGCGCGCGCAGGGCGTCCCGATGCGTGGCGTTGAGCGGTGCGACGGTGGCCGGCATGGCAGAGCGCGCGTTGTACTACAGGCCTCCACCGTCCGGCCGGGATTGGGCGCGGGGCGGCCTGACGAATTCGAAGTGCAGCACCGCCCCGTCGGCCTTCGAAAAGGTGTCGTCGAGGAGCAGGTCCTCGAGACAGGCCTGGACGTAGGGCGACTGCGCGGTGGAGGTCGCCGACCGCAGCGCGGCTCCTCCGTCGTCCACACGCCCGTGGCGCAGCGTGACGTCGGTCCGCTCGCCGTGGGGCAAGTGCTCGTCCAGGCACAAGGCCACCTGCGCCGCAGCCCAGGCCGACACGCCCGAGCCAGCGTCTCCCGCGAGGCGCCAGGCCGGAGCCGCGGACTCTGGCGACGCCACCCGAGCTGGCGGACGAAGGGAAGGAACGGGACTCGGCGCGGGCGTCTGGGCCGGTGACCCGCCTCCCTCGGCGGCGGCTCGGCTGGGCGGGGCTGGCCTCGCGGCTGCGTCGGCGCTCCGTGTGTCGTCTTCCCAGCCCCACCAGACCGCCACGGCGGTGCCGAGCAGTGCGGCGATCGCCACCCACCACGCGCGGCGCTTCACGGCCACCGCCGGTCGAGCTCCGCCGCGTCGACGACGGTTGGCTCGCGACGCACCGAAGCCCAGGTGAACCCACTGACGAGCTCCGCGGGAGTGCACGGGGCTCCCTGGCTCAGCCCGCTCCAGCCCGCAAGCAACCCGACCAGCTCGGGGCCTGTCGCGCCTCGGGCCCGCAGCGAGGCCACGGTGAGGCTGCCTTGGCGCTTGGCGAGGCGGTGCCCGTCGGTCCCCAGCAGCAGCGGCACGTGCGCGAAGCTCGGCGCGGCCCAGCCCAGCGCGTCGAAGAGCTGGAGCTGTCGCGGCGTCGAGGTCGTCAGGTCTTCCCCTCGCACCACCTGGGTGATGCCCTGGGCCGCGTCGTCGACGACCACGGCGAGCTGGTAGCTGGCGACCCCGTCGGCGCGCCGAATGACGAAGTCACCGAC
Organism: Myxococcaceae bacterium; assembly: GCA_022842905.1. Classification (GTDB taxonomy): domain Bacteria; phylum Myxococcota; class Myxococcia; order Myxococcales; family Myxococcaceae; genus JALHOS01. The sequence continues at coordinate 4,078 of JALHOS010000134.1, read as the reverse complement.
TTCCGCCGCCACGTCGTGGCCCTGCGGGCCCAGCAGCTCGTCGACGAAGGACGTTGGCCCAGCCTTCGCGCGAAAGCGCACCGACGTGGGCTTGCCAGGAGGGAGGACGACGCCCGGCGTGGCGCAAGTGCCAGGGTAGCGAGGCCCTTCTTCCCCGACGTGCGGCGCCCCGGCGGCCCGAAGCACGTCGGCGCGCGAGCAGGCGCACGGGTAAGCGGCGCCGTCGTCGAGCAGCCGAGCCACCGCCGCGTCGTACACGGCCTTCCGGCGCGACTGGTGCAGCACCTCGCCGTCCCAGTCGAGCCCGAGGAAGCGCAGGTCGTCGATGATTCCCTGCGTGTACTCCGGCCGGCAGCGCGCGCCGTCGAGATCTTCGATGCGCAGCAGGAACTGGCCGCCTTGCGCCCGCACAGCCAGCCACCCCAACAACGCGCTGCGCACGTTGCCCAGGTGCAGCCACCCGGTCGGGCTGGGAGCAAAGCGGCCGCGCATGAAGTCAGGCCGGACGCGGGAACGCGCGGTGCTACGGCGTCTTCTTCTTCAGCGGCGCGCGCGGCCCCAGCGGCTTCTTGGGCTCGGCCTTCGCAGGCGTCGCAGGCAGGCTGGGGTCACCCTCGACGTCGTCCTTGCCGGGCACCACGCCGTACTTGGCTTCGGCCACCTTGAGCGGCCCGCCCATGCTCGGCGCGCTCGACAGAATGCCGGGCGGCTTGAGCGCTTCGCCGACCTGCAGGCCCTTGGACTTCACTTCACCGACGAGGTTGTAGAACTCCATGCCGGCGGCCAGGAGTTCACCGTCGAACTTGGTCTCGGGCAACCGCCGCAGCTCGCTGGAGGTGGTGGAGTAGAGGAACGCGTGCAGGCGCAGGTCCTTCCCGTCCCGCGACAGCGCGCCGAAGACGACGAACTCCGCGTCGACGGCCTTGGCGGTGTCCTTGGCGGCGGCGATCGCCGCGTCGTCGATGCGGTTCTGCGCCAACGACGAGAGGAGCTTCGCTTCGGGGGTCTTGTTCTCCGCGGTGGCCTGGAGCTTGGTCTGCTTGCCCGCGGCGACGTCGACGAGGCCGCCGACGATCTCCCCGTTCGGGAGCACCGCGTGCCACAGGTGCTGGCCGGGAGGTACGTCGGCGATCGCCACCGGCGTGGCGCCGGCCGAGACGCCGTCGAGCGCGACGGGGGCGTTGGAGGGGACCGACTCGATGACGAGCTGCGCCTTGGCCTGCGCCTTGAGCGCCTTGCGTGCGTCGGCCACGACCCGAGCGAACAGCGGGCTGGTGGCGGCCAGCGGCAGCTCTCGCTCCGGGGCCAGCGCGAGCGCGGCGCCCAGGTTCTTCGCCCCTTCTTCGTCGCGGCCAGTGTTGAACTGCACGGCGGCGAGCAGCGCCAGCGCGTCGACCAATTCGGAGACGTCGGTGATGCCCGGGGCGGCGGCGCGGTACTCGGCGACGGCCTTCGACAGCCCTTCGTCGGCGAGCCGGAACTTCTTCCGGTTCCGCAGCTCCTTCGCCTCGTCGTACATGCGCAGCGCCTTGGCGAGCGGGTCGGCGAAGGCTTCTTGCGGGTTGGCGTGCCGCAGCTCGACGAGGGTGTGGGTGTCGGCGCTGCGGAACTCTTGCGTCAACATGGCCAGCGCCTTGACCGCCGAGCGGCTGGGAATGTCTGCCGACAGTGTCGCGAAGGGCACCAGCGCGAGCTTGGGCTTGGGGCCTTCGGCAGGAGGTGCGTCCTCGGCGTGCGCGGCCACGGACAGCAGGGCGAGCGCGGCGAAAAGGTGACGGATCATGATTGTGCTGACTCCTACACGACTTTGAACCGTGGGCCAAAGCAACCGTTCCACCGGGCCCGGAAGTCAGGCGTCAGCGCTGGCGAGGCCGTCCAACCAGGCCCGCCACCATGAGCGGCACAGCAAGCAGGACCGCGGCGAACCACAGCGCGGCGAAGGCCAGCCCCGCCAGGGCTTCGGCCATCGTCCCCGGGACGGTGCCCGACAGCACGCCAACCCCGCGGTCAAGCCCGAGCGTCCGCGCGACGACGAACAGCGCGACCAGGCCGAGCCCGAGCCGCATCATGACCGAGCCCCGCGCCGCACGGCGGTCCAGAGGGGGCCTTGGCTGAGCGCGTAGAGCACGACGGCGTCGGCGAGCACGTTGCCCGCCAAGTATCGACGGGCGCCGTCGTCGTCGCTGGGGAAGGCCGCGAAGTGCAGGCTCGTCAGCAGCTCTTCTTCGAACGCCTCGTCTTCGAACGCGGCGGCGCCGAGCACGGCCAGACCGCTCGAGCCTGCGTGCGCGTCGACCAAGGGAATGGTCGGGCCCGAGTCGACGTCGGCCTGGCCTCGCCAGCTCTGCGGCCACTCCGTCGCCCAGCCAAAGCCCAGCGCGTGCCGACCCAACAGCCGCTTCGCGCCGTCGTATTGCTGGCGGGCGAAGGTGGGGTCGATCAGCACGAGCATGTGCGCGGCCAGCCACAGCGTGGACCCTTCCGGCCCGTCGCGCGGGGCGGCGTCGGCGTGGAAGCTGGACACCAACAGGCCCGTCGATGAATCGACGAGCGTACGCCGCGCGCGGGCGAGCCAGGTATCGAACAAGGCGCGGTGATCGGTCCCTTGAACGTGGTCCGCCACGCGGAGGGCGGCCAGCGCGACCGTGTTGCAGAAGGTCCACCCTTCGTCGGGGTAGCTCTCGGGGAAGCCCGCGGGGGCCGAGGCGAAGGCACGCTCGAGCACCGCGACGCGGGCCTGCAGCGGCGCGACCCAGCGAGCGGACGGCTCGACCGCCTGCCGCGCCGCGAGCATGAGGGCGAGCTCTCCGTCGACGAAGAGGCTGCGCTGGTCGGCCGACGCGCGGAAGGGTTCTCCCTGCGCGTACGGAAGCAGGAAGTGTGGGTGGCCGTGGCGAGCTTCGAGCTCGAGGGTGTCCTCAACGATGCCGTCGACCAGCCCGAGATGCGCCGCGCGCGCGCCGGGGTCTGCGAGGGCTTGGTTCGCCAGCGCCAGCACGGTGAAGAGCCGGTGCATCAGGTCCCATTCAGGGTTCGAACGGCGCAGCGCTCCGCGAGCGCTCTCGTCCGTCCAGGCGCGCTGTTGACCGAACGTCAGCCGCGACACGAGGTCGACGCGGCTCGTGGGGCGAAAGACGAGGTGCAGCAAGGACCACCACAGCGGCAAGCACAGGGCCAGGGTGAGAGCGCGGCGCATGGGCAGGACTGTGGACGACGCGCGGCCGAGGGTGGGCCGTCAGTCCTCTCAGTGGTCGAATCGCGTGGTCGAGCGGCGCTCGCCTCGAACTGACTGGACGTCGTGCTTCGGAGGTCAGCGCTTGCGACGCCACAGCCAGCCGACGACCAAGGACAGGACGATCGACGCGGCGATCGCCCACGGGCGCGGGAGCTGCCCACCCGAGTCGTCAGCCCACGCCCATGCCGGCGCGAGCGCCGCGCCGAGGAACACCGCCCGTGAAGGTCGCATGCGCCGACGGTGTACCAGCCTGGAGCAGCACCCGGGGCGCTTCCGCCGCGTCGCGAGGCTGCGCTGCAAGGGCCTAACAGCGTGGCTCACCTCCGCGACAACCGAGGGGAACCGGTGAACGTCGATGCGGTGGGGGCCCGAAGGTGTCTTGACCGACGCACGCGTGATTGAGGCGCCGACGCGACCGGCCTGCGTCATTCGGCGACGGGGCGTTCGCCGGGGGGCCAGCGGTGCGTCTAGGGGGTGAGCGCTCAACCGTTGCGGTGACGAGGCGTTCGGTGGCGGCCCGCCGTTCGAGAGCGGGGAGCCCTCGCCCTTGCGGGTCGCCGCCCAGCCCGGTGAAACCGGAGTCACCAGAGCCGGCGCGCGATGAGCGCCACGAGCCCCGCCGTCGCCAGCGCCGCGAGCAGCGCCACCGACGTGGGCGTGTCGTCTTCGTCCGGCGGCGGAGACGGAGGCAGCGCCAGAGCGACCGGCTGCGGAGGCTCGGGCGCGGGGGCGACGAGCTCGGCGAAGTGCGCGGCGGCCCGCACCACCGCGTCGGCCTGCTCCCCGACGTCCGCTCGGCGCTGGTCGGCGGCCCCGGCGATGGCTGCAGCCAGCGCCTGGACA
>JALHOS010000133.1 GCA_022842905.1 Myxococcaceae bacterium | reverse complement strand
CGAGCAGCGAGCGGCCGGCCGGCGAAGGCGTCGCGTCGTCCTCCCGCTGCAGCGCGCGGCGCAGGCCCAGGCCCACGAGCAGGACGGCCACGAAGGCCTGCGCGGCGCGGTCGAGCGACGGAGGCAGCTCGAGGCCCAGCGCGACGACGCCGAGGCCGGTGACGAGCAGCGTCACGCTGTGCCCCAGACTCCACCATGTCGCCGTCCGCAGCGCGCTCGCCACGCCACGTTCACCCCGCACCAGCGTCGCCAGCGCGGACAGGTGGTCCGCGTCGCTCGCGTGCCGCAGCCCCAGCAAGAGCCCCAGCGTCATGGTCTCGGAGGACGTCACGGCGTTGCCTTCAGCGGAACGAGGGGGCGGCGCTTGGCGCTGCGCACCCAGCGCCCCAACACGGCGACCAGCATGAGCGCCATGCCGGCCACCTCGAGCGCCCGCTGCTCGCCCAGCAGGTGCCCGCCGAACATGCAGGTCGCGCCCGCCAGCGTCAGCCAGTACGCCCCGCGCAGGCCGCGGGTGACCGCTTCGTAGAAGGCCACCTCGAGCGCGATCATGAGCGCGCCCAGCAACAGCGCCCCGTGCGCGTCTTCGGACAGTGCGAAGCTCACCCCCGCGAGCGACGCCAGCGGCTTGAGCGCCGCCAGACAGGTCGGACAGAACGCGCAGCTGGCGATCGCCAAGAGGCGCGCCCACGACGAGTCCTCACCCGCCTCCGACGCAGCCGGGGAGTGGTGAGCGCACCGACAGGCATGTCCGTGGGCGTGGTGCGCCGAGCTCATGACAGGGCCTCCGCCAGGGCTTCGAACTCGAAGGGCATCGCTGCCGGGTCGATGCGGGGAGGCCGCGTCCGGGTGGCCAGCGCGCGAGCGCGCCAAGCGGCGCCACGCTCCACGTGTACCCAGCGCTCGTACGCCGCGCACCACCGCAGCGCCGCCGCCAGCGCCTGCGTCGAAGCGCCCACCAGCTGCGGCCCGACCGGGCCTCGTTCGAGCGCCGCGCCGGTCCCATTGGCCGCCCGCCACTGGAGCCCCCGGCTGCTCAGCTCGACCACGTCGCCGCTCGCCAACGTCAACCGGTAGGTGGACGACACGCGGCCGTCGCCCGGCTCGGCGCGGGCGAACCCGTGCGCCAGGAGCAGGTTGGCCTCGGCGCGCACGTCCACGCCCCAGGCGAACATCTGCTGATCGAACAGCGTCTCCAGCCTCTGACAGCGGCACACGTCGAGCACGACGACTGTCGTAATCGAGTTCCCAATACGCACGCAAGCGCAACTGAGTCTGCCGTTGCTTTTGCAATTCGCATGGCGTTTATTCGGATCCCATGGAGAACGTTCAAGAGCGCCGCCGTCTGCGCAGGCGGATCAACCGGCACCGGCGCGTCTCCGAGGTGCGCAGCGCCGTAGCGATCCGCCAGCACGACGTGGACGTCGTGGTGTGGGCGCGAGCGCTGGCGCCGGGCGTGAGCGCGTACGCACGCGCGCTGGTGTCACGACCGGTCGCGTTCGACGTCCAAGGACGAGCGGTGGCCCTGCGCTTGCTGCGGACCGAGCTGCCGCAGGCCGACGGGCAGGCGGCATTCGTCGACGAGCTGGAGCAGCTCTGTCAGCTCCAGCAGCGGCTCTCGGGTTGCGCGGACGTGCGCGTGAAGCTTCACACCGTCGTCGACGACATGTGCCGGAAGTTCCACGTCGACCATGTCGGGCTCCGGGTCCTGTGCACCTTCGTGGGCCCGGGCACCCAGTGGCTGACCGAGAAGGACGTGGACCGGACGCTGATTGGCTCCGCCGAGGCGCACCCGCTGCGACCGAGCGGCGTCGTGCGCCACGCGTCCACCGGGGACGTCCTGGTCATGAAGGGGTCCGCCTGGGTGGGGAACCAGGGGCACGGCTGCGTCCACCGGTCGCCGCCCCTTGCGGGCAGCGGCATGACCCGGCTGGTCGCGGTGGTCGACGACGTGCGCGCTCGGCGCTGAGGCTCACCTGCGGGTGTCCGTCACGGCACGGCCAGACGTCAGCGCGCGGTCCACCAGGCCCGGAACTCCGCCCAGGAGATCTTCCCCGACCGGTTCGCGTCCACCACGCCCAGCGCGACGGCGAGCTCGTCTTCAGACGGCGCGGCCCCCAGCGCCTCGAGCAGCCGCGAGAACTCGGCGCGGTCGATGCTGCCCGACCCGTCGCGGTCGTAAGCGGCGAAGATCTCCCGCGTCTCGTCACCTTCACCGTCACCCGCGACGGCGCGCGCCGCAGACTTGCGTCGGGGCACCGAGCGCGCGGCCGCGCGGCCCTTCGTCGGGGCTCGCTTGGCTGGCTTGGCGACCGCGCGCTTCGGGGGCTTCTCGGAACGCTTCGACGGGCTCTTCTTCTTCTTCGCGGCCATGGGTCCTCCGGGGGTGGGCGTGCTCGCCAGGAGCGTCCTCGCGCCCCCGGCGCCTCAGAGCAAGTCCAACGTCATCAACAGCCGCTGGCCAGAGACCGCCGGGCTGCGGTGCACCACCCCGCGGCCTTCGAAGCCGGGCCACGCTTCCCCCTTGAACAGCCCCAGCTCCCACGGCGCCAGCTGGTGAATCGCGGCCCCGGGGCGCTCCACCGCCTGCTCCCCCGCCCCCAGCCGCGCGCGCCGAGCGTCGGCCTCGGCGAGGAACTCGGTGCCCGGGCCGCCCACCGCGAAGATGCCGCGGCACACCACCCGGTCCACGTGGAAGCGCGGGCACGGCGCCGCCGTCGTCACCGCAAAGCGCACGCCGAGTTGGTCGTGCTCGAAGAGGTCCGCGAAGAGCTGCACCAGCGCGCGCGCTTGCTCGAGCCACACCGACGCAGCGTCACCGCCCAAGCGCTCGGCGCCACGCTCGAGCCCTTCTCCCGCAGGGCTCGTCTGGCCCGTCCAGTCGAAGCAGTCGACGGCGGCCACGCGCGCCTCGAGCGCCGCCCGCGCGTCAGGCGCGCAGTGCCACGGCAGCGACACCAGCGAGCGCGTCGGCTCGTAGATGCGAACCAGGGCAGCCAGGTCGTCGACGCGCACCGCGTGGTCAGGCCAGCGGCTCATGCCACCTCCGGCGACGCCGCGAACACCCACTTGGGCCACGGGTCCTTCAGCCGCGCCCACCCGGCGGGGCCCGCGGCGAGCTCAGCGTCGGTCAGCAGGCAAGCGTCCAGTCGCCGGCGCAGCCGCTGAGGGTCGACGCCGCGGCCGATGAAGACGATCTCCTGGCGACGGTCACCGAAGGGCCGCGCCCAGCTCTCGTCGATCGCCCGACGGCTCTCGCCGCGCGGCCAGAGCGCCTTGGGCACGGCCGCCCAAAACAGCCCGGTCGGCTCGAAGCTGCTCGCCCCACCGGCCTGCGCCCAGGTCCCCATCACGTCGGGGCGCGACGCAAGCCAGAAGAAGCCCTTCGAGCGCAGCACGCCCTTCCACGAGCCGTGGACGTGCGCCCACAGCCGCGCCGGGTGGAAAGGGCGGCGCGCGCGGTAGACGAAGCTGCTGATGCCGTACTCCTCGGTCTCGGGCGCATGTTCGCCGCGCAGCTCCTTGAGCCACCCAGGCGCTCGCTGCGCCTTCGCCAAGCTGAAGCGCCGCGTCCCGAGCACGGAGGTCAGCGGCACGCGGCCCCGCTCGGCGCTCAGCAGCTCGGCGCCCGGGTTGAGCCGGCGCAGCAACCCCTCCACCATGCGCCGCTGCGCGGGGCTGACCAGATCCACCTTGTTCAGCACCAGCACGTCCGCGAACTCCACCTGCTCCACCAGCAGGTCGACGACGGTGCGCTGGTCACCTTCGCCGGCGGCCAAGCCGCGCGCGTCCAGGTAGTCGGCGGCCTCCCAATCCTTCAAGAAGTTGAACGCGTCCACCACCGTCACCATCGTGTCCAGCCGCGCGTGTTTGCCCAGCGACACGCCGCGCGCGTCTTCGAAGGTGAACGTCTCGGCGATCGGCAGCGGCTCGGCGATGCCGGTGCTCTCGATCAACAGGTAGTCGAAGCGCCCGGCGCGGGCCAGGCGCCGCACCTCCACGAGCAGGTCTTCCCGCAGCGTGCAGCAGATGCAGCCGTTGGACAGCTCCACCAGCTTCTCGTCGACGCGGCGCAGCTGGCCTTGCCCTTGTCGCACCAGCGCCGCATCGATGTTCACTTCCGACATGTCGTTGACGATGACCGCCACCCGCAAGCCTTCGCGGTTGGCCAGCACGTGGTTGAGCAGCGTCGTCTTGCCGGCGCCCAAGAAGCCGGACAGCACGGTCACGGGCAGACGACGGGGTCGGCGCTGACGCGCGCGAGCTGACTTGGCCATGGTGTGCTCCAGGAGAGGCTCAGCAGCGGCCCGCCCGCCTACCGAGAGCGCGGGCGAGCCACCACGAGCGTTCGGCTCAGCTCAGAGCGGAGACGGGTACTGCCGCAGCGACACGCACAGGCCGTCGTTGTTCAGGTGACCAAACGTCGACTGGTTGTACGTCATGTAGTCCATGAGGTCCTTGAGCCCCTGAGCGCCGCCCGCCGGGTTCACCGGCACCATCTTCGGGTCGTACGCGAAGTTGCCCATCGTCCGCTCGTTCGCTTCGATCGGACCGCAGTAGCGCCATGGAATGCGCATGCCCTGCGCGTCGTTCGCGACTTCGAAGTCGAAGCCGACGAGGTCCGCGTTGGTGACGCTGGCCATGGGCACACCGCCATCCGGCGCACTCGCCACCGACTTGCGCGCGGCGATGGCGTCGAAGCGCAGCGGCGCGTCTTCTTCCAGCGCTTCCCAGAACGGGTGGTCGTTGTGCAGCGTCGCCTGCGCCACCGCCTCGCCGCTGCTGGGCAGCTGCACGCCGCGGGAGTCCGCCGGCATCAGGTCCGGGTTGATGCAGTTGCGGTACTGCGTGGGCGACTTGAAGCCGAAGCTGAAGCGCACCGTCTTGGGAATGCGCGCGAAGTTGTACGTGCTGCTCGTCGAGCGGCAGGCCGGGCCACCCATGTCGCCCTTCCACGTCGCAGTCCCCTCAATCCAGTACGCGTACCCGTTCGCGCGCATCTGCCGGTAGAGCTGCTGCGCGGCCGCGTCCAGGTTGACGTTGATGGGACTGCCGTCCGCCGCCACGATGTCGAAGCCAAACGCGTACTTCGCGGTCGTCGAAAACGCGGGCGTCCCGGCCTTGAGGTTCTGGTTCGTCACGCGGGCCAGCGCGAACGCCTTGCCGTTCATCTCCTTGGCGTCGAGCGGGCCTTGCTTCGCCAGGTCCACTGCCCACGGTCCGCTCGCTCGCGCCACGGCGGGGCCGGTCATCGCCGGGTTCGCAGGCGTCATGTCCGGGTTCTCGGACAGCGTCAGGTTGTCCAACGTGACGAGCATGTGGTCGTACGTCAGCTCCCACCCGTCGATGAAGAAGGGCTCGCCACCGGACGAGGGCGGCGGGAACGAATAGCCTTCCGTCGCTGAAGCTTCACCCGTGACCGTGAACAGGAAGGCGCCGGGCACCGCCGTCGTCGACGGCGCCGTGAACGTACGGAAGCTCACCCCTGCATCCATCCCTCCTGCGCCGGCAGTTCCGCCAGCACCGGCAGTCCCGCCAGCACCGGCAGTCCCGCCAGCACCGGCGGTTCCACCAGCACCGGCGGTCCCACCAGCACCGGCAGTCCCACCAGCACCGGCGGTCCCACCAGCACCGGCAGTCCCGGTCCCGCCGCCACCACCCGTACCGCCATCGTTCCCCGACGGCATTTGGCCACACGACACCACCCACGCCGCTGCGAGCGCAGCGACGCACACGTTCCACCGCTTCATGTCGACTTCTCCTTTGCTAGGGGACCAACTCCAACCGATAGGGCCCGCTCGCTGCGCGCAGCCCATTGAACAACGCGTTGTCGGCCTGATCCGCCGTCGCCGCGTCGTCGCGAAACGCGTAGCTGGGCGGAGTGCTGCTCACCTGGAGCAGCGTGCCGAAGTTGACGGAAGCGAAGTAGGCGCGCGGGTCGACCTTGAGCCACACCGCCCGGCCGTCGAGCGCGGCAGCGAAGGGAATCGGCGTGACGATGCGCTGCTCGCAAATGGGGTTGGCCGACGGCAGCGCGGCGCTGCGTGGCGGCAGCGCGCGGTTCTTCCCCAGCGTCAGCTTGCCGACGAACGGCCAGCTCGTGCCACCGCGAGCCGCCGTGCCTTCGACGTGCAGAATCACCTGCGAGTCGTCGGCGGCGCTGACGTCACCCGAGGTGAGCCACAGCTGCGCCGAGCGCGTCGGAACATCGGAACCGACCCCCGGCGCGGGGAACACCTGCGGCGTCGGGTCGAGCACGTCCACCAAGAGCCCGCCGCGCACCTCGCCGGTGATGAGCCCCGGCGTCACGCAAGGCGCCTCCACCGAGCCCGACGCCGTCATGGGCTCGAGCGTGGACAAGTAGACCGCGCCGACGAAGAGCCTCGCCGTCGTCAACGTCACCTCGTAGCCCCGCCCCGAGGTGAACGTGTACGGCTGGCCCGCTACCAGCCCGAGGGCCGGGTCACCGCTGGCCTGCGCCTTGAAACCGACCAGCCGGTTGCCGGTGCTGTCCAGGCAGCTCGCCCCGAGCAGCGCGAGCACTGACGTGAAGACGGCGCGGCTCACTTGCCACCTCCCAGCGTCACGGAGGCCGTCGCCAGCACCGTCAGCGGCGCGCCGGCGGTGAAGTGCCGCACTGGAACCAACGTGGGGAACGGCGGCGTGCTGCGGAAGTCCGACGCGAAGTTGAACTCGGACAGGCGGTACTGCGTGTTGAGCAGGTTCTGCGCGGTGACCCCCACCGACGCCCAGCGCCAGCTCACCTCCGCGCTCGCGTCCATGACGAAGATGACGTCGCTGCGCTGGCCGAACGGCAACGCGCGCTTGCCGACGTAGGTGATGCCGAGGCCTCCGGTCGCCTTGAGCGGCGAGCCCAGGGGCCGCCACGGCAGGTCCCCGAAGAGCGCACCGTCGAAGCGCAGCACCAGGTCCGGCACGTAGGGCACCAACAGCCCGGTGTCTTCGAAGCGCGACTGCACGTAGGTGCCGTGGGCCGACACGTCGAACGCGGGGCCCTTGAGCCGCGCCTGGGCGAGCCCGCCCAGCCGGTTCGTCGCGCCGCCCAGCGTGTTCCGGCCTTCCTGCTCGCTGAAGATGAGGTCCTTGTCCACGCGCGTGCCGAAGACGACGGCGCGGGTGCTCAGATCCAGCTTCTCGTCGGCGAGCTTGCCTCCCCACATGGCCCCGGCTTCCCACGCGCGGATGGACGCGAACGGCGTCTCGCGCCCCTGGTTGACGAACTGCGGATCCATGCTGCGCACGCCGTCTCCGAGCGACGCGGTGAAGGTGAGGCCTTGGAACGGCCCAACGAGGAGCGTGCCCCGAGGCATGACCGCCGCGCCGAACGCCGACGCGCGCTCGGTGGGCTCCCGCGGCAGCCCGAAGTCACGCTGCGACAGACAGCTCGAGTCCCCCGGCGGGTTGGCGTTGTTCGGGCGCCGCACGTCGGTGACGGCGCAGTTGTTCTGCACCACGTACGTCAACACGTCCGCTCGCACGCCGCCGCGCAGCGTCAGCCAGTCGGTGAGGTTGAGGTTGGCGTCCGCGTAGAGGCCGACGTCGGTGAGCTTGGCCTCGAGGTCGAGGTCCTTCGCGTACGGCACGAAGGTGTCGGCGCCCGCGAGCAGCCGCTGCTGCTGACCGACGGTGGTGTCGTAGCGCGCGAAGTAGCCCAGCTCGAGCTCCTGGCTGCGGCCGAAGACACGCCCGCGCAGCTTGCCGTAGCCGCGGCCGACGAAGGTCCAGCTCGTCGTGTCACGGTCGAGCAGGTCGCCGCGCTGCGGGTGGGGCTGCTGCCGGGGGAGCTGCACGTCGGTCAGGAAGCCGGTGAAGTTCTCGCGAATGCGGCTGGACCGCGCCAGCACCGCGAGCTCCTGGTGCGCCGTGAAGCCGCCCTGGTGGTAGTGCAGCTCGCCGCTGAAGCTGAAGCGCGCCGCTTCCCCGCCCTGGCGCACGTCGTAGGTGTCGAAGAAGCCCAGCCGCCCCGCCTGGAAGTCGTCTTCGCGGACGACGCCCGCGGACCGAAACGCGCTGGCGTACCCGACGGACTGCACGCGGAAGCTCAAGCTGTCGGACAGGCGCCCTTCGTACTGTGCGGCGGCGCGGGCGCTCTGAGCGGCGCGGTTCTGCCCGAAGCCGTCGCTGCGCGAGAGCTGGACGCCGCCAAACGTGCGCGCGCTGGTGCTCTCCGGCCCCCACAGGAGCGTCAGCCGCCCGGTGTTGAAGCTGCCGAAGGCGCCCTTCATCGTCAGGCCGCGCTGCGTGAGGCCGAGCTGGTACTCGGCGCTGCCCGCCACCGCGTAGTTGCCTTGGCGCGGGTCGAACGGCCCTTCGATGACACGCAGGCTCTCGACCAGCTCGGGGATGATGAAGTTGAGGTCGGCGTAGCCGTTGCCGTGAAGGTTGCCCGAGTCGTTGACGGGGACGCCGTCGACGCTCAGCTCCAGGTCCTGTCCTTCGCGGGCGTCGAAGCCGCGCAGGAAGATGCGCTCGGGGTGCCCTTCGCCGCCTTCGTTGGTGAGGAGGACGCCGGGCGCGAGCTTGAGGAAGTCGCCGCCGGTGGTGCGGGGGACGGCCTTGAGCTGCCCGACGTCGATGGTGACGTCGGAGGCGCCGCGGGACTTGGGCACACTCCGGGCGGACACGGTGGTGGTCAGCTCATGGCCGGGGTGCCCCGCGTCCACCACCTCCACGAGCGCTGCGCCCGCATCGAGCGTGGCCGTCACCACGTGCGGTCGATCGTGTGCGTGGTCCGGCGGGTGAACGACGGCGGACGGAGGAGGCTCGGGCTGGGTCGCCACGCCCGCGTCACTTGGCTCGTCGTGGGCGCCGCCGTCGGACTGTGCCGAGAGCAGCTTGAGCGACAAGCGCATGCGGGCCGGCGCCGGCACGCCTTCGTGGCGGGCGGGCTTGAACTGCCAGCTGGCCATGGACTCGCGCACCGCGTGGTCCCACGCCTCTCCCGCGCTCTCGAGCACCGCGACGTCCTGCACCTGCCCGCTCGCGGTCACGGTGAACTCCACGAGCACGTGGTCCTGCGCCGCCTCGCCGCCGCCGGCCGGCCGCTTGACCTCGGTCGTCTTCAGCAGCTCCGGGGCCTGGTACTCACCCGCACGCGCCCCGCTCGCCGTCAGGACGACGGCGCAGGACAGCGGAACGGTGAACCAGCGGCGGATCATCGCGGGGCGCTGACGTAGCGGCCTCGCGCGCGCGCGTCAATGCTTTTGCAAATCGTGTTGCAAAAGCAAGTCGGGTGGCATCGGGCACTTGCCTGCCTGAACGGTGAAACGAAGGCCGGACCGGCGCGTATGAACGGCACCATGACGAACCGGTTCCTCGTCGTCGTCCTCGCGGTGGGTGCGTTGCAGGCGCTCGCCGCCACTCCCGGAGGATTCGTGAAGCCCAGCCCCGAAGCGCTCAAAGAGAAGCTGTCCGCCGAGCAGTACCGCGTCACTCAAGAGAACGGCACCGAGCGGCCGTTCAGGAACGCCTACTTCGACCACCACGAGGAGGGCCTGTACGTAGACGTGGTGTCCGGCGAGCCGTTGTTCCTGTCGAAGCACAAGTTCGAGTCGGGCACGGGCTGGCCCAGCTTCTTCCAGCCGGCCGACCCGTCCGCGATCGTCGAGAAGCGGGACGTGAGCCACGGCATGGTGCGCGTCGAGGTTCGCTCCAAGCAGGGCGACAGCCACCTGGGCCACCTGTTCGACGACGGCCCCAAGCCGACGGGCCAGCGCTACTGCATCAACTCCGCGGCGCTGCGCTTCGTGCCCAAGGCCAAGCTGGCCGAGGCGGGCTACGGTGTCTGGCTCGCGCAGTTCGAAGCGCCGCAGACCGCCACCGCCACGGGGAGCAAGCCCATGACCGAGCCGACCAAGGACACCATCATTCTCGCCGGCGGGTGCTTCTGGGGCATGGAAGAGCTGATCCGCAAGATCCCCGGCGTGCTGGAGACGGACGTGGGCTACGCGGGCGGCGCGTCGAGCGGCGCCACCTACGAGCAGGTGAAGACGGGCAAGACCGGCCACGCCGAAGCGGTGCGCGTCGTCTACGACCCGACCAAGCTCAAGCTCGAAGACCTGCTCGAGGTGCACTTCTTCCGCATGCACGACCCGACCACCGTCGACCGCCAAGGCAACGACGTGGGCAGCCAGTACCGCAGCGCCATCTTCTACACGTCGGACGCGCAGCGGCAGGTGGCCGAGGCGGTCAAGGCCAAGGTCGACAAGTCAGGCAAGTGGAAGCGGCCGGTGGTGACTCAGGTGGTAGCGGCCGGCCCGTTCTCGGTCGGCGAGGCGTATCACCAGGACTACCTGCAGAAGCACCCCGGCGGGTACACCTGCCACTTCTACCGAGACTGAGCGAGCAGCGCGCCGACGGTGGCGCTCACCGTGTGCAGCGCTTCGTCGCGGTTCAGCTCTTCGTCTTCCCGACAGCTGCGCTCGAGCGCCGCGACCCCGGCCACGTGCCAGATGCCGTAGCGCACGTCGAACGTGCCCGCACGCTGAGCCACCGGAGCGCCCGACGGGTCCACCACCTCGACGCGGAAGTCGAGCGTGCACCAGCGCGTGACGGGCCCAGGGTAGGGGAGCAGCCCGCCGACCAGCCCGAGCGTGCCGGCCGTCAGGACGATGGCCCCGCCCGCCGCTGCATCCGCCGAGGGCGCGGCTGGACGGAGGTAGCCGCGCACCGCCACCTCGCCGTCGCGCAGGGCCGTCGCGTCGCTCGCGGTGCGGGCAGCCCACCCCGCGCGACGCAGCGCCGTGGTCAGCGCCGCGCCCAAGGGCTCCGCGAGCCACTGGGCCTCGGGCACCACCAGCGAGCCGGAGCTGGTCGGCGTCGAGCGCTCGAGGACGAAGTCCGTCACCACCAACCGGAGATCCGTCGCCGGGGGCCCGACGGAGGAAGGCGCCCGCACCGTCCGCGCGACCCCACAGCCGAACAGGGCGAGGGCAGGACAGAGCAGGAACAGCGGCGTGCTTCGGGCGCGGGGAGTGTGCATGCGCGCCAAACCCCTGGGCGCTACCGAGGTTAAGCCTTCACCTTCCGCGCCTTGGGGCTGCCGGCGGCCTTCCCTGCCCCCCGAGGGGTCGGCGAGCCCAGCTCCTGCTTCACCGCCGCCTTCACCTCGGCCTTCACGTCGGCAGGCACCCTCGTCTGCGCCAGCCGTCGGCACGTCAGCGCGGTGTCCTTGAGCTTCGCGCAGGCCTCGCTGCACGCCTCACAGCGCTCCACGTGCGCCACCATGCGCCGGCACGTCGCGGGGTCGAGCGGCTTCTCGAGCAGCTTCACCAGGTGCTCACAGGTCTCGCCCTGCGCTTCCTGCTCCAGCGCGTCGGCCATGGTGGCCTTGAGCGCCACCCGCGCGCGATGCAGCCGGCTCTTGAACGCGCGCAGCTCGATGCCCACCGCGTCGGCGCCTTCCTGCGTCGACAGCCCTTCCACGTCACACAGGAGAATGGGCTCGCGGTGCTCCGGCGGGAGCTTCTGGAGCGCGACCTCCGTCAGCTCGAGCAGCTCCTTGGCCTCGGCGCGGCCGTGGACGTCGCCTTCGGCTTGGATCCGCGGCGCGGCGACGGTCAGGGAGTCGAACGTGGAGGGCTCTCCCGCGTGCCGTCGGCGCCGGCGCGCACAGATGCTGCGCGCAATCTGGAACAGCCAGGTGGACAGCTTGGCTTCGCCACGGAACTTCGGCACTTCCTTGAGCGCGGTGAGCAGCGTCTCCTGGAGCACGTCTTCCGCGTCGGCGCGGTGCCGGCACATGCGCAGCCCGAAGCGGAACACGCCGCCCTGGTGCGTGTTGAGGAACGCGTCAATCGCGCGGCGGTCCTGACGCTTGAGGCCTTCGAGCAGCTCGTCTTCGGTCACGGGGGAAGCAGGCTAACGGCGCCCCGGCTCACCCGCCAAAGAGCTTCGACAGGAACGAAGCGCCTTCGGCCTTCGGCTGGCTGCCCTGCTGCGACTGCTGCTCACGGCAGCGGCAGCGCTTCTCCGGGGGCACGTCGCCCAACACTTGCTCGACGTGGCGGCCGCAGCCCGCGTAGGTGGGCTTGCCGCAAGACTGACAGGTGGTTCGAGAGCACATGAGGCAGGTTCCTTTGCACAGGCTGGGTGGATCGCGCCAGTGAGAGTCCCGGCCACGCCAGGAGGATTCTCGGAGAGCGCAAGCGCAGCGCGCAGGTCCCTCGTCGCGCAGGTCGCTCCGGTCCGCCGGGTGCCGGGCCTCGCCCACCCCATTCACCTCGCCGACACGCCGCTGCCAGTGTGGGAAGCCGTCGAGGCGCTCGAGGGTCGGCGCTGGGAACCTCCGTTCTGGGCGCACCTCTGGCCAGGCTCCTGGGCGCTCGCGCTCGAAGCTGGAGGTGTCGTCCGCCCCGGCGCGCGCGTGCTCGACTTCGCGTGCGGAGGCGGCGTCGCAGGTGTGGCAGCCGCGGCGGTGGGCGCGAACGTGCTGTGCGCCGACCTCGACCCGTACGCCGTCACCTGCGCCGAGCTCAACGCGCAGAGCTGGGGCGTGTCGGTGGACGTGACGACGAACGACCTCATCGGCCGCGACGAGGGCTGGGACGTGGTGCTCGTGGGCGACGTCTTCTACGAGCGCGGGCTCGCGGCGCGCGTCGCGGGCTGGCTCGACGGGCTCGAGCGCCGCGGCGCGCAGGTGTGGGTCGGCGACCCGGGCCGGCAGTTCTTCCCAGTTTCGTCCGCGCGGCTCTTCCGGGAGCACGCGCTCGCGCCGAACCCGGCTTGGGACAGCGTGGTGGATCGCCCGGCGCGCGTCTGGGAGTGGACAGCGCGCTGAGGGGCTGGTGTCTTGGCCCCCATGCGAATCGTCCTGGTGGTCCTCGCCGCGGCGCTGCTCGGGTGTTCGCCCATGGCCGGGTCGGCCTGCAAGACGGCCTGCGACTGCGTCGGCGCGCCGGCGCCCGTTCGCTGCCCGGGCACCTTCAGCTGCACCAACAACGTGTGCACGTACGCGTGCAGCGCGTCCTGCGGCGCGTCTGACGCGGGCTGTCCGGACGGCGGCACCTGCAAGGACAACCTGTGCGTGAGCCCCACGCCGAGTTGCGGAGGCTGACGACGGCATGCGTCACGTCGTCTTTCGTGTCGGGCGAGACCGCTACGCGCTGCCGCTGGGGCAGGTGCGCGAAGTGCTGCCAGCGCCGGGGCTGATCACCCGCGTGCCGCGCGCACCGCCGCTGCTCAAGGGCGTGGTGAACCTCCGCGGCCGCGTCGTCCCCGTCGTCGAGCTCAAGGGGCTGCTCACCGCGTCGGCCAGCCCGTTGCCGTCCTCGAAGGTGCTGCTGCTCGACTGCGGCCGGCGTGACTTGGGCCTGCTCATCACCGACGTCGACGGCATCGAAGACATCGAAAAGGTGTCGGCCGCGGCGGCGAACGCGGCGAGCTTCGTCAAAGGTCTGGCGCGCGTCGGCGCGTTGGCCATCACCGTGCTCGACGGGCCGCGCGTCGACGCGGCAGTAGCCCAGGCATTCGGAGGCAAGTAAGGTGCCCGGCCATGGGTAAGCGGGTGCTGATCGTCGACGACAGTCCGTTCATGCGCGACATCATCAAGGACATCTTCGCTTCCGGTGGCTTCGAGATCGCAGGTGAGGCGGGCAACGGCGTCGAGGCGGTGGACCGCTACAAGGAGCTCAAGCCGGACCTGGTGACGATGGACCTCGTCATGCCCTACCGAAACGGCATCGACGCGACGCGGGAAATCCTCCGCGGTGATTCCAAGGCCTTGGTCGTCATGTGCAGCGCGCTGGGCCAAGAGACGATGGTGATGGAAGCCATCGAAGCGGGAGCGGTGGACTTCATCGTCAAGCCGCCGCGGGCCGAAGACGTGCTGGCCGTCGTGAAGAAGGTCCTCGGCGAGGCCTGAAGCAACGCGCGCGAGCAGCCCCGCCCGCCCGTCACTCTTCGCCGCTGTCAGGTCCGACCAGCTTGTAGAGCGTCTTTCGATCCACACCCAAGATGCGGGCGGCCTCCGACTTGTTGCCGGCCGTCTGCTGGAGCACCTGCGCCGCGTACCGTCGCCCCAGCTCCGCCAGCGAAGGCGAGTCGCCGGTCAGCGCCGAGCCGGACTTGGGCGGCTGCGCGTCGCCGATCGGCGCCGGAAAGTCCGCGGGGCCGACGATGCCGGTCGCGTTCAGGGCGAGGGCTCGGGCCACCACGTTCTCGAGCTGCCGCACGTTGCCCGGCCAGTCGTACGCCGCCAGCCGCGCCACCGCGTCCTTCGTCACCACCGGGCGCGCGCCCCCCTTGGCGTGCTTCGCCGCGAAGTGCTCGATGAGGGCGGGCACGTCTTCCTTCCGCTCGCGCAGCGGCGGCAGGTGCAGGTGCACCACGTCGAGCCGGTAGAGCAGGTCCTCGCGGAACTTCCCTTCCTTCACGAGCGCGGGCAGGTCCTTGTTGGTCGCGGCGACGACCCGCACGTCGACGGGGATCGCCGTCGACTCACCCACGCGGCGAATCTCCTTCTCCTGGAGCGCGCGCAGCAGCTGCACCTGCACCTTGAGCCCCACGTCGCCCAGCTCGTCCAGGAACAGCGTGCCCTTGCTCGCCTCTTCGAACAGGCCGCGGCGCAGCGACTGGGCGCCGGTGAAGCTGCCCTTCGCGTGACCGAACAGCTCACTCTCCATGAGCGTCTCGGCGATGGCGCCGCAGTCCACCGGCACGAAGGGCCCCTGGGCGCGGTTGCTGCGCTGGTGCAGCGAGCGGGCGACCATTTCCTTGCCCGTGCCCGTCTCGCCGGTGATGAGCACCGGCACGTCCGACGTGGCGGCGCGCGCGACCTGCTTGAACACCTCGAGGAGCGCGGAGCTGCGGCCGACCAGCGCGGCCGTCTTCACCTGCTGCTTGAGCGAGCGGTTCTCTTCGACCAGCCGCTTCTGCTCCAGCGCGCGGCCCACCACGCGGACGATGGCGTCGATGTCGAAGGGCTTGGCCAGGTAGTCGAAGGCGCCTTGCTGAATCGTGTCGAGCGCCCCTTCGATGTTGCCGTACGCGGTGACGACGATGACCGGCGCTTCGGGCCAGGCTTCTTTGCTCGCGAGGAGCACCGTCAGGCCGTCGCCCGGGTTGGGCATGGCCATGTCGGTGAGCACCACGTCCACCGGCTGCTCGAGCTGCGCCTTGGCCGCCTTCGGGTTGGCGGCGGTGACGACTTCACCCATGGGCCGGAGCAGGCGAGACAGCAGGTCCAGGGCGTGGGGGTCGTCGTCGACGACGAGGATGCGGGGGCTCATGGCGCGCGCTGCGGTGTGTGCCTAGCACCTTTGCCGGCGGGCTGCCCCGGGGCCTCCCCAAACCCCGGCTTGAATCGTTTGGGTGAGCGCGGTCTCATACCGGCCATGCTGCGCCGCGCCCTCCACTACGTCCTGCCGCACCTCGTCGCCGTGCCCTTCGGCATCGCCTTCTTCTTCGGCGTCCGCGCGCTCTCGAGCCTGGGCGGCGCCTGCCGTTTCTTCTGCAACCCGCCGGTGACGCTGAGCATGGGCATCGCCGCGGGGCTCCTCGGCGCGCAGCTGTACCGGTCCGAGCACCCCGTCCACGAGGCCTGAAGCACGCCCACCGTCGATGACGTCCCTGACCGAAGTCGTCGCCGTCTGCCGCGGCGCCAGGCTGTGCGTGCTGACCGGCGCGGGCATCTCCACGGAGAGCGGCATTCCCGACTACCGAGGCCCCACCGCCAAGCCGCGCAACCCCATTCAGCACCGCGCCTTCGTGACCGACCCGGCGATGCGCGCGCGCTACTGGGCCCGCAGCGCGTTGGGCTGGCCGCGCTTCAAGGCCTTCGCGCCGAACGCCGCGCACTTCGCGCTGACGGAGCTCGAGCGTGCGGGCCGGCTGGGCGGGCTCATCACCCAGAACGTGGACCGGCTGCACCAGAAGGCGGATACGAAGGACGTCGTCGAGCTGCACGGCGCGCTGGCCGACGTGCGCTGTCTGTCCTGCGGGGCGCACGAGGCCCGGGACGCGCTCCAGGTCCGACTGCTCGAGCACAACCCGGCCGCCGCGCGCTGGGCCTACGAGCTGGCGCCGGACGGTGACGCGGAGATCCCCAGCGCTGCGCTCGACGGCTTCGTCGTGCCTGGCTGTCTCATCTGCGCGGGCTTGCTCAAACCAGACGTCGTCTTCTTCGGAGACAACGTGCCGGCGGCGCGCGTCGACGACTGCTACCGGCGCGTGGACGAGGCGGACGTGCTGCTCGTCGTCGGCTCGTCGCTGCACGTGTACTCGGGTTTTCGCTTCGCGCGGCACGCACACCAGCAGAAGCGCCCGGTCGTCATCCTCAACCAGGGGCCCACGCGAGCCGACGAGCTGGCGCAGGTGAAGCTCGAAGGCCTGGCGGGGACGCTGCTGCCGACGCTCGCGCGGGCGCTCACCCTGCCGAGCTGACGTTCAGCGCTCTTCCTTGTCATTGCGGTGCCGGTACGCCGTGCCGCGGACGACGTCCTTGCCTCCCAACACGCGATCCTCGGTGGAGATGGTCCACACGTCGACCGCGTCGTCGTCGTCGACGTTGCCCACGCAGCCCACGACGATTTGGCAGGCCGGGCACTCACCGTGGATGCCGAGCAGCGCGCGCACGTCTGCGGGGAAGCGCGCGAGCAGCCAGTCGGCGGTGACGCCCCGCGAGCGGGTGTCCGGGCCTAGACCTACGGCGAGCGCAGGGTCCACCATGCTCTTGCCGTCGCGCAGCGTCAGCGGCCCGTCGGGCGCGAAGAGGTACAGGTAGCGGTTCCCCGGTGGCGGCGAGAAGCCCACGTCGTGCGGGTGCACGGTGTAGCGGCGCGTCACCTCATGAAAGGCGACCTCCCCGCCCATGATGGTGCGCAGGTTGGCGCGGCACTCGCCGTCGCGCGGCGGGCCCTTCACCAACGCACAGCCAGACACGAGGACGACGATGAAGCCCCAGCGCATCACCTCGTTCCTTGCACCTTCACGGTCTCGAGTCGATGCAGAGGTGCGCGGCGGCGCGAAGGTGCGGGAGACGGACGTGATCCAGAGTGCATCGGCGGAGGAGGCGAAGACGCCAGCGTGGGAGCGCGAAGAAACAGGCGAGCCGTCATGCTTTTCGCCGTGCGCGCGGCCACGCCTCCGGTCCATGCCATGATGGGGCCGTGCGCGCGTCGGCTCTTGGGGTGCTGGTGTTGATCAGCCTCGGTACGGCCTGTGTCGACCCGACGTCGACCGCCACGCAGTGCGCGACCGACGCCGACTGCGGTGGTGGCGCGCCGGTGTGCTGCAACCGAACCTGCTCGGCTGCCTGTGGCGTCTCGCGCGACGCCGGGACCGCGGGTGCCGGTGGTGACGGGAGTGGCGGCATCGGCGGGAGTGCTGGCGGCGGCGGGAGTGCTGGCGGCGGCGGGAGTGCTGGCGGCA
>JALHOS010000132.1 GCA_022842905.1 Myxococcaceae bacterium | reverse complement strand
CGCGATCGACGCCGGGCCCATGTGCACGCCGATCGTCGGCGGCGCCTCACCCCTCACGCTGCAGGCTGACGGCGGGTTCATGCTGCCCAGCGGCGTCCTGCTCCGCCGCGACGCGGGCATCGCCTGGGCCGACGCGGGGTCGAACTACAACGCCAGCTCCTGGGCCGACCACGTGATCGACTCGCGGCCCGAGACGAACTGGTTCGCCGCCGCTCAGGCCTGCCCCGTGCGTGGGTCAGGCCACTGCTGCGCCGGGCTGACGCTCACGATCATGCTCCAGGCGAGCACGACGGTGACGGGCGTCGTCATGTACGGGCCGACCGGCTCCAGCGCGAACGGGTACGATCTGCTCGACGCGCAGCTCGAGCTTCGCAACGCGGCGGGGAGCACCCTCGACACGTTCCCCGTGGAGTTCATCGTCGGGCCCGGCAGCTGGGGGCGCGCGTTCCAGCCGCCCATCTCCGGGGTCCAGAGCCTGCACCTCCACCTCAACCGGGCGGAGCAGCACGATCCGGGACTCTCGGAGGTACGGATCTGGCGGCAGTAGCGAGCTGCTCGCTCAGTCGACCGGCTTGGGCGTGTAGATCCACGCGTCCTGCAGCACGTCTTCCATGCCGGCGGCCGAACGGTTTACCCCGCCCGTCACCAGCACGCTCCCGTCGGCCAGCACGGTGCACGTGTGATTCACCCGGGCCACCGGCAGCACCGGCCCACCGAGCACGCCGGTACCACCGGACGACGAGGTCTTGATCAGCGTGGTCCGCGCGTCCGACTTCACCGGGCCGCCCACCACCTCGGGCGTCGTCCCGCCGCTGACGAACACCGTTCCGTCCTGCAGCGCGACGGCGCAGGTCTCGGCGCGCGGCGACTCGAGCGCGGGCCCCGGCCCGACCGACGTGTTCGCGATCAGCTCCGACGACGCGAGCGGCTGGGTGTTGTTGAGGTCCCTGAACCCGCCGATGACGAGCAGGGCGTCGCCGGGCATGGCCGCGATCGACGCGTAGCGCCGGCCGGGATCCGCCAGGCGAGGCGCACCCGCGGGCTGCGCTTCGAAGCTCTCCTTGTTCGCGTCGTACCCGAAGAAGACGATCTCGTTGGTGAACGCCGTCGCCGTCGAGCCGCCCGCGACCGCCACGTAGGTCGCGTCACGAAACGGGGCCGCCACGGCGCCTTCGCGCGGCAGCTTGTAGTTGCCGCCGATCACGAACGACAGGCCGCCCTTGTCCGGGTCGTACCACTCGACCGGCTCCGCGGGGACGAAGCTGCCCGTCATGCCGCGCGTCATGCCGCCGACGGCCAGCACCTTGCCGGTGCGATCGAGCACCGCCGAGTGCCGCGTCCGACTGATCTGCGGCGGCGCCGCCGAGGTGGACTGCCCGAAGAAGCCTTCGACCGTCGGGTCGTACCCGACGATGATCTTCGTGGGCGTCGGGGCGCTCATGGTGGTGTCGTAGCTCTCGCCGCCCCACAGAATGACCTGCCCGTTCTTGAGCTTGGTGGCGGTGTGGAACGCCTTGGGCAGCGGGACGCCGGAGCGCAGCTCGATGCGCGGCGTCTTCGGCACGCGGAACTTCGCCGTGTTCGGGTCGAACACCTCGACGTCGGCCAGCGCCTGCTTCTGGCCTGGGCCGCGGTAGTTGTACCCACCGGCGATCAGCACCGAGCCGTCGTCGAGCAGCGTCGCCGTGTGCCCTGCCCGCTTGAGCTGCAAGCGCTGGCACACGTTCGGATCGTCGGCTGACGCGACGGCGCTGAACTCACCCACCCGCCGCATGAACACGTTCTTGATCAACATCTCCGGCGGCAGCATGTCGGGCACGACGTCGGGAATGTCGAAGGGCGCGGTGCGGCCAATGGAGATCACCGTCCCCGTCGCCGGATCCGAATCGTACGCGCGCACCTCGATCGCTCGGCGCTTGCCCGCCGGGATCTCGGGGATCTTCACCGACTTCGTCGTCGCGCCGATCTGCGCAATCGCGTCCAGCGGCTTCAGCAGCCCGTCACCCGTGACGCGGACCCGAAGGAACTGCGCGCCCTGAAACGGCGAGTCCTTGAGCGGCTCACACGACGACGAGACGATCTTCACCTCGAACTGGAACTCCTTGGGCGCGCAGGCCACCAGCCCCGCCGCCACGAGCAGCCCCAGACTCCTTCTCCACAGACTCACTGCCATGACGCCGTCACCGTTCCCGTCACCGGACGAGTGACCTCGCGAACCACGAAGTACCCTCCCACACCTGCGCCCGCCGCGACCGCGATCCCCGTCACGACCCACACCCACGCCGGGACCCCCTTCGACGCCTCCGCGGGCTTGGTGGTGCTCGCGTCCGGCCTCGCCAGCGCCCCGTCGTCGAGCACCGTGCTCTGCCCGTCCAGCGCGCGAACTTCGACCGGCTTGGGCACCAGCGCCCCCCGCCGCTTCGGCGCAGCGATCTGCACGTCGTCACCGCGATCCCGCTCGGGTGCCGGCGGGCTCGTCGAAGCGATCGCCACCTGCGCCTTGGTCACCATCGTCACCGGCAGCGTCGACGGCGTGCCCAAGTTCGCCACGCGCTGGCTGATCTCCTGCGCGAGCTTGAACGCCTCGGTGTTCGCGGTCAGCACGTCGGCGTCGAAGGCCACGGGCTTGAGCGCGACGAAGGCCTGCTTCTTGAGGCTGAACAGCGCCGCCGCACAGGTCAGCTGCGCGTCCGAGCTGCGGTACACCACGCCGATCAACGCCCACTCTGCCTGCGCCGCGCGGGTGTATGCGGCCGTCTTCACCGCCACCGCGTCATCGAGCACGGTGTCGATCTTCGGCAGCTCCACGCCGGTGCTGCCCGCCGCGCCGCCGTAGGTCGCCTTCACCTTGACCTGCTGGCCCTTCACGTCGACGACCTCGCCGTAGACTTGGCCCTTCCCGCCGTCGACGCGCACGTAGTGAATGCCGGCCGACACGTTCTCTTCCGTCACCGGCACCAGGCCCAGATCCCGCCCGTCGATGTACGCCGTCGAGCCCGGCGGCGCTTCGATCACCAGCTGCCCGCGCGGCTGCTTGTCGACGCGCTTCTTCGCCTTCTCGAATTCCTTCTGGAACACCGGCGGGAAGCCGGCGGGCATTTCGAAGCTGGGGACCAGCCGGGCCAGCTCGTACAGGGTGGCCTTCGCTTCCTTCTCTTCCCCCATGCGAAACGCGCCGGCCGCGAGCTTGATGAGGGAATCGCTGATGACCTCGAAGTCCGCCGACGCGGGATCCGCCAGCATGCCGGCGATGCCGGTCTTCAGGTGCGGCACGGCTTCGTCGAACTTCAGCTCGTCGTACGCCTGCTTGCCGGCCTTGAGCGCAGCGACCGTCTCGGCGCTGGGGCCCTTCTTCGGCGACACCGGCGCGCGCGTCTGCGGCCGCGCGAGGAGCTCCAGCGAGCTGTCCTTCTTCAGCTCGTCACCGAGGAGGTTCTGGAACTTCGACGTGGCGACGTCGGTCGCGCCTTCGCCCGTGCTGAACGGCGCCACCACCACTTTGTCGGCGTGCGCGACGAAGGACACCAGCGCGAGGCCTGCGAGAATGAAGCGGGACATGGGCCTTTTCTTGTTGATAAGCCTGCGAATTGTCGGGGCGACATAGCGACTTCCCGCCCTCGCGGTCAACGAACCCCAAAGCGCATGCGCCTGTCCCTGGCCACCCGCATCTTCGTCGGTTACGCGGTGGTGCTGGTCACCTTCGGGGCGGTCGCGCTCTTCAGCATCACCGAGCTGCGGCGCAACCAGGTGCAAGGACGCCTCGACGCCGAGGGCTACCTGGTGCTGATCCAGACGGTGGCGGCGCTGGAGACGACGCACAAGAGCCAAGCGCAGGACCTGGCGAAGCTGCGCGACGAGCCGAACGCGGAGACGCGGCGGGTGATCATTCGCCTGGCGCGGCTCTACTTTCCGGGGCTGGTGACGGACAAGGTGTCGGCCGGCACCCAGACGGCGCGGGCGGTCATGGCGTTCGCGGGGCCCGACGAGCAGCCGCTGCTCCAGGACATCGCCAAGCGGTTCGACGACATCGCGGTGGCGTACGCCGACTACCAGGCGGAAGCGGAGCGGGCCTTTGCGCTGCTCGAACAACCCCGCGCCACCGACTCGGAGAGCCTGGCGCAGCTCGATCTGTTGCAGAGCAAGGAGAGCGCGGTGGGCGCGGCGATCCGCCTGCTGCAGGGGAAGCTCGAGGCGCGGATCCGCGAGCGCGTGCGGCTGGGCCAGGAGACGGAGCGGCGCACCGGCGTGGTGATCCTGGCGCTGTCGGTGCTGGCGATCGTCGTGGGGCTCCTCGCCACCGGCTTCGCGGCGCGCTCGCTCAAGCCGATTCGCACGCTGACCGCCGGGGTCAGCCGCATTCGCCAGGGCGACTTCTCCACCACCCTCGGCGTCCAGGGGGACGACGAGATCGCCGTGCTCGCTCGCGAGTTCGACGCCATGGCGCGGGCGCTGGCGGATCGCGAAGCGCAGCTCGCCGCCAACCAGCAGCAACTCCTGCGCGCCGAGCAGCTGGCCGCCATGGGCCGCATGTCCGCGCAGGTCGCGCACGAGATCCGCAACCCGCTCTCGTCGATCGGCCTGAACGCGGAGATGCTGCTCGACTCGGTGCGGGCGGCGTCGTTCGGCACGCCGGAGGCCGCGAAGGAAGCCGTGCAGCTCATCGCCAGCGTCACCCGGGAGGTCGACCGGCTCACGGAGATCACCGACGAATACCTCCGGCTGGCCAGGCTGCCGGCGCCGACGCGCAAGAAGGAAGACCTGGCCGCGCTGCTCCGCGACGTCCTCACGTTCAGCAAAGAAGAGCTCGACCGCGCCCACGTCACGCTGCAGCTGACGCTGCCTCCTTCGCCGGTGCCGGCGGACGTCGACGAGGCTCAGCTGCGACAGGTCTTCTTGAACCTCTTGCGCAACAGCCGGGAAGCGATGCGCGCGGGGGGCACGCTGGCGGTCTCGCTGAGCGTCGAGGCGCTGCGGGCCGTCATTCGCCTCGCGGACACGGGCCCTGGCATCGCGCGGACCGATCGCGCGCGGATCTTCGAGCCGTTCTTCACCACCAAGGAGGGCGGCACAGGGCTGGGCTTGCCCTTGTCACGGCAGATCGTCGAAGCCCACGGCGGCACGCTGCGACTCGACGAAGCGTTGGAGCGCGGGAGCGCGTTCGTGATTACCCTGCCCCTGGCCGCTCCCACCCCATGAACCCCGCCGTCTTCCGCACGCGCCTGCCCAACGGGCTCCCCGTCGTCACGATCGAGGCGCCGCACCTCCATGCCGCGCTCTGCGCCGTCTACGTTCGCGTCGGCTCTCGCCATGAAAACGCGCAGACCAACGGCGTCAGCCACATGCTCGAGCACCTGTTCTTCCGCGGCAGCGCGCGGTTCAAGGACAGCGTGAAGATGAACGCGGCGGTGGAGGCGGTGGGCGGGAACCTCAACGCCGTCACCATGCGCGACTCGTCGTACTACTACACGCCGATCCACCCGAAGGGCGTGGGCGTGGCGCTGGAGATCTTGGGCGACATGCTGAGCCGGCCGCGGCTCGCGCAGCTGCCCACCGAGAAGCGGATCATCCTCGAGGAGATGTTGGACGAGGTCGACGAGCGGGGCCGCGACATCGACGTCGAGAACCTCACCAAGCGCGCGCTGCACGGCAAGCACCCGCTGGCGCTGAAGATCGCCGGCACGCCGGAGTCGGTGCAGGGCCTCACCGAGGCGGTCGTGCGGCGGCACTTCGCGCAGCACTACGTGGCGCAGAACATGGTGCTGGCGGTGGCCGGGCCGGTGCGGCACGGGCAGATCGTTCGGCTGGCGAAGCGGCACTTCTCGGCCCTGCCGTCGGGTGCGCCGGCGAAAGAGGAGCCCGCGCGCGTTCCTCCCCGAGAGGGGCCGTACACGCAGTTCGTCACGCTGGACGAAGCGCAGGTGGAATTCCGCATCGCCTTCCCCGCCGTGCCCGAACGCCACCCGGACGCGATGGCGCTCAGCCACCTGCGGCGCGTGCTGGACGACGGGCTGTCGTCACGGCTGCCCTACAACATCGTGGAGCGGCGGGGCCTGGCGTACTCCATTGGCGCGACGCTGGAGCTGCTGCACGACACCGGCACCTTCGACGTCGACGGGGCCTGCGCGCCGGAGAACTTCGGGCAGGTCGTCGCGGAGGTATTGCGCACGCTGGCGAGCCTCAAGCGCGGGGAGATCACCCAAGCCGAGCTGACGCGGGCGAAGCGGCGGTACCGCATGCACTTGGACTTCCTGCTCGACTCGCCGGGAGATCTCTGCGGGTGGTTCGGCGGGGCGGCGCTGTTCTTCGAGCCGGAGTCGTTCAAGAAGAAGCTCAAGGAGAGCGAGGCGGTGCGGCTCAAGGACCTGGTGCGGGTGGCGAACACGTACCTGACGGCCGACACGCTGCACGCGGTCGCGGTGGGCCCGCGGGCAGCGAAGCGGAAGCTGGAACGCACGTTGAAGCGCGCACGCACGCTGCTCAACGGGGCGCGGAGGGCCGGGGCGGCTTAGCGAGGCTTCAGCGAAACCCCGCGCGCCCGCGCTTGAGCGAGCGGCTGGCCACCACGTCGAGCTGGAGCGCGGTCAACAACAGCTGGAAGCCCAGGATCACCGGCAGCGCGGCCAAGAGCACCGTGCCCGCCGTCGCCGGCACGCCCGTCTCGTAGGACACCCACCAGCGCCACAGCCCAAACCCCAGGCCGAAGCCAAACAGCGGCAGCCCGGCGAGGACGCAGAGGGTCACCAGGCCAAAGTCGGCCACGAGGTAGCGCCACACGAAGCGCCGGAGCCCGCCTCGCAGCAGCCGCCACGGGAAGCTGAACAGGACGCGGCCGACACGCAGCGAGCTCGTCTCGTCTCCGTACCGCGCCGGCATGTCCACGTCGGCGACCACCGCACCGGCGATGTTGAGCTCCACGAGCAGATCGCTTTCGAAGAAGTAGCCGTCGCTGACGCGGGCCAGGCGCAGCCGCGCGTAGGCGGCGCGGGTCAGCGCGGTGTACCCGTTCGTCGGGTCGAAGACGTTCCAGTACCCAGACGCCGCCTTGGTGAGAAAGGACAGGCCGACGTTGCCCAGCAGCCGGACCTTCGGCATGGCGCTCAGCGCGTCAGGCTCGGCGAAGCGATTGCCTTTGGCGTAGTCCGCTTCCCCCGCGCGCAGGGGCGCGAGCAGCGCGGGGAGGTGCGCCGGGTCCATTTGCCCGTCGCCGTCCATCTTCACGGCGATGTCGGCGCCCAAACGAAAGGCCTCCGCGTAGCCCGCCTTCATCGCGCCGCCGACGCCGAGGTTCTTCGGGAGCCGCACCAGGCTGACGCGTGGGTCTTTGAGTTGGGCGATTGCCGCCGCCGAGCCGTCGGGTGACGCGTCGTCCACACAGACGATGTGCCGGACCCACGCCGGCAGGCCTTCAATGACCTGCGCGATGTGGCGCTCGACGTTGAAGCAGGGGATCACGACCGCGACGGCGTCCGACGCGCCGCTCGTCACGGGCTGCGCTCCGCGAGCCACTTGAGGTTGTTCTGGTACAGCGACGCGTCCGGGGCCAGCCGCACGGCCTCTTCGAACGCGGCCTGCGCCGGCGCCCGGAAGCCGAGCTGACCCAAGGACCAGCCGAGATCGTTCCACAGGGCAGCCGACGCGCCGCGCTCGAGCGACAGGCGGTAGCAGAGCACCGCGTCGACGTGCCGGCCCTGCTTACCCAGCTCGAAGCCCAGCAGGTGCCACCCGTGCGCAGACGCCTCGCTGGGCACCAAGCCGCGCCGGCTCGCCAAGGCGGAAAGCGCCACCGGCGCCGCGCCGTCACGCGCCGTCGCGACGGCCTCGAGCAACTGGGACACGGAGGCCTCGGCCGGGCTCAGCGCCGTCGCCGTCTCCAGCTGCACGACCGCCTCCGCGGCGCGCCCGTGGGTGATGAGCCACTCCGCGTAGATCCGCCGGCCGACCACGCCGTTGGGGTCCAAGGAGATCCCTTGGCGGTAGTGCGCCTCGACCTCCGCGTCGCGGCCGAGCGCGGCCTTCACCACGCCCAGGTTGATCTCGAGGACGCCGTAGGCGGGCAGCAGCCCCTTCGCGCGCTCGAAGATCGCCAGCGCCTCGGCGAGCTGCCCCTTCGCCATGAGCGTGCGGCCGTAGTTCATGAGCCCCCGGCCGTTCCCCGGGCTCTTCTCGACGACGTCCGCCCAGAGCGACTCCTCGGTGCGCCAGACGCGGTTGCGCAGGTGAGTGGCCACGCCGTGCACGACGAGCACCGCCACCAGCGCCCAGCCGAGCTGACGGGTGCGCAGAGGCCAGGTCTGCGCGATCCACGACAGCCCCGCGGCCAGGCTGAGCGCGAGCCCGAGGTAGCCCAGGAAGGCGCGGTGATCGTTGCTGACCTCGGCGAGCGGCACGACGGCGGTGGGCAGCACCGAGAGGAGGAACCACAGCACCCCAAAGGAGGCGATGCGCCCGCGCGGGGTGCGCGACCACCACTTCGCCGCGCCGATCAGCAGCGCCAGGAGCGCCACGCCGGCGAAGAAGCGCGGGTCCTTCCAGGTCGTGAACAGCCCTAGATCCGTGTCGGCGGTGAGCCCTGACGGCCAGAAGAAGACCCGCACGTAGCGGACCAGCACCCACGCCTGCGTCCACAGGTACTGCACGCGATCGCCACCGCCGTAGGTCTGGTTCGGCGGGTTCATGCCTTCGATCAGCCGCAGCGCGCCCACCGCGATGACGAGCGGCAGGACGACGCCGCTGGCGGCTCGGAAGACCTTCCGCCACGCCGCCCCCGCGCCGCGCCCGACCAGGTCGAACGCCGACACCTGCTCTTCAATCAAGAGGCGGTAGCAGGCCAAGAGCGGGACGAACATGACCGCGGGCGTCTTCGCGAGCGCTCCCAGCAGCATGGGGATCAGGTACAGGCCCGCCTCTCGAACGCCGGGCCAACGCAGGTAGATGAGGAACGAGGCGAGCACGCCGCACGCGCTGATGAGCTCGGACCTCGCGGAGATGTAGTTCCCGACCTGCGTGTTCCCCGTGTGAATCGCGAAGAGCGTGGCCGAGAAGAGCGCCAGCCAGCGGGCCAGCGGCTCGCTCAGCGCGGACAGGAGCACCCGCCGGAAGAACGCCAGCGCCAAGCTCCAGAGCAGGACGAGCCACAGCAGCGTGTCGACGTGGAAGACGACGGGCCGGGCGCCGCGCGCGAGCCAGTAGTCGACGGCGAGGTTCGCCGAGAGCAGCGGCCGAAACGCCGCGTTCGACGGGAGCGACGAGAACAGGCGCGCGTCGGTGAAGAAGCGGGGAATGTTCGCCGGGTCGCGAATGAACGCGTTGTCGAGAATGACGTGGCCGTCGTCGAACTGGAACGCGTTGGGCAGGGAGTTGGCGTAGGCCGCGAGGACCAGGGCGATCGCCGCAAGGGAGAGCCAGCGCGGAGGAGCGGGGACGTCGGTCGTCACGGCCGGCATGATGCCAGGACGGGGTGCGGGCGCGAGTGTGGTGATGACGGGCCGGCACACGGGGGGGCAGCTGCCTCTCCGCGGCGAGCGCGGCGCCGTTCGCGAGGGGCCCGCGGATCTCGGGGCGCGAAGTGCGGTGATGACAGGCGAACGCACGCGCGTCGCGCCCGGGCCCCCGACGGACGGCTCGCAGCGGCAGGACCGCCTCCGCGGCGAGGAGGGCGTCGATTCGAGGGCACGTCCTGCGGCGGTGACAGGCGCGCCCATGCGCGTCGCGCCCGGGCCCCCGACGGACGGCATGCGCGAGCAGGACCTCCGCCGCGGCGAGCGCGCCGCCGTTCACGAGGAGCGCGTCCAACTCGACGGAGCGGAGCTCACCACAGCGTCGCGGAGAACCGCAGCTGACCTCGGCGCTCCCTGACTGGCTCGCTGTTCAGGGCGACGGCCCGCGCCCGCCCCTGCCTGGGCCGCTGACGCTCCGCGCCCCCAGCGCCCTCGCCCACTCCTCCGGCACGCAGTGCCCAACCCCGGCGAGCACCTCGAGCTCCACGCCGAAACCCGCGGCGAGGCTCCGCCCGACCTCGACGGGCACGAGCCGATCCGCGGCGCCCCACACCACGCGCACCGGCGCGCGTACGCGCCTGAGAACCTCCACCTCGAACCGATAGCGCGCGACCTCCCTGAGCCCCTCGACGACGACCGCGCCGAAGTGCTCGTTGCGCGCCGACTCCGCGTAGACGTCGACGTGGGGCTCGGCGAGCGCGGTGACGGTGCCCCAGAGGCCTCGCAAGTACGCCTCCAAGGCGGGGCGAGTCCGTGCGACCGCGGCGATCCACGGCCCGGAGAACGGCGCCAGCGGAGACGCCAGCCACAGCTGCAGCTCCAGCGGCACGCCCTGCACCGGCACGCTCGCCAACGTCAGCTCGACGAGCGCGTCGGGGTTCTGCGCGGCCAACTCCAGGGCCACCAGCCCGCCAAACGAGTGGCCGACGAGTCGAAACCGATCGACACCACGGCGCGCCAGCTCGTCACGCAAGGCCCGGGCGATCGCCGAAGGCTCCAAGCTCGCCCACCGCCCGCTCCGGCCGCAGCCCGGCAGATCCGGCACGATCACCCGCGCCCCACCGAAGACGCGGCGATCGAACACCCGCCCAGACGCGCCCAGCCCGTGCAACAGCACGACCGGCACACCCTGCCCTTCGTCGACGACGAACAGCGTCACGCGGTGCGCTCAGCCCAGCGCGGCCCGCAGCGCGTCGCCGATCTCCTCGGCGTACGCCTTGATCTTCTTGGCGTCCGGTCCTTCGACCAGCACGCGCACCTTGGGCTCCGTGCCCGAGTAGCGGACCAACACCCTGCCGTCCTTGCCCAGCTTCTTCTCGATCGCCGCGATGGCCTTGAGCACGTCCGGCAGGTTCGACAGCTCCCGCTTCTCCTTGACCACCACGTTGAGCAGCACCTGCGGCACCGGCTGGAAGATCCGCGTGAGCTCACTCAGCGGCTTCTGTGCGCGCCCCATCACCGCGAGCACGTTGAGCGCCGCCAGCGTGCCGTCGCCGGTCGTCGCCTGGTCCAAGAACACCAGGTGCCCCGACTGCTCGCCGCCGAAGGAGTAGCCGTGCTTGCGCATCTCCTCGACGACGTAGCGATCGCCGACCTTCGTCCGCACCACCTTCACTCCCCAGGCCTTCACCGCGCGCTCGAGGCCGACGTTGCTCATGACGGTCGTGACGAGCGTGTTCTTCTTGAGCGCCTTGCGCTGCACGAGCTCGCCCGTGCAGATCGCCATGATCGCGTCGCCGTCGACCACCTGGCCCTTCTCGTCGACGACGATCAGCCGATCCGCGTCGCCGTCGAGCGCGATGCCGATCTGCGCCTTGTGCTTGAGCACGGCCTTCTGCAGATCCTCCGGGTGCAGCGCGCCACACCGGTGGTTGATGTTCTTGCCGTCGGGAGTGACGCCCAGCCGAATCACCTTCGCGCCGAGCTCCTCGAGCACCTCCGGCGCCACTCGGTAGGCCGCGCCGTTCGCGCAATCGACCACGAGCTTGATCCCGTCCAGCGCGAGCTCCCGCGGGAAGGAGTTCTTCAGGTACTCGATGTACCGGCCCCGCGCGTCGTCCAGCCGGATCGCGCCGCCGATCTTCGTCGCCGTCGGCCGCAGCGAGTCGAGGGACTTCTCGAAGATCAGCTGCTCGATCTTCGACTCCGTCTCGTCGGGCAGCTTGAAGCCGTCGCGCCAGAAGAACTTGATGCCGTTGTCCTGGTACGGGTTGTGCGACGCGCTGATCACCGCGCCCGCGTCGCAGCGCATGGAGTTGGTCAGGTGGCTGATCGCCGGGGTCGGCATGGGTCCGAGCAGCGCCACGTCGACCCCCATGGACATGATCCCCGACGCCAGCGCCTGCTCCAGCATGTACCCGGACAGGCGCGTGTCCTTGCCGATGATGACGCGGTGCCGGTGGGTCCCCCGGCGGATCAGGAAGGCCAGCGCGCGCCCGAGCTGCATGGCGATCTCGCTGGTCATGGGGAAGACGTTCGCGACGCCGCGGACGCCGTCGGTGCCGAAGAGCTTGGGGTACGCCGCGCCGCTCGTTGCTGAAGACGAAGAAGCCATGTGGCGGCGGCTTGTAGCGTCAGCCGAGCGCCTGGGCCACATCGAGCGCAGCCTTGGTCGCCGCCACGTCGTGCACGCGGATCACGTCGACCAGCCCGCGCGTCGCCAACAGGGCCGCGATCTGAGCGCTCGCAGCGTCCCGCTGGTTGACCGGCGCGCCGCCGAGCAGCTTGCCCACGAAGGCCTTGCGACTGACGCCGACGAGCACCGGCAGGCCCAGCGCCTTCAGCGCGTCGAGCCCGCGGAGCAGCGCGAGGTTGTGCTCGAACGTCTTGCCGAAGCCGATCCCCGGGTCCACCAGCAGCTGCTCCCGCGGAAGGCCGTCGGCCACGGCCTGCGCGACCCGCTCCGCGAGCGTGGCGGTCACCTCCGCCACCACGTCGCCGTAGACCGGCGCGTCTTGCATGGTCCGAGGTGTGCCCTGCATGTGCATCACACAGCAGCGCGCGCCGTGCGTGCGGGCGACGGCTCGAAGTGCGGGGTTCGTCAGGCCGGTGACGTCGTTGAGCAAGGTGGCGCCGGCCTCCAGCGCCGCCTCGGCAACCACCGGCTTGCTGGTGTCGATCGACAGCGTGACCGTGCGTGGCAGCCGGTCCTTGAGCGCTTGGAGCACGGGGATCACCCGCGCCAGCTCCTCGGCGTCGAGCACCGGGGGCGCGCCGGGCCGAGTCGACTCACCGCCGACGTCGATGATCGTCGCGCCCTGGGACACCAGCCGTTCGGCCAGCGCCACCGCCGCCGCCGTCTCGAACGCCCGCCCGCCGTCCGAGAACGAGTCCGGCGTCACGTTGACGATGCCCATGATCGCGGGGCGGCGAAACGCGCTCATACCGGCCGACGGATCTACCGCTTCTTCCGCTTGGGCGTCGCGTGGAGGATCTCCAGCGACAGATCCACGGCGCGCGCGGAGTGCGTCAGCGAGCCCATGGACACGTAGTCCACCCCGAGCCCCGCCAGAGACTTGAGCCGGTCTTCGGTCACGCCGCCGGAAACCTCGAGCTCCACCCTGCCGCGGGCCACCTTCACCGCCTCGGCGACCTGCGCGTCGGTCATGTTGTCCAGCATGACGATGTGGGCGCCCTCGGCGATCGCCTCTTCGAGCTGACGGGTGGTGGTGACCTCGATCTCGATCTTCACCAGCCGCGGCGCGTTGGCCTTCGCCCGGCGCAGCGCTTCGCCCACCGAGCCGACCGCGGCGATGTGGTTGTCCTTGATGAGGACGCCGTCGAAGAGCCCGACCCGGTGGTTGCTGCCTCCGCCGTGCCGCACCGCTTCCTTCGCCAGCCCGCGCATGCCCGGCGGCGTCTTGCGCGTGTCGAGGATCTTCAGCTTGCTGCCGCGCACGGTGTTGATCACGAACACGGCGCGCGCGGTCGCGGTGGCGATGCCGGACAGCCGCTGCACCACGTTGAGCGCCGTCCGCTCACCGATCAGCAGCGAGCGCATTGGGCCTTCGAGGCGGGCGACGCGCTGCTCGGCCAACGTCCGGTCTCCGTCGGTCAGCTCGAACTCCACGCTCACCCGCGGATCGACCCGCTCGAACGTGCGCGCGAAGGCCCGCAGCCCCGACAGCACCATGACTTCTTTGGCCCACAGCTCGGCGCGGCCGTCGGCGTCCTCCGGGATCAGCGCGGCGGACGTCACGTCGCCGGCGGAGCCGAGATCTTCGTCCAACGACAGATCGATCAGCCGGTCCAGGTAGCTGTCGCGCATGGGTGCTCCTCAGCGCCTCTTCGTGGCCGCGGGCCGCTTGGCCTGAGCCTTCTTCGGCTTCGTCGCAGGCTTCTTCGGTGTGGCCTTGGCCGTGACACGCTTCGGCGCCTTGCCGGCCTTCAGCTTCTTGGCCGCTGGCTTGGTCGGCTTCTTCGCAGTGGGCTTCTTGGCGGCTGGCTTCGTCGGCTTCTTGGTCGCCGCAGGCTTCTTCGCGGCCACCACCTTGGCGACGGGCTTGGCCACGACAGCCTTCTTCGGCTCCCGAGGCTTCGCGGAGGGCTGCGCCGCGGGCTGGCTCCCGTCGGGCTCGGCGTGCGCGCGGGTGTACTCACGCACGGCGTCGTCCACCAACCCCATTTCGTAATACGCCACGCTCAGATCCATGCGGTCTCGCGCGGTGAGCCCTTCCTTGGTGCCTTCCCGCAGCTTGTCGAGCGCTTCCTTCACCTGCTGATCCGGCGCGGGGACCTGCACGTCGGCCAGGTCGGCCTTGAGCTCCTCACCCAGGTTGACGTTGCCGGCGGCGGGCGCGGCGATGCGCACCTCGACGGGGGCGATGCGCTTCAAGTTCTCCCCCAGCTTCGTCACCCGGCTCTCGAGCTCGAGCTGCCGCGCGCGGTCCTTCTCCACCACCTCCGGCGGGGCGCGCTTGACGAAGTCGGCGTTGCCCAGACGCTTGGCGATGCCGCTGGCTTCCTGCTCGGCCTTGCCGATCTCCTTCTTCAGCCGCTCACGCTCCTCGGCCAGATCGACGATGCCGGCGAGGGGGACGTACACCTCGAGCTGCGGGCGAATGTCGGCGGCGGCCTGCGGCGGCTTCTCGCCCAGCGGTGTCACGTGCAGTGAGGACAGCCCGGCCAGCGGAATGACGTAGCTGCGCCAGCGATCGAGCGTCTCGCGGATCTTCGCCTCGCCGCTCTGGATCGTCGCTTCGAGCTTGAGCGCCGGCGACAGGTTGGACTCACCGCGGATCGTCCGGATCCCCTCGATCGCCTCGATCACCGGCTGCATTTCGGCTTCGGCGGCGGGGTCGTCCAGCCGCGGATCCGACGCAGGCCACGCGGCGACGCACAACGACTTCGCATCACGCAGGACCGGCAGCGACTGCCAGATCTCCTCGGTGATGAAGGGCATGAACGGGTGCAGCAGCCGCAGCACCCGATCGAGGCAGAGCACCAGCACCGCCCGGGACGACGCGCGGGCCGTCTCGACGTTGCCGTTGAGCGCGGGCTTCGACAGCTCGATGAACCAGTCGCAGAACTCGCCCCAGAGGAACTGGTAGATGAGCGAGGCCGCTTCGGCGAACTGGTAGCCGTCGAGCGCCTTGGTGGCCCCGGCGATCACCGTGTTGAGCCGCGAGAGGATCCACCGGTCGGCCAGCGACAGCGGCCGCTCCTTGATGAACACCGAGCCGTCGTCGCGGTAGTCGCCCAGGTTCATCAGCGCAAACCGCGCCGCGTTCCACAGCTTGTTGCAGAACGCCTTGTACCCAGCGATCCGCTCCACCGAGAGCTTGATGTCGCGGCCCTGCTGCGTGAGCGCGGCCAGCGTGAAGCGCAGCGCGTCGGCGCCCATGGCCGGCATGCGCTTGCCCGACGCGTCCTTGGGCACCTTGTTCCGCACACCGCCGGGGAGGCTGTCGAGCGCGCACCCGTCGATCAGATCGATGGGGTCGATGACGTTCCCCTTCGTCTTCGACATCTTCTCGCCCTTCTCGTCCCGCACCATCGCGTGCAGGTAGACGGTGCGGAAGGGCACGTCGCCCATGGCGTAGAGCCCCATCATCATCATCCGGGCGACCCAGAAGAAGATGATGTCGTGGCCCGTCTCCATGACGGCGTTCGGGTAGAACTTCTTGAGCTCGGCCGTCTGCTCGGGCCAGCCCAGCGTGGAGAACGGCCAGAGCCCCGAGCTGAACCAGGTGTCGAGCACGTCGGGGTCCTGCACCCACTCTCCAGACGGGTTGTCGGCCGTCGCGCCGGGCTTCTGCCGTGACACGACCGGCGTGCCGCGCGCGAAGTCCAAGCTCCCGTCGGCCAGCTTCGGACCGCTGGCTGGGTACCATGCGGGGATCTGGTGGCCCCACCACAGCTGCCGACTGACACACCAGTCGTGAATGTTCGTCATCCACGAATAGAACGTGTTCGACCAACCTTCGGGCACGAAGCGCGTGCGGCCGCTCTTCACCGCGTCGACGGCCTTGTCCGCCAGCGGCTTGACCTTCACGAACCACTGCGGCGACAGGCGCGGCTCCACCACGGCGCCGGACCGCTGGCTCACCGGCAGGCTCAGCGCGTGCGGCTCGATCTTCAGCAGCAGGCCTTGGGCTTCGAGATCCGCGACCACCTGCTTGCGCGCGTCGAAGCGGTCGAGCCCGGCATACGGCCCCGCGGCGTCGTTGCAGCGTGCGCTCTCGTCGAAGATCGAGATCTGCTCGAGCCCGTGCCGCAGCCCCGTCTGGTAGTCGTTGTGATCGTGCGCCGGCGTCACCTTCACCGCGCCGGTGCCGAACTCCATGCTGACGAGCTCCGCGTCGCCGATGATCGGGATCTGACGACCGAGCAGCGGGAGCACGACCTTCTTGCCGATCAGGTGCTTGAAGCGCGGATCGTCGGGGTGCACGGCGACCGCGGTGTCACCGAGCATGGTCTCCGGCCGCGTCGTCGCGACCACCAGCCGCTCGGGGCTGTCCAACACCGGGTAGGCGATGTGCCAGAGCGAGCCTTGCTTCTCTTCGTTCTCGACCTCGAGATCGGACAGCGCCGTGCGCAGCACCGGATCCCAGTTGATGAGCTTGGCCGCGCGGTACAGCAGCCCGTCCTCGTACAGGCGCACGAAGATCTCGCGCACCGCCTGGGACACCCCTTCGTCCATGGTGAAGCGCTCGCGGGACCAGTCGAGCGAGGCCCCCAGCTTCTTGTGCTGCTCGCCGATGCGGGCGCCGTACTTCTCTTTCCACGCCCAGACGCGGCGCAGGAACTCGTCGCGGCCCAGATCGTGGCGGCTCTTGCCTTCGGTCTTCTGGAGGTCCTTCTCCACCATCATCTGCGTGGCGATGCCGGCGTGATCCGTGCCGGGCAGCCACAGGCAGTTGAAGCCGCTCATGCGCTTGTAGCGCGTGAGCACGTCCTGGATCGTGGCCGTCAGCGCGTGGCCCAGGTGCAGCGAGCCCGTCACGTTCGGCGGCGGGAGCACGATGCAGTACGGCGGCTTGGTGGAATGCGGGTCCGCGGTGAAGAAGCCGGCGTCCAGCCAGGCGCGGTACCACTTCCCCTCCACCTCGGTGGGTTCGTACGCCTTCGGGAGCTCGTTGCTCATGGGTGCGATCAGTTCCGAATAGGCCAGGCGACGCTTCCGGGCGCCGCCTGACGGGTCACGCGAGGCCCTTGTTCTCGCGGTCCTTGATCAATCGATCGAGCTCCTCGCGGATGATCGTCTCGGCCAGCTGCGGGACGACCTCCCAGGCGATCTTCTCGATGACTTCTTTGCTCGCGGCGGACAGCGCGGCCCGCAGCGCGGCTTCGCCACCGTCGGCCGGACGCGGCGCTCCACCAGGGTGCGGCTGCGCACCGGGGTGCCCCTGCGGCGGCGGGCCTCCTGGCTGTCCAGGGGGACGCGGGCCGAGCCCAAACGGATCGCGCCTGGGCGGCCCTCCCGGAGGACCAGCCTGCCCCGG
>JALHOS010000131.1 GCA_022842905.1 Myxococcaceae bacterium | reverse complement strand
CTGGCGACACGGCCCGGCGTGGTGAAGAGCCGCAATGCGCTGATGGACGCCGCCTATGACGATCAAGTCTATGTCGACGACCGCACCATCGACAGCCACATCAAGCGGTTACGCAAGAAGTTCAAGCTGGCCGACCAGGAATTCGATATGATCGAAACGCTGTACGGCGTCGGCTATCGCTTCAAGGAGATGTGAGGCGACTGTCGCCCGCGGCTCCCGTTGGGACTATCTCCGCTCCGGTACCGCCGGCGAACCGCGCCAGTTTGCGCGGCAGCTTGAAAATCTGCGGCCGGCCAGGGCGCAAATTTCTGACCACGGTCACACCGGAAAGCTATACTTACTGCTATTCATTTGAAGCCGAGGTTCATCGAGACATGTGCGTTGCGGGACCTGCGGATTCGAAAAGATAGCCGGCAGATCGAACGTGCTTAACCGAACCCCCGAAAAGCTGCGCTCGCAGGCCGAGGCGCCGAACCCAGGCCCGGAACGCGACGACCAGGCCCGTGAGCCGCGGTCTCGAAGGCGTCGGGGCAGGCGTGGGCGCGGTCAGAGTCGGCGCGGGCTGTGGCGTGGCCACGGGGGGCGGCGCGACGGGGCTCACGTCCTTCGCGACCGGCTGGGTGGGCGGTTGGGCAGGGGTGTTCGGCACCGTCGACACCTGGCTGGCCGGCACCGCCACCACCTGCCAGTCGCGCTCAGCCAGCGCTTCGACGGCGACGGCGCACTGGGCGGCGCAGTCGATCACCACCTCGGCGGCCGCAGGGTGCCGGGTGCGGCGCTCGCCTTTGTCGTCCTTGGCGGTCACCGCCAGCTGCTTGACCACGCCGCTCCACCCACCGCCGAGCAGGACACGCGCCTTCGCGGCAGCGCCGGGCTCGAGCTTCACGGTGATGCCACCGCGCTCCTCGGCGTCGGCCTTCGCTTCGAAGTAGGGCGTCGACACCTTGGGCGACACCTTGCCTTTGAGGCGGAAGGTCGGGTCGATCAGCAGGCGGGTAAGGAAGGCGGCGCGGGCCTTCGCCTTGTCTCCGAGCGAACCGAACACGAGGCCGCGCAGCTCGTAGTACTCGGCGACCTGGGACGCGCTGAGCCCTTCGACGGTAGCGACCTGCTCCAGGGCGGTGCGCGCCTGCGCGAACTCGAGCTTCTTGGCCGCTTCGCGGGCGGCCTCGAGGGGGTCGGCGCTCGCGACGAGCAAGACCTTCAGCACCAGCAGGGCAGGGGTCATGGCTCGCGGGAGCATAGTGGAGCTTTCGCTGAGTCCGGCCAGGTTTGGCGTAGACTCATGCGCCCCGTGCCTCTGCCCCACCCGCCAGAAACCGCAGCGACCTCACGGTGGGATCCGGGCCTGTGGGTGGGTCAGTACCGGCTGATTCGCGAGCTGGCCCGCGGCGGCATGGGTGAAGTGTGGTTGGGCGTGCACCAGGGGCCGGCGCAGATCGAGCGCCTGGTCGCCATCAAGCGGATCGTCGCGTCGTCCGAAGACGACCCCACCATGCTGACGCTGTTCTTGGACGAAGCGCGGATCGCCTCGCAGCTGCAGCACGCCAACATCGTCCAGGTGATCGATCTGGGCCAGCTGGGCCAGTCGCACTACCTCGTCATGGAGTACCTGCGCGGCATGAGCCTCGCGCGGGTGGCTCGGCGGCTCATCGAGTCTCGCGGACGAATCCCCGCGACGGCGGCGGTGGAGATCATCGCCGAGGCGGCCAAGGGGCTGGGCTACGCACACAAGAAGCGCGCCGTCGACGGCACACCGCTCGGCATCGTCCACCGAGACGTGTCACCGCAGAACGTGTTCGTCACCTACGAGGGCCAGGTCAAGGTGCTCGACTTCGGCATTGCCAAGGCGGCCGGTCGAGCGACCCGGACCCAGACCGGCGTCATGCGCGGGCGACTGGCGTACATGAGCCCGGAGCAGGCGCTGGGCCTGCCCGTCAGCGCCGCGACCGACGTCTACGCGCTGGGCGTGCTGCTCTACGAGCTGCTGTCGGGGGAGCGGCTGTACGGCTCCGGGACCGACGACGTGGCGATCATTCGCATTCTCGCCGCGCGGACCGAAGCCCCGTCGATGAAGCGGTTCGACTACGTGGACCCGGCGCTCGCCGCGATCGTCGAGCAGGTCCTGGCGACGGACCCGGCCGTGCGCCCAGCCGACGGGACCGCGCTGGCGGACGTGCTGCAGCGGTGGCTGGCCGCGCAGCCGCGCGCGGAGTCGCTCGAAGAGCTGATGCGGGCCAGCTTCGAGCCGGAGCTTGCGTCGCTCCCGCAGACCGAACTCGTTCCTTCGTCACCGTCGACCCCATCGGAGCCGTACCGCTCGATGCCGGAGTTCGCAGGCGGGCTGCCGACCGTGTCGGCGGCGGTAATCGCCCCTCCACCTTCGGGCGCGCCCAGACCGGCTTCTGCGCCAGTTGCCTCGCTCGATTCGAAGAGCGCGTCTGGCGTGGACGTCGACATCGCCGTCGTCCCTCCGCGTTCGTTTACTGCGGCGATCGTGCTCGCGAGTATTGCCGCCGTGGCGCTTGCAGCGATCGTGTGGCTTGCGGGGCCCGTTCGAACGGCAAACGACGGGACGGCGCCAACCGGAGCGATGGCGCCGACCGGCACGGCGGCTCCGAGCGGAACAACGAGTCCAACCGACACGCCCACTCCGACTGGCACGCCGGCGCCGACTGGCACGACGAGTCCGACTGGCACGCCGGCGCCGACTGGCACGCCCATTCCGACCGGCGCGCCCGCTCCGACCGGCGCGCCCGCTCCGACCGGCATGCCCACTCCGACCGGCATGCCCACTCCGACCGGCACGCCCACTCCGACCGGCACGCCCACTCCGACCGGCACGCCCACTCCGACCGGCACGCCCACTCCGACCGGCACGCCCGCTCCGAAGACGGGTACGGGGCAGCTCACGTTGGATACGCAGCCGTGGACGCAGGTCTACTTGGGCAAACGTCTGCTCGGGGACACGCCGTTGGTCGACTCGGTGCTGCCCGCCGGTCGCCAGCGGCTGCGCCTGGTGAATCCCGACAACGGCATCGACACCGTCGTCGAGATCGAGATCACCAAAGGGCAGAAGACCATCAAGCGGCTGTCGCTGTGAGGGCGTGAGTCATGCGTCTGCTTCGCTGTTCGTTGGTGCTGTCCGTTCTCGTCGTCGCCTGCCTTCCACCGCTCAAAGGGCGGACCGACGCCGGGCGTGGCGGCGCTGGGGGCGAGGCGGGCGCTGGCGGTGAAGCGGCGGGCGGTGGCGTCGGGGGAGGTGGAGGCGGCGGAACCGGCGGCGTGCTGCCTCCTTTCGACGCGGGGGAAGCCGTCGGGCCAGGCTGCGACGTGTTGGCGTTGCTGCGCAGCCGGTGTGAGTCCTGCCACGGCGCACCTCTTTCGCAGGGCGCGCCGTACCCGCTGCGAGCTCTCGACGAGCTGCGCGCGCCCTCGCCCCACTACCCTGGACGCAGCGTGGCGGAGCGCAGCCTCGTGCGCATGCAGCAGGCCTCGGCGCCCATGCCGCCAGCACCGCTGCTTCCCGCGACCGCCGCGGAGGTCGCCACGCTCGCGCTTTGGCTCGATGCGGGGCAGCCGGCCTGTGCGCCGGTCGTGAGCGCTGATGCGGGGACTGACGGGGGACACGTCGACGTCGACGGAGGGCTCGATGCGGGCGTGGACGCGGGTCGCCGGGATGCGGGCTACTTGCCCCCGAACCTGCTCGATCAGGCCCGGCTCTTCACCTGCACGACGCGCTCACCCGGCCCGGCGCGCCTTCGCCGTCTGGGCCGCGCCGAGTGGACCCGCAACGTCGCCGGCTCCGTGGTCCGCAGCTGGACGGGCTTCAGCTTCTACGACAACCCGTTCGACCCGAACGCCGCGGATCCCTACAGCACCTACGCCTCCGACGAGACGCTGGACCAGGCCGTGCTCGAGCTGTTCCTCAACGTGGTCGACCAGGCGGGCGTTCAGTGGAGCGGCCCGTTCCCTGCCGGCAACCGCCTCGAGCGCCTGCGCACCGACGTCACCCTGCGCTGCATGTTCAACGACGCGCAGCCGTCCCAGGCCTG
The DNA here is from genome assembly GCA_022842905.1 of Myxococcaceae bacterium. Classification (GTDB taxonomy): domain Bacteria; phylum Myxococcota; class Myxococcia; order Myxococcales; family Myxococcaceae; genus JALHOS01. Next base: position 13,466 of record JALHOS010000131.1, on the reverse strand, counting down.
CATCCGCCGCTACCTCGAGGTGCTGCTCGAGCACGGCGTGTTGTTCCGCCCGCCGGCGACGACCGAGGTGAGCCGCCTGCTCACCTTCGCCACGCAGGTCCTCGCGGACGAAGCCCCCGACGGGGGCCAGACGCGCACGCGCTCCATCGTCCGCATCGTCTCCGCCGCGTGGCTCACCAGCGGCGCGCTGTTTCGTTCCGAGCTCGGCGGCCTGACGGCGGACGCGGGTCGCGATGGCGGCCTGGTGCGGCTGTCGGACGCGGAGCTCGCGCAGGCGGTGGCCTACGGCTTGTCGGACCGCGGGCCCGGCGCCCCGCCGACGTGGGTGTTCCCCGACTTCAGCGCTCCGCCAGAGGGGCACCTGGCCAGCGTCGCCGGCGCTGGGCGCGACGGCTCGATTCAGGACGCGGGGGTGATCGCCGCGCTCGTCCGCGAGCACGCGGGTGGGGTGGACCCGGCGCGCGTCGATCTGCTGGCCGACTGGGACGCCGACCGCCGCGGCCGCCGCGGCGAGTACTGGCTGTCGGACAAGCTGGCCGGCTTCTTCCGTGAGTGGCTGGGCTACGGAAACCTCGCGACGATCTTCAAGGAGCGCCCGGAGGCCACCAGCGCCTTCGACGACGGCGGGACGAACCCGTTCCGTCCGCAGGTGCAGTCCTTCAACAACCTGATGACCGGGTACTACGGCAAGGAGCCGGTCATGACGCAGCACCTGGACGATCTGATCGCCCGCGTCGTCGTCGAAGACCAACAGGTGCTGTCCACGCTGCTGACCACGCGTCGCTTCTACGTCGCCGCGACGACCCCCTACGCCGGCACCAGCATCGCCGCCGCCACCACGAGCACCCAGCAGGTCTACAACCTCACCACGCCGATCGCCGACACCCGCACGGCGCGGTGGATCACGCTGCCCACCGCCGAGCGGGCGGGCGTCCTGACCCACCCCGCGTGGCTGCACGCGCACGGCGGCAACTTCGAGGACGACCCGTCGCTCGTGAAGCGCGGCGCGTGGATCCGCGAGAAGCTCCTGTGCGACTACATTCCGCCGCTCAGCTCGGTCATGGTGGTCGCGCAGGTCGGCCCGTCCATGCCGAACAAGACCGCGCGCGATCGCGTCGACGAGGCCACCACCCAGAACCCCACCTGTGTCGGCTGCCACCGGCTCATGAACCCGCTGGGCTACCCGTTCGAGATCTACAACCACGCCGGCTTCCTGCGCGTGACGGACCACGGCCGGCCACCGTCGGGCACGAGCACGCTGGCGGGGCTGCCGGATCCCGGCCTCGACGGGCCGGTGCTGAACGCCGTCGACCTCTCGCAGAAGCTGGCGTCGTCGCCGCACGTCAAGCGCTGCTTCGTGCGGCAGACGTTCCGCTACTTCATGGGGCGCGACGAGACGCTGGGCGACGCGTGCACGCTGGTCGCCATGGAGCAGGCGTACGACGGCAGCAACGGCTCGTTCCGCACCATGCTCGAGGCGCTCTTCACCGACGAGGCGTTCCGCACGCGACGGGCGCCGGGAGCAGGAGACTGACATGGCGCGCACCTTCACTCGACGCGGCGTGCTCGGCGCGGGCGCGGCGGCGGTGGCCGGCTCCCTCGTCGGCCCGTTCCTGCGGCAGGCCTTCGCCCAGACCGCGCGGCCGGCGCGGGTGGTCATCGTCATCGAAGGCAACGGCATCTACCCCGTGGCCTTCTTGTCCCAAGCGGCGCGCACGGCGATCGACGCGCAGGCCAGCGCCCCCGTCGGCACGCGGCTGACGATTCACCAGACGTACGGGCACGCCCAGCCCATCGTCGTTCCGGGCAGCGCGCTGTCGACGGCGCCGGCGCTCGGAGCCCTCTCCGCGTCGGGCTCGGCGCCCAGCTTGGAGGGCCGCGCGGCGGTCGTGCTGGGGCTGTCGAGCACCATCACCGGCGGCGGGCACTCGACCGAGCAGGGAGCGCTCAGCTGCGCTCGCGGCAGCGCGCACGAGACCGCGGCGGCCACCATCGACGCGGTGCTGGCGGCGCGGCTCCAGCGAGGCACTCCGTTCGAAGCGGTGCGCCTGGGCGTGACGGCGCTGCCCGCGGCGCTCGTCTACCAGACCTGCGCGTTCGGCCCCGGGAAGCCCGCGCCGATCGTCACCAACCCGACGCTGGCGTTCAGCAACCTCTTCGGGCCCATGTTGGGTGGGGCCACGCAGCAGCTCAGCCGCGATCGCGCCGCCCTGCTCGACTTCGCCCGCGACGACGTGCGCGCGGCGCTGGCCACCTTCGGCGGCGGCTCGACGGAGCGGTTCAAGCTGGAGCGCTACCTCGAGGCCGTCGAGGCCCTGCGGGCGCGGCAGGCGCTGTTGGTGCAGCTGGGTCCATCCGTTCGTCCGCTGATTCCCCCAGGGCCCGGGGTCGACGCTCGGTACGCCTCGACCGACCCGCTCGAGTGGCTGGCCGCCGAGTTCGACCTCGCCAAGGCCGCGCTGCTCGGAGGCCTGACCAACGTGGTGGTGCTGGCGTCAGGCACGTCGACGCAGGGCTTCAACCTGAGCTACCCGAGCCTGATCAGCGGCATCGCCCGGCACGATCTCCACCACGGCATTCAGGCGCCGGCGTACGCGCAGGCCGTCATGGGCGCGACGCGCCGCCACGTCGAGCTCATCGCCGCGCTCGCGCGCTCCCTCGCCGCTACGCCCGAGGTTGGGGCCACGGGGTCCATGTTGGATCACACCGCCATCGTCTACCTGTCGGACAACGGAGAGCAGCACCACTCCACGGCCCAGGAGTGGCCCATGCTCCTCGTCGGCGGCGATCGGCTCGGCTTGCACACCGACGGGCGCACCGTCGTCTTCCCAGGCTATGGCCGGCCCACCAACCGGCAAGTGTCGAACCTCTTCAACACGCTGGGTCACGCGACCGGCGACTCGAGCCTGAACACGTTCGGTCTCGAAGGCCCCACGCGCATCGCTCCCGGTCCGCTCAGCGAACTCTACACGCCGGTGTGAGCGCGCGGAGCCGCTCGAGGTCACGGGACGACGTGGATCGCGTTCGAATACACCCAGGGCCGTTCCTTGCGAATGAAGTCCGTGCGCCGGCCAATGAAGGGCTTCAGGTGTGCCGGCGTCATGCGGACCTCGAAGCGGTAGGCGCCGGGCTGGGTGACGGCGTAGTCCTGTCGGCCTTCGGTCAGGCTGAGCACTTCGTCCCAGCCGTGCTCCTTGGCGCGCCAGAGCTTGCCGACGAGCTGGGGTGGCGGCGCGGTGGGGTCCAGTTGCGTCACCGTCGGCAGCTGCACGGTGAGCGTCACGCCTCGGGCCAGTGACACGGCGGAGCCCATTTCTTTGGCGGCGCCGCCTTCGGTCGCGAAGAAGTCGAAGCCCTGCGGCACGCCCAGAAAGTCGAAGGCTCCGTAGAGCCGCCCTGCCTTCAGCGCCGCTTTGAGGGCGCGATCGTCGAAGCCTCCGCGCTCGTCGGGGCTGACCAGCAGGTGGTTCGAGAACGCGCCCATCATTCGCCGGTAGCTGTCGAGCCGCTCTCCGTCGGCCAGCTTCTGCGGGAAGGTGTTGCGGTGGCAGTCAGTGCCCATGGTCGTGACCAGCCGGGCCCCGCGGGCCAGCACGGTGCCCCAGGTGTCGAGATACTTGGGCTCCTCGAGGTCGTACAGCGTCAAGAGCGCGTCGGGGTGGGGCAGGCCTTCGAAGTCGCCCTTCTCGATCTTGTTCAGCAGCAGGTCGGCCAGCGGGCCCGCGTTCGAGAAGGAGTTGCGGTGCAGGTTGTACATTTCGAAGCCGTCGAGCGGCAGCGCCATGAGCCGCTCGGGAGTCCAGTTCTCCGGGTGGGCGATGAGCACCAGCGCGCCGGCGTCGTGCAGGTCCGCGATGCTCGGGGCCGTCAGCGTGTCGTACGCGCCGCGGCGGTCGCGGGGGTGGCGCTCGAGGCCCACCGGCATGAGCTCACCTTCGACCCCGGGAATGATCAGCGGCCGGCTCCCACCGTCGGCGCCGCAGGACAGGCGGTTGGCCACGGGGCGGCCGTCGCGGAGCACCGGCTCGTCGCCCTTGGCTGGCTCGAGCAGCATCGTGTCGGGGTAGTCGACGTCCGCGTAGTGCGTGGGGTGATCGGTCAAGAACACGAAGTCGTGCCCGACCCGGCACAGATCGCGCCGGAAATCGTCCAGGCAGTCGAGATCGAACCCGCCGTCAGCGAGCTTGGGCTTGTCGTCACACGCGTCGTGCGAGTGGGCGGAGTGGGCGTGAATGAGCCCTCGGCGATCGAGGAAGCCACGGGCCGACGCCTGTGTCTCAGACGGGTAGTGCACGCCCGGCGTCCAAGGCGGGGGCGGCGCCTGGGGCGTGGGCTTTCCGCAGGACGAAGCGGCGAGGAGGCAGAGCGCGAGCAGGACGGAGCGGCACATGGGGCAAGGCGGGCCAAAGCACAGACCGAAGGTCACCGTCCATGCCGCGCCTTCCCGAGGGACCGCGCGAATCACCCGGCTGGGTCAGCGCGCTGGCGCTATGTCGTCCGCCCGCGATGCCGTCCGCCTTTCGCACCGAGCTTGTGGCGCTGCTGCGCTTGGCGCTTCCCTTGGCCGCGGCGCAGGCGGGGCAGGCGCTCATGGGCCTCGTCGACACGGCCGTCATGGGCCGCGTGTCGGCCACGGCGCAGGCGGCGGCTGGTCTGGGAAATTCGCTGACCTTCACCGTGAGCTTCCTCGGCATGGGGCTCATGTTGTCGCTCGACCCGCTGGTGGCCTGGGCCGTCGGCGAGCGGCGGCTGACCGAGGCTCGCGCGTGGTACTGGCAGGGGGTGTGGCTCGCGCTCGGCGCGGCGAGCTTGCTGTTGGGACCGCTGGTGGCTGCGACTGCGCTGTTTCGCACCTTCGGGGCCAGCGCCCAGGTCGCTGAAGAGGCCACGCGCTACGTGGTGTGGCGGCTCCCGGGCGTCTACGGGCTGTTGCTCTTCGTCGGCGCCCGCGCGTACTTGCAGGGGCTGGGCAAGGCCCGGCCGATCTTCGTCGCCATGGTGCTCGCCAACGTCGTCAACGCCGGGCTCGACGTCGCGCTGGTGTTCGGCGTGGGGCCCATTCCGGCGCTCGGGGTGAGCGGCGCGGCGCTGGCGACGACGGTGTCGACCTTCCTTCAGTGGGCGGTGCTGCTGGTCGCCATTCGCGCCGAGCCGGTCGACGGGCCGCTGCGCCGCGCGCCGGCGCTCGAGAAGCTGACGCAGGCCGTGCGCTTGGGCGCGCCGATTGGGCTGCACTTGATCGTCGAAGCCGGGCTGTTCGCGCTGGCGGCGCTGTTGGCGGCGAGCCTGGGAGACGTCGAGGGCGCTGCGCACCAGGCGGCCATGCAGTGGGCGTCGGTCACGTTCTGCGTCACGGTGGGCATCGGCAGCGCGGCCACGACGCGGGTCGGCTGGGCACAGGGCGCGGGGGACGCGGCCGGGGCGAGGCGCGCGGGGCTGGTCGCGCTGGGTACGGCGGCGCTGTTCATGCTCGGCGCGGCGTCGGTGTTCGTCACGGCGCCCGGCTTCTTCGCGCGGCTGATCACCGCGAGCCCCGACGTGCTGCCCGTCGCCACGTCGCTCATGTTCGTGCTGGCGGCCTTCCAGCTGTCCGACGGGCTCCAGGCGGTGGGCGCAGGCGTGCTGCGCGGCGTCGGCGAGACGCGCTTCACGTTCTTCGCCAACGTCGTCGGACACTGGCTCATCGGCCTGCCGGTGGCGTGGTGGCTGGGCCTCAAGCAGGGCCTGGGCGTCGTGGGCCTGTGGTGGGGCCTGTCCGCCGGGCTGTCCTTCGTCGCCGTGGCGCTCGTGCTGCGCTTTGCGCTGCGAACGTCGCCGGCGTCGAGCAGCGTACCGGCGCCGACGTGAGCTCGACTCGCCTCGAGGCTCGGCCGCGTCAGGACAACACGCCGTGGTGCCGCAGCAGCGCGTAGCGGGCGGGCATGAGCGCCCGGAGCTCGCGCTCCTTCGGCGTGCCTCGCGCCGCGTAGAAAGCGGTCACCGTCTCGGAAAAGTCTTCCGTCTTGCTGGTGCGCGCGTACTGCGAGACCGCCACGCCGTCGGAGGCGATCGCCGCGTCCCAGCGCCTCCACTCGGCGCTGTCGTAGTTCTGGCCCAACAACTGCCCGCTCTGGATGTGCCCCACCTCGTGCACGAGCGCCTTCTGGATCTCATCCTTCGCCCGGCGCTCCTTCGTGGGGAAGACGAAGACGTCGCCGGCGAAGGTGACCTCCATGTACGAGCCCTTGAACGCTTCGCCGTACGTCTTGTGCCAGTGGTCGTCCAGGCGGCTCGTCTTGGGTTCGATGGTGATCTGCCTGATGGCCTTGCGCGTCTCGAGCGGCGTCGCGCCCAGGCCCTTGGCGATCTCCTGAAGCGAGTGCTGGAACAAACCCGCCTGCACGGCCTGCGTCGTGACGAAGACGGGCGTCGTCGTCTGGCCGACTTCGACCAGGTACTCGCGGGCGGGCGCGGCGCCGCCCTGAAAGCCGTGCGCGGGCACGTCGCGCGGTCCGGTGATGCGCGGCACGTCCGGACGCCCAGGAAGGATCGGCGGGTCGCTGGTGATGTCCGGCAAGGACTTGGGGTCTGCGAAGAACTGCTGGATCTGCCGAGCCTGCTCAGCGTCGGTGGCTTTGATGAACTCCTGCCGCGAGGAGAGGCGATCGAACTGTGCGCGGGCGTGGCGTGACACCTCGTTGGTGCCGCCGAGGAGGTTGACGAGGGTGTTGGCGGTCTTCTCGGGCAAGAGCGCAAAGCCCCGCTCTCGGGCGAGGTACGCGACGACACGCGCCGCGTCGGGGTTGGCCGGGTGGCGCTCGACTTCTTCGAGCACGTTGAGCTGCACCGAGCGGGGCAGCGCGCGGATCCGCTCGTCGTCGGTGGCGATGCCACGGTAGGCGTCGAACTCGGCGAGCAGGTCCGCCGAAATGCCCTCACGGGAGGCCGGCGGCTCTCGCGGCACCGTGAACGTGTCCGGCCGCGGCGGCGGCGCGGGAGGCCGCGTCGTGTTGTTCGTCGGCCGAGGCTCGCTGGCTGCAGGCGGCTGGTCGGGGTTGGACGCTGGAGGAGGCGACGTCAGCGCCAGCTTGGCCCAGGTCGCCGCGCCCACCGCGCCGTCGGAGCTGAGCCCGTTGGCTTCCTGAAAGCGGCGCACGGCCTCGAGCGTCGCCGGGCCGAACTTGCCGTCGACCGCGAGCCCGAGCTTTCGCTGGAGCTCTTCGACGATGGGCCCGGCGGCGCCCTGGCGCAGCGTCGTGTCGGGTCTGCCGGCGACCGGTGGCGAAGAAAACACGCGCGTGACGGCCATGAAGGACTCCTTGGGGGCGAAGGGCTCGCGAACCCTGGTGGACCCGAAGGGGCGTGGCAATGCGCTCGTCGCGCCGCCGCGTCGACCGCCCGAGCATGGCGCTTGAAATTCCTCCTCGCTCGTGGCGACGCCGGGCAGGTAAGCCGAGGCGCACCATGCGCTGGGCCGTCCTCCTGCTGTTCGCCCTCACGTACGTCGGCATCACCGCGCGGCGGCTGCGGTGGCTCCCCGTCGGCCGGCCGGCGGTCGCGCTCATCGGCGCGTCGCTGCTCGCGGCGCTGGGCCAGTGGGCAGGGCCTCCGTTTCTCGGCGTCGACGGCGCGCTGGCGGCGGTGGAGCTCAACACCCTGGGGCTCCTGCTGGGCATGATGCTCGTCGCCGCGGGCCTCGGCGAGGCGGGGTTCTTCGACGTGCTCGCGCGCTGGCTCGAGCGGCGAGTGAGGACGCAGCCGAAGCTGCTGTGGCTGGTGACGGTCGGCTGTGGGCTGCTGTCCGCCGCGTTGGTGAATGACGCCGTCTGCCTGCTCGCCGCGCCCCTCGTCGTCGGGCTCGCGCGGGGCTTCGGCGTGGGCGTTCGGCCGTACCTGTTCGCGGTGGCCATGGGCAGCAACGCCGGCTCCGCGCTGACGCTCGCGGGCAACCCGCAGAACATGCTCGTCGCCAAGCTGTCGGGCTTGACGTACCGCGGCTACCTGATGAGCGCCGCGCTGCCGACGGTGCTCGCGCTCGGAGCGACCGCGGCCGTGCTCCAGTGGGTCTTCCGGGCCGAGCTGGGCGCGGCGCTGACGACGTCGGCTCCCGGGGACGAGCCCGTGCGCGATCGGCCGCTGTTGGTCGTCGGCCTGCTGGCGCTGGCGGGGGCCGTCATCGCGAACTTCTTGGGCGTGAGCCTGGCGCTGTCGGCGCTGGTGGCCGGATCCGTGTGCCTGCTCGCGGCGCGGGACAAGGCCGAGCGGCTGCTCCACCTGGTCGACTGGAGCGTGCTGCTGTTCTTCGCAGCGCTGTTCGTGCTGGTGGCGGCGCTGCAGCGGTCCGGCCTGCCGGCGAGCTGGGTGGCGCAGGTCGACGCCGATGCGGGCGTGCTCACGTTGTCCGGGGTGCTGTTGGTGGGCTCGCAGCTCGTCAGCAACGTGCCGCTGATTCTGTTGCTCGAGCCGTGGATCCGAGCGCTGCCGGATCCCGCGCACGCGTGGACGGTGACGGCGTTCGTCTCGACCCTGGCGGGCAACTTCACCGTGCTCGGCAGCGTGGCGAACATCATCGTGTTCGAGCGCGCGAAGGAGAAGGTGGGGTTCTTCGAGTACCTGAAGGTCGGCGTGCCGGTGACGGCGGCGTCGCTGGGGCTGGGGCTGCTGCTGCTGCGGTGAAGGCCGCTACTCGAGCCGCGCGTTCACCTTCCAGAAGTCTCCGTCCTTCGTCACCGTGCCCGTCCAGGTGCGGTACCCGGCTTTCGAGATCCGCACCTTCGGCGCGCTGCCGAACCGATTCGTCCCGGCGAACGGCGTCGTCCCCACCAGCTCGCCGTTGATCCGCACCTCGGCGCCGTCGGGCGTCGAGTCGATGAGCAGCGACGCGCGGTCCGGCAGCACCGCGTTGAGCACCTTGTCCACCTTCGACGCCGGCTCACCCGAACTGACGATGCCGTGGATGCGAGGCTCTTCGCCCAGCACCGCGCGCACGCGAGGCAGCCACAGCGGCAGGGTCCCGACGACGAGCGCCGACAGGAGCAGCAGTCCCATCACCACCTTCGCGGCGGTTCTCGGACGACGCGCGGGCCCGTCGAAGTGCTTCTGCGTGTGCGCCAGGTTCTCGTCGAGCAGCGCCTCGGGTGGCTTGGGCCGTTCGACCAGCTCCAGCGGCGCCTCTTCCGGCCGCGGGGCGATCGGGCTGGGCGGGACGTCGGCCTTCGGAGCTGTCCCTTCGACGACACCGTCCGCCGACAGCTGCGGGCCCTGCGGCGCCCAGTCTGGATCCGGCCCGCCGTCCTTCGGCTCGCTCACGCGACGGGGCCTCCCTGGCTCAGCTCCCGCAGGTACTCCCAGTTGTAAATGCCGGTCCGGTGCGCGTCGCTGAAGGTGAAGCTCACCGCGTAGTTGCCGACCTGCGCGAGCTCGAGCACCTTGGTGCCCGCGGGGATCGTCTCGGGATCGTAAGTGCGCTTGCCGGACCACTCTTCGACGCACTCCGCGCAGGGGCAGTACTGCCGCAGCCGCCGCCCGCTCAAGCTCGCGCGGTGGCCGTCGTCCCAGGCCAGCTTCAGCTCGAGCCCGTCCGGTCCAAGGGACACCTCGGTGCACGCCGGCGCTCGCTTCTTCGGTTTGACGTTGTCCCAGATGCTCATGGTCGAGGGCTCTTTGTGCTCTTTCATCGAACGCGGCGGTGCGCCAGCGCGGGGAGGTTCTTCCGAATGCGGGTCAGCAGCTCGACGTCGAACCACGCGAGCGCCAGGCCTGGGCCTTCGCTCGCTCGCGCCGTCACCAGGCCCCACGGGTCGACCACCATGGCGTGGCCCCAGGTGAGCCGGTCCTTCGGGTGCCGCCCTTGCTGCGCCGGCGCGAGCACGTACGCCTGGTTTTCGATCGCCCGCGCGCGCAGGAGCACTTCCCAGTGGTCCTTGCCGGTCTGCAGCGTGAACGCGGCCGGCACGGTCAGCAGCACCGCCTGCTCGTCGGCGTAGCGCCGGTACAGCTCGGGGAAGCGCAGGTCGTAGCAGACCGACAGGCCGACCTTGCCGAGCGCCGTCTGCGCGACGACGGGGCCTTCGCCCGGCGCGACCTTGGAGGACTCGAGGTACTGCTGCCCGTCACCCACGTCGACGTCGAACAGGTGGATCTTCCGGTACGCGGCCAGCCGCGCGCCGTCGGGCCCGAAGACGCAGCTGGTGTTGTACAGCTTGCCGCCCGGTGCCCCGCGCTCGAGCACGCTGCCGGCGACGATCGTCACCTTGAGCTCTCGCGCCAGCGTGGCCATGGACGACAGCGTGGGCCCGCTCAGGTCTTCGGCGTTGTCGTCGCGCTCCGGCTCCGGCCCCATCCACGCCCAGTTCTCGGGCAGCCCGACGAGCTTGGCGCCCGCGGCGGCGGCCTGCTGGATCAGTCGAATGGCGGCAGCGAGGTTCTGCGCTTTGTCGGCTCCACTGGTCAGCTGCGCGGCGGCGATCCACATGGACCGGCCCTTTACACTGGGAGCCTTCCTCGCGTAATGGCCCTCGCGCCGTGACGACGAAGGTGAACATCGAAGAGAAGGTGCGCGAGCTGACCGAGCCGCTCATCGCCGCCGAGGGCCTGGAGCTCTTGGACGTGGAGTTCGTGCGCGAGAACGGCAACTGGATCCTGCGCCTGTACGTGGACAACCCGGGCGGGGCCGTCGGCATCGACGAGTGCACCAAGGCCAGCCGCGTGGTCGACCCCGCGCTCGACGTCGAGGACCTGGTCCCCCACGAGTACAGCCTGGAAGTGTCGAGCCCCGGCCTGAACCGCCCGCTGCGCAAGCCGGTGCACTTCGAGAAGGTCGTCGGGCAAGTCGTTCGCCTCAAGACGTTCGGGCCGCTGGGCGAGCCGCCGCGGAAGAACTTCGTCGGGTCGCTCAAGGCCGCCACGGGGGAAGCCGTCATCGTCGCCGTCGAGGGCGCCGGGGAGTTCACGATTCCGTACAAGGACATCGCGAAGGCTGCATTGGAGCACCAATTCACGTAGCAGAGGGGCAGTGCACATAGGCCCACGGCCGTGGGGCGCTTCGCCCACGAACCTGAAGCCACATACAGGCGGGAGCTTCTCGCCGAGGACACCAGGAGGCAGGACCATGACGACGCCGCACGCAGCAACACTTCGGTTGGACGACGTCCTCTCGCAGGTCGCGAAGGACAAGGGCATCGACAAGTCGGTGCTGGTCGCGACGCTCGAGGACGCGATGAAGACCGCGGCCAAGAAGCACTTCGGCCAGGATCGCGCGCTCAACGCTCGGTACAACCCGGAGAAGGACGGCGGGGTCGTCGAGCTGACGCAGACGATCACCGTGGTCGAGCAGCTGGGCGAGGCGCCCGAAGCCGTCAACCAGCTCCCGCTCGCGGTGGCGCACGCCAAGGGTGGAGATTTCGCCGGCGTGACGGTGGGCGACGAGCTCGAGTTCCCGATCTTTTACCGCGACGACACCGAAGCCGACCGCGAGGCGGCCAAGGCGCAGGACGAGCAGTACGGCGATATTCTGGGCCTCAAGACGTTCCGCCGCGGCTTCGGTCGCATCGCCGCGCAGACGGCCAAGCAGGTGTTGCTGCAGCGCACGCGCGACGTCGAGCGCGAGAACGTGTTCAACGAGTACAAGGACCGCAAGGGTGAGATCGTCACCGGCATCGCCCGGCGGCTCGAGCGCGGCAACCTGATCGTCGACCTGGGCCGGGCCGAGGCCGTGCTGCCGGTGCGCGAGCAGGTGCCCCGCGAGGTGTACCGCCCCGGCGACCGCGTGCAGGCGTTCGTGCTGGACGTGCTCCGCGAGGCCAAGGGCCCGCAGATCATCTTGTCCCGCGCGTCGGTGAACCTGCTGACCAAGCTGTTCGAAATGGAGGTGCCGGAGATCGCCGAAGGCATCGTCGTCATCGAGGCGGCGGCCCGTGAGCCCGGCCGGCGGTCGAAGATCGCCGTGTCCAGCCGCGACGGCGACGTGGATCCGGTCGGCGCCTGCGTCGGCATCAAGGGCAGCCGCGTGCAGGCGGTGGTGCAGGAGCTGCGCGGCGAGAAGATCGACATCGTCGAGTTCGACGAAGACACGGCGCGCTTCGTGTGCGCCGCGCTGGCGCCGGCCGAGGTGTCCCGCGTCATCATCGACGAGGCGAACCACGCCATGGAGATCATCGTGCCGGACGACCAGCTCAGCCTGGCGATCGGCCGCTCCGGGCAGAACGTGCGCCTGGCCGCGCAGCTGACCGGCTGGAAGCTCGACATCAACAGCGAGTCCCGCGTGAAGGAGATGCGGGAGTTCGCCGAGAAGAGCCTGGGCGCGCTGCCCGGCGTCAACGAAATGCTCGTCGAGACGCTCTACGCCCACGGCTTCCGCATGGCCAAGGACGTCGCCGAAGCGAACCCCGAGGTGCTCTCGCAGATCCCCGGGCTCGATCCCGCCAAGGTCGCCGCCATGCAGGAAGCGGCCAAGAAGCGCATGGTCGACGACGTCGTCGAGCTGCAGAAGCTCGAGGCCGACCGCGAGCAGCGCCGGCTGGAAGAAGAGCGCAAGCACCCCGACGAGCTCAGCCAGGACGAGCGGCTGGCCCGCGTGCGCGGCATCGGCTCGAACAACGTCAACTCGTTCAAGCTGGCCGGCTACGGCACGGTCGAGGACATCGTGAAGGAAGCCGACTTCACCAAGCTGGGGAACGTGGCTGGCTTCGGGATCAAGAAGGCGCGGCAGGTCAAGGCCGCCGCCGAGCACTACTTGCAGGAAGAGGGCAAGCGGCGCACCGAGCTGGACGCGCTGAAGAAGGCGGAAGCCGGGGCGGCCAGCCCCGCGTGACACGTCAGCAGAAGGTGTGAACGACGTGAGCGACGCAGCTCACCGAAGCCCGGCCGCCAGCGCGGTCGGGGACAAGGAGCCCAGGCGTACGTGCCTGGGGTGCGGAAAGAAGCAGTCCAAGTGGCTGCTGCATCGCCTGGTGCTCACCGTGAAGCACCAGGTGGTGGTCGACACCCCGCAGACCGCCCCTGGCAGGGGGGCGTACCTCTGCGGTGCAGGGTGCCTCAAGGCAGCCCTCAAGCGGAAGGCGTTCCAGCGCGCCCTCCGCGCCACCTGTGAGCTGGACCTGACGATCCTGGAGGAAGCCCTGCGCGAGCCTGTACGTCTGAAGTGAAGTCTCAGTAGCCCCGTCAGACAACGGACCTGGCGCCGCCCCCTCGTCGTTTGGGGACGCGCTCGCCAGGACAACTCGCAGCGCAGCGACGCTCCCCTCGGTCTTCGAGGCCGCTCCGGCACGGTGCGCCGGGCGCGGTCGTTTGTTTTCTCCCTCTCACAGCAACACTTTCTTCAGGTTCCGACCTGAAGTACGGACCCCAACCATGTCGAAGAAGCGCGTTCACGAAATCGCCAAGGAACTGAAGGACAACCACGGCATCGAGCTGGACAACAAGGCCGTGGTCACCGAGTTGGTCAGCCTCGGCTACGACGTGAAGAGTCATTCATCGTCGCTCGACGA
>JALHOS010000130.1 GCA_022842905.1 Myxococcaceae bacterium | reverse complement strand
GACGCGCGTGGCGTGGGCGCGCTGAGCGACGGCGCCGCGGGGCCGGTCAGCGAAGGCTTTGGCGCTGGCGCCGGGGCCCGCGCGGCGAGAGCACGCTTCTGCGCTTCGGCGGCGCGCTCCCGCTGCAGTCGCTTCTGGCGCTCCTCGGCCGACTCCCTCGCCGTGGACGACGAACCGCCACTGCCCACCTTCTGGCTCATGTGCTTTGCGCTCCCGAGTCTCATTCTCCCGGCGCGCGAGAGGCGCGTTGTGTAAAGCGCATTCAGTGGTTGCGGACGTTTACCGAGGTTGACCCACACTGGAGGCGGGAGTGAGCACCAAGCGATTGGGGCCGTTGGCTGTGCTCCTGCTCATGGCGCTCGGCTGTGCGCGAGTGGCCTACCCGCGCCCGGTGGAGTCGACGCCGACCGCCGCGGCAGATCTGCACGTGCACCTCACCATGCACGCCGCGCTGCCGCTGGTGGGGGACGCGACGCTCACGCGCCCGGTCGGCGCGCCGTCGGATCCACTGGCGCCCATGTTCACCGCCGACGGCTACTGGAACGCGGGCGTGAGGGTTCTCGTGGCCGCGCTGTGGATTCCGCCGGCGCGGCCCGGTCGAACCAGCTGGGACGAGCTGACGACGCAGCTCGAGCGCCTGCACACCTTCGCGCTCCAGCACCCGCGCTTCGCCGTCGTCCGGACCGTGGAGGAGGCGCGGCGAGTCATCGCGCAGGAACGAATCGCCGTGTTCGCCAGCATCGAAGGGGCTGATGCGATCCAGGCGCCTGACGACGTCGACCGGTTGCTGGCGCTCGGCGTGCGCAGCATGAGCCTGGCGCACTTCGTCGACACGGCGCTGCTCGACGCGGAGGACGGGCAGTTCGGCGCGCTGCTGTCCGGCCTGACCGACGGCTCCACGAAGGGACTGACGCCGCTGGGCCGCGCGGTGGTGGAGCGCGCCATGGCCCGGGGCCTGCTCGTCGACGTCACGCACGCGAGCCCGGCGTCGATCGACGAGCTGCTCGCGCTCCACGAAGCGCGCGCCGCGCCTCTGCTCGCCTCACACGTGGGCTCGGGCATGAGCGCGCCGCGCACGCTCAACGACGAGCAGGCCCGGCGCATCGCCGCGCTCGGCGGGGTGCTGGGCGTCGGCGTCTTTCGCCACCCGCTGCTCCAGCCGGTGCCAGAGGAGGATCGCTTCGCGGGCTTCGCGCCGGGCACCTGCGACGACGTCATTGCCCACCACCGCCACCTGGCGCGCATCGCCGGGGAGCCGAACGTCGTGCTGGGGAGCGACCTGGGCGCCCCGGTGCTGCGAGGTGCGCCCGGCGGCGCCTGTGCGCTCGGCATACGGGGCGACGTGGACCTGCCAGCACTCTTCTCCGGCTTGGTTCGGCACGGCGCGTCTGCGGAAGCGCTGAGCACCAGCGGCGAGCGCGTGCTGTCGCTGTTCAGCGCGGCGGAAGCGCGCTGGGCGCCACGCTGACTTCGACGGCGGCGTCCCACGCTCGCGTGCTACACCGTGGGCCGCCCATGGCGACAACGACGGAGAGCGCTGCCCAGGAGCAGCTGCGCGCGGAGCAGGCACGCAACGGCAAGTGGGTCTCGGTGCTCCGCTTCGTCGGCGTCAGCGCCATCTTCCTGCTCACCGCCATCATGGGCCTGGGCCTCGGCAAGCACGACTGGGCGATGACGCTGCCTCTGTTCACCGTGTACTGGCTCGTCAGCGGCGGCATCGCGCTGGCGGCCTGGCGCAGCGAGCGGGCGGCGCGGTGGGGCGCGGCGGGGTTGGCGCTCGTCGACGTGCCGATCGTCCTGGCCATGCAGTGGGACGCGGCGCCCATTTCTCCCTCACCAGGCGGCGTCGCGGCGACGACGGCGCTCGCGTACTCCTGCCTGGTGGGGCTGGCGACGTTGACCGTGTCGGCGCGGCTGGCGTGGTTGGTCGCGGTGTGCGCGGGCGGCGCGTCCTTCGCGTTGGCGCGCCACGTGGACATCTCTCCGGGCTCGGCGGCGTCGCTGCCGGTGCTGCTGTTCGTCTGCGCGGCCGCCGCGCACTACGTGCTCCACCGCATGCGGCACCTCATCTTCCGCGTCGCCGAGGAAGCGACGAGCCGGCAGAAGTTGGGCCGCTACTTCTCGCCGTCCGTCGTGCAGCAGCTCATCGGCGCCGACGCGCAGCAGGGCCCCGAGGCGCGCGAGGTGACGGTGCTCTTCAGCGACATTCGCGGCTTCACGTCCATGTCCGAGCGCATGGCGCCCAAGGACGTGGTGCGCATGCTCAACGAGTACCACTCGCGCATGGTGGAGATCGTCTTCCGCCACGGCGGCACGCTGGACAAGTTCATCGGCGACGGGCTCATGGCGTACTTCGGCGCGCCCCTGCCCGACGCGCAGCACGCCGCCAACGCGGTGCGCTGCGCCCAGGAAATGCTCACGGCCTTGGAAGATCTCAACGGCGAGCGCACCCAGCGCAACGAAGAGGTCCTGCGCATCGGCATTGGGCTGCACACCGGCGAGGTCGTGCTCGGCGATATCGGCGCGGCGGCGCGGCGCCTCGAGTACACGGCGATCGGCGACACCGTGAACGTCGCGTCTCGCCTGGAAGGGCTCACCAAGGAGTACGCGCGCGCCATCGTCGTGTCCGCGGCGACGTACACCGCCGCCGGTGACGGCTTCGCGTGGGAAGTGCTGCCGCCCGCGGCCGTCAAGGGCAAGGTCGACAAGCTCGAGGTGTACTCCGTCGCCCGCAAGTGAAGAGGCCGGGCTCCCAAGTTCCGGCGAGCGCGGCCTCTTCGAGATTCTTCGTCGTGTCAGGGCCAGCTCCGTGGCGCTCAGTCGGCGGGCAGCTTTCGTGCCTGCGTCAGAGCTTCACCACGGAGATGGTTCCTTGTTTGTGACTGGGCAAGGCACCACCTCCTTTCGTCACCCCGAAGGGCTGTCGCGCATTTTGGGCGAGCCGCGCGCGGCCGCAAGGGTGGCGGTGTGGGCCGGCGTGGGTGTGGCCTGCGCGGAAGGTCAGGGGAACAGCGCGCGCACGGCCTGGGCCGACTCGGCCTGCCGGACGGCGTCGAACAACACCGCCACGGCTTCGTCCAGCGGCCGCTCGTCGAGGGCGCGGGCGAGCGCGGCGACGAGCCACGGCTCGTGGCGAGCCGCGCGGAGCCAGGCGAGCTCGGGGTTGTGGAAGGGGTGCCGCGGCAGGCTGAGCCGCGGGCCGCCGGCGAGGCTCAGGGTGAACCAGGTGAAGGTACCGGCCCCTGCGTCGGTGACGCCCTCATCCAGCGTGTGGCGCCAGAGCAGGGCGAGGCCTTCTCGTCGCCCGGTGCCGCTCCGCTCGAGGTGCGGCGCGGCGTCGCGATCGAAGAAGTCGTGGCTCCACAGCTGCCAGGCTTGAGACACGCGCGGCGTTGTACCGGCGATGGGCGGGCGCGCCAGTGGCTTTCGACTACGCGCCTGGCGCCGCCCTGGGAGTTACCCCCGAATGCCGGCGGTGACGCGGGCCGCGAGCGTGTTGAGCTGGGCGACCAGGTTGGCGCGCTGGGTAGCGTTGAGCGCCGGGTTGGCGGCGGCCTGCTGCAGCGCGGCCAGCTCGTTGCGCAGCGCGGTGGCCTGGGCCGGGGTCAGCTTGCGGGAAGCGAGGCCCGCGTCGATGCGCTGGCCCACGGTCGCGCTGAGCTTGGTGAGGTCGGCCTGCGTGTCGTGCCGCTGCGTGAAGATGCGCTGCGAGAGGCCTTGGAACTGCGCCGCGAGCTTCGAGCGCTCTTTGTCAGTCAGGGTGTTATCCAGCCGGGCGCCGTCGAGCCGCGCCTTGAGCGTGTCGAGGTGCGCCGTCAGGCGCCGTGCTTCTGGGGCGTTGAGCGTTCCGTCCTTGAGGCCCGCCGCGATGCGCGCCTTCATGTTGGCCAGCTGCTTGCCGAAGCTCGTCTGCGCGTCTCTCGCTTCGTGGCTGACGCCTTGGTTCAGGGCGCGCAGCTTCTGGCTCAGGTCCGCGCGCTCCGCCGGCGACAGCTTGTCGATCTGCGCGCCGGCGTAGCGCTGCTTGAGGGCGGCGAGCTGGGCGTTGAGCTGCGCGCCCTCGGCGGGCGTGAGGCTCCCGTTCTTCAAGCCCCCGTCGATGCGCGCCTGCGTGTGCGCGAAGCGCTTGTCGAGGTCCATGTGCACGTCGCCCGCCCGCTTCGCCGTGCCCTGGTGAACGCGGTCGAGCTGACGGTCGAAGGCCGCACCGTGCGTCAACCCGTTGCCGTCGAAGGCGTCGCGCTTGAGGCGCGCCTCGACGCGCGCCAGTTGCTCCCGCATCGCCCTCGCTTCGCGGGGCGAAAGCTTGCCAGCCGCCAGCCCGCTCGTGATGCTGTTGTGCTGCTGCGCGATGCGCTGCTGAAGCGACGCGTAGGTCTCGGGGCGGTGGGTAGGCTGGAGCTGAGTGGCCATGGTCGTGTGCTCTCCGTTCGAGAACCCGAGGGAGTTCGGGTCGTTGCCATGACCCTTGAGCAAGCCTCCTGCCAACCTCCCTCGGCTCTCGCTTCCTTGGAAAACCGAAACGTTGGCCGCGTCAGCTGTCGCCCTGGGGAGGACACCGACTGCGCTTCGCCAGTCCGCCCTACGGCCGCTCGCGAACGGGGCCGACGACGCTGCCGGGGAAGTAGTGGCGCAGCAGCGCGGCTCTGTCGGCTCCGGCTTCAGCGCGCGCGACGGCGCCGGCTTGACACAGCCCGACGCCGTGGCCCAGGCCGCGGCCTTCGAAGCGCAGCTCCCCTTCGACCTCCGTCGTCGACACGCGCAGCGAGCGGAGCGCCTGCCAGCCGAACGCGCGGCCGACGAGCGAGGCGAAGTCGGCGCCGGACAGGCGCAACCCGAAGGTGCGGAGCTGAACGACCCGACCGGCCTCGTCGCGCTGGAGCGGTTCGAACGCCGCGCCGGTGTCCTTGCGGCCGACGGCGCGCGCCAGGTCGAGCCGCGACGTCGACCAGGTCCACTGGAAGTCGGGCGCGGCGGCGCAGGCGGGCTTGCCACGCAGCAGATCCGGCACCGCTTGGCCCGTGGGCTCCGCCGTGCGCCCGGGGAAGACCCAGGCCTCGTCGCTGGTGTGGCCGCCGCAGGCCGCGTGGAAGTACGTGGGCACCAGCGCCACGCCGCCGCGGCGGAGCACGAGGCCCCGCGTCGCCTCGGTGGCGCGCTGCACGGCTTGGCTCGGCTCGACGTCCCCGGAGTAGCGCTGGCAGTGCGTCAGGTCGCACAGCGCGTGGTCTGCGTGGCGGTCGCGCGCGGCCAGCGCGAAGGTCCGCGCGACGACGGCCTGGGCTTCAAGCGCTGCTGGAGGGCCCGCGGCCAGCTCGGCGCCCAGCACCCGCGCCACGTACGCTTCGACGTCGACCGAGTTGATGACGACGAGCGCGCCGCGCGCGGCCGTCAGCCGCAGCACGCCGGGGTAGCGAAACGTTCGCTCGTCGGTCGACAGCTCCGGCGACCCCGATAGCGTCAGCTCGGTACAGACCTTTTCCCCGACCACGAGGCGAGCGCCGTCGACGCGCGTGCGCTGGGGCGAGGGGAGGAGTGCCCCCTCACACGACAGCTGCGCCGCCCGCGCGGTGGCTTGAGTCAGCCGCTCGCGCTCCAAGACGCGCACGCGCACGTCCAAGGGACCAGGCTGCGCGGCCGCGGTCGCGCCCACCAGCATGCAGGACACCATCGCGGCGGTTCTCATCGGGGTCGCGTCATAGCGCGCGCGGCGGGGCGGTGTGCTCGGAGGAGGCGCGTCGGGGAGGCCAGGCGCGAGGGCTCAGCTCGAGGACCGTCTCGGCGGTACCGAGCGCCGCGAAGCCATCGGTCGTAGCCGGCTGCGGAGCTTCGGGGCCTCGAACGATTCGGAGGAGGCCCCGAGGGTCGAAGCCAACGCATGAGGCCCGTGCCTCCCGAAGCCACAGAGGAGGGGTGCGTGCTGCGCGGCGGCTGGGGCTCCCGAAAGTCGGGAGGACGGCATGTGCTCAGCGACCAAGGGACTTCCCCACCGTGAGAGAGCGCCAGAGAGGGCACCGACCAAGGACGGTCGGTGACCACCACCGACGCCCAGGTGAGGAAGCTCATGGAGGAGTCGAAGAAGCACGGCAAGGTGGCCCTCGCGGCGGCGCGGGCCCGATTGGATCGCGGCACGGCAGCGAAGTGCCGGGACGCGGCGGCCCGGCCTCGCAGGATGAGCTCGCGGACGCTACGGACACGCCGTGAGCGAGGCGATCCACGCGTCGACCGCGGCCACGCCTGCCGAGTGAACGACCGCGCTGGCGAGCGGCGGCATGCGACCGGCCCCCAGCGCTTGCATTCGCAGCGAGACGAGCGAGCGCGACGGGGCGCCGGGGGTGATGAGGCGCGCGCCGCTGACGCCGAGGTCCCCGTTGAGCGGAGCGACGTTGCAGAGGTTCGTCATGCTCAGCGGCAACGAGAAGCGGAAGTCCTGCGGCCCTTGGCCGGCGCCGCTGCGGTGGCAGCCGGCGCAGTTGGCGTGGAGGTAGCTGCGCGCTCGCGCTTCGAGAGAGCCCATGGTGCCCAGCGGGTCGACCAGGCGGGGCAGGCCCGTCGGCAGCGCGCCGGCGAAGAAGCCGAGGCCGGCCAGCGTCGCCAGCTGCGGACGCGTCCTGCCGGTCGGGTAGGTCAGCTCACGGTCCAGCTGCGCCAGCTCGAGCCCCAGCGTGAAGCCCGCGGACGGCGTGTGGCAGGTCAGGCACTGCGCGCGGCTGGGGAAGTACCAGCTCAGGCCGCCCACCTGCTTCGTCTTCTGCGCCGGCAGGAGCGTGGCGTCCGTCTGCGCGTCGTTCCACTCGTAGCTGTAGCCGGCCCACTGGCCGTTGCCGTGGCGCAGGAAGAGCCTCGTCTCCACGCGGCGCCCACCGACGAAGAACGTCTTCACCGTGACGCTGCCGTTGGGCAGCTGGAAGTCTCCGTCGCTCGACAGGGTGATGGTGCTGCCGTCGGGGATCGCGAAGAAGCGCTCCTTGGTGGCGCCGTCGGACCACAGCGGGCTGTTCAGGTCGAAGGGGATCAACGCGGGCAGCGGGCGCGTGGCGTCCGTCGGGTCGAAGCAGCCGGTCGCGCTGAGCGTGCGCGGGAACGTGTCCGGCGGCGCGGACCCCTGCGGGACGAGCTTGAAGAGCTCTCCGCTGCTGAAGCCCAGCACGAAGACTTCGCCGTCGAGCGTCTGCCCGAAGCTGCCGATGTTCTGGTTCGTGTCCTGGAGCAGCTCGGCGACCGGCTGGCCTTGGGGCGTGGCGCCCACCGCCCAGATGCGCCCGGTCTGGTAGTCCCCGTAGACGAACTTGCCGACCAAGGTCGGGATCGTGCTGCCGCGGTAGACGAAGCCCCCGGTGATGCTGACGCCCAGCGTGCGCCCGTACTCGACGACGGGGTCGATGAGGCCTCCGGCGTCGCAGGCGCCCTGAAAGCAGTGCGCGCCCTCGCGGACCTTCCAGCCGTAGTTGCCGCCTCGGGTGATCTTGTCGACCTCTTCCCACGCGCCCTGGCCCACGTCGCCGGCCCACAGCTCGCCGGTGCCCTGGTCGAAGCTCCAGCGCCAGGGGTTGCGCAGGCCCCACGCGTAGATCTCCGCGCAGCGCCGGTTCGACGGGGTCGTTCCGTAGTCCGCGCTGCCGCGGTTGCAGGCGGTGCCGGTGGCGAACGGGTTGTCCTGGGGAATGCCGTAGCGGTCCGGGTTGAACGGCACGTTCACGTCGATGCGGAGGAACTTGCCCAGCGTGGTGTCCAGCCGCTGGCCCGCGTTGAGGGGGTCGTTGCTCGAGCCGCCGTCGCCGAAGCCAATGTAGAGGTAGCCGTCGGGCCCGAAGGCCAGGTTGCCGCCGTTGTGGTTGGTGTACGGCTGGTTGAGGACCAAGAGCGGCTCCTCGCTGGCGGGCTCGAAGCGGGGCCCGGTGCCCTGGAGTCGGAAGCGGGAGATGACGCTGCGGAACGGCCCGCCGTCGTTCGCCGTCGTGTACGAGACGTAGAGCTCCGCGCGGGCCGGCCACTGCGGGTGAAAGGCCAGGCCCAGCAGCCCACCTTCGCCGGTCGTGTTCACCCGCGTGGTGATGTCGAGCAGCGGCGTCACCTCCGAGGGCCCGGCGTCGGGATCGTTCGGGAACGCGACGATCCGGCCGGCGCGCTCCATGACGACGACGCGGCCCGGCTCGCCCGGCGGCTGCAAGAGCATGAGCGGCGCGGCGAAGGTGAGCCGGGGAAAGGCGCGCTGGGTGGCGACTCCGGCGTTCGTCGGCGGTGGGGTGGCCGGCGCGACGCAGGTCGGGTTCGCAGGGCGGTTGTCGAGGCCGAGCTGCCCGCCGTCATCGAGCCCCGCGCCCGCCGTGCCGCCCGTGCCTGTGCTTCCTCCAGCGCCGCCTGAACCGCCTGCGCCCGCATCGTCACCGAGCGGGCCGCTGGTACAGGCCGGGAGCGCGCACAGCATGAAACCGACGCCGAGGAGCCAGTGCCGTCGAAGCATGGCTCAGGTCATCTCACGCCGCGCGGGTCGAGGCGAGGGACGGGCCGAGCGCTGCACGCCCGCGTCGCCGTCAGGCCACCTGCGGCAGGTAGTGCGCCGCCTGCTTGCGCCACCAGGTGTAGTTGTGGCGGCTCGCGTCGCCCCAGACGCCCAGGTGGTGGGGAATGTGCTTCTTGCCCAGCCACTGCCCCAGCTCGAGCGTCTCGGGAATGCAGCGCCCTTCGAAGGCGCCGCGGCCGACGACGAGGGTCAGGTGCGTATTGCGGCGCACCCGCTCGAGCGCCAGGCCGTCGAGGTTGGGCACGAAGGCGAGCGGGTCGTTGAAGTACAGGTCCGGCGTGGCGGGCTCTTGAATGAAGTTGGCCAGCCGGTAGCGCCCTGACAGGCACAGCGCGCCCTTGAAGACTTCGGGGAACTTGAGCGCGAAGAGCGCCGAGTACGTCGCGCCCATGCTGCACCCCGTCGCCAGCGGCCGCGCGTCTTCCATGCGGCTGTCTTGGCGAATGAAGGGGACGAGCGTCTCCACCACGTAGTGTTCGAACGCGCGGTGCTCGGCCATGCGCTCGTTCAGCGCGCCGCGGCGAGAGAACGTGCGCGAGATGTTGGTCTCGGTGCAGTACAGCTTGAGCTGGCGCGCCGCGAGCCACGGGCCGAGCGCGTCCACCATGCCGCTCTGCTTCCATTCGTGCGCGACGCCGGCGTTCGACGCGAAGACGACGACGGGCCGGCCGACTTCACCGAAGCACCACACGTGCGCGCGGCGACCCAGGTGGGGACTGTCCAACAGAACGTGACGGGCACTCATGCAGGCACTTCCACTTCGAAGGAGAGGGGGAGCGGATTGTGGAGGCACCGCGGGCGGATCGGAAGCCTCACTGGGCAGGTGGGACGTTGCGCAGAAAGTCCGCCACCTCGGCAAAGCGTGTGTCCAGGTAGCGACGGACACCACCCTTCACGCCATGGGCGTCGAGCGCGCGCTGCATGCTGCGCAGCCAAGCGTCGCGCAGGCTCTCGTCGACGCTGACCTGAGCGTGCCGCATGCGCAGGCGCGGGTGGCCATGCTGGGCCATGTAGTCCTGTGGCCCGCCCAGCCAGCCGACGAGGAACAGGGCGAAGCGCTCGCGGGACACCTGCGCCACCTTGCCCGGCGTGTCCTGGCGGTGGACCTGGGTGAGGGCCGGCTCGTGCGCCTCCATGGCGTCGTAGAACGTGTGCGCCAGCGCGAAGACGGCGTCGCGGCCGCCGAGGCGGTCGTACGGCGTGTCGCCGGGCGACGGCACCCAGCCGTCGTCGCTCGGCGTGCCCAGCGAGCTCAGTTCGCGTTCAGCCATGTCTCGAAGGCCTTGAAGTCGTACGGGCGGCCCAGGAAGTACTCGACGGACGCCGCGGCTTCGCGCCCGCCGCCGGCCTCGAGCACCTTCTGCCGGTAGTCGCGCGCCGTCGTCGCGTCGAGCATGCCGGCGGCGGTGAAGCGGGTGAGGAGGTCCTTCGCGATGACCGTGCTCCACAGGTACGTGTAGTAGGTGGCCGAGTAGCCATCGAGGTGGCCGAAGGCGAGCTCGAAGTGGGTGCCGTCCACCCACTCGCGGCGGAACGGCAGGAACCGCTCTTGGACTTCCTTGAGCGCCACGTTGGTGTCGAAGCCCGGCGCGCGCGCGTGGAAGTCGAGGCTGACGGCGGCGAGGAAGAACTGCCGGCGCTCCATGAGGCCGACGCCGAACTCCTTGGCCGCGCGCAGCTGGGCGATGAGCGCGTCAGGCATGGGCGCCTTCGTCTCGTGGTGGAGCGCGAAGGCCTTGAGCACCGACGCGTCGAGCGGCCACTCCTGCAGGAGCATGGACGGCACTTCGACGAAGTCCCACTCGGTGCGCGTGCCGGACAGCGCGGCGTAGGGCTGACGGCCGCCGAAGATCTCGTGCAGCAGGTGGCCGAACTCGTGGAAGAACGTCTCGACTTCGCTGTGCTGCATGAGCCCGCCGGGCCTGGGGAAGTTGCAGACCAGCACCGCTTCCGGGAGGTCCTTGCCGCCGCGCCCCGTCGTCAGGCCGAACTGCGCGGCGTGTTTGTACTTGTTCTCCCGCGGGTGCATGTCGAGGTGAATGCGCCCCAGCTTGGTGGCGCCGTCGAAGAGGTCGAACGTCTCCACGTCGGGGTGCCAGGTCTGCGCGTCGGCGACCTTCTCGTAGCGCACGCCGAACAGCCGCCCGGTGATGTCCATGACGCCGCGCTTGACCGCGCCGTATTCGAAGAACGCGCGCAGCGCCTGCGAGTCCAGCCCGTACTGCTCGTTCTTCACCCGGTCCTCGTAGAAGTCCTGCTCCCACGGCTCGACGCTCGTCGCCTGGGGCACGTCCTTCTTCTTGCGCTCGAGCAGCACCGCCATGTCCTTCTCGGCGCGGCGCAGGGTGGCGGTCCGCCCACGCTCGATGAAGTCCTGCGCGGCCTCTTTCGTCTTCACCATGCGCGTCTCGGTGGCGAAGGCCGCCCAGGACGCGTAGCCGAGCAGCGTGGCCAGGGCGTGGCGCTTGGCGAGCAGCTCCTTGAGGACGGGCTCGTTGGCCGGGTACGCGCGGGACTTCTGTTCACGCCAGAGTGCTTCTCGCGTCGCGGCGCGCTTCGCGTAGAGCATGACTGGCAGGTAGTCCGGCGTGTTCGTGGTGACGGCGATCGTCCCGTCGGCGCCCACCGGGTGTTCCTTGAGCCAGTCCGCCGGGACGCCGTCGAGCTCGGCCGCCGTGAACTTCACCGTGCGCACGTCGTCACGAATGTTGCGAGCGAAGGCCTGGCCGATTTTCACCAGCTCGTCGTTGAGGGCTTTGACCTGGGCCCGGGTGGCCTCGTCGCGGTCGACGCCGGCGCGGCGGAACTCCCGCAGTGCCTTGAAGAGCCAGTAGCGCGTGGGGGCGTCGGCCTTGGCGGTGTCGACCTTCGACAGCGCGTCGTAGAGCGCGCGGTCCTGGGCGATCTCCACGTTGAAGGCCTCGAGCTTCTGCTCACAGGCCTCGGCGGCGGCGCGGAAGGCGGCGTCGGGGTGCACTTCGCGGCTCAAGCCCGCGCGCGCGCTGGCGTTGCTCACCAGCGTCGTCGCTTCGTCGTACAGGGCGAGGGCCTTGGCGTCGCTGCCCGGCGGGAGCGCCTTGAGCGCGGCCAGGTGCGCCTTGGCTTTGTCGAGCGCGTCTTCGCAGGTGGCGGTGAACGACGCGGCCGGCGCGGCGAGCAGGCTGGCGCCCTTCATGAGCGTGGCGGTGGACATGGCGGCTTCCTTCGCGAGCGGGGTGGTGGCGCAGGCGGCGACGAGCGCCAGGCCGGGCAGGAGCGTGAGTGGGGTGCGCATGCGAGGGCGCGCCCATAGCGCAGGGCCGAGGGAAGGCCAACGTGGCGTGTGTGAGCTCACCAGCGCTGGACGCGGAGCCCAGGCACGCGAAGGAACTCGCGCTCGTTGCGAGTCACGACGGCGGCGTCGTGAGCAAGCGCGGTCGCGGCGATCATCAGGTCGTTCGGTCCGATCGGCGTTCCGGCACGGCGGAGCTGCACGCGAATGCTGGCTCATGTCGGGCGACGCGCGGTCGCAGCGCCGCGTCGGAGCCGTTGAGGAACGCGATGCAGACGTTCGTGTCCCCAGCACGATTACCGGTCGTCGAGCGGGAGGAGGTCGTCCTCGGGCTGTTCCTCGAGCTGGGGAATGGCCCCAAAGTGCGCCAGGAGCCGCGACTTCTTGCTGCCGGGCTTCAGCTTGGCCGCGATGAACGCCGATACGCTCAGCTTGGCCTTCTTCGCTCGCGGCGGACTTGGGCCTCGACGTTTTCCGGGAGGTAGATGGTCAGCTGCGCCATGCAGGCAGCCTACGAGCGCGCCGCTCAAGCTCGTCGAGCGCCCGACGGCCCCGCGCTTCCGCCCGCTCAGTGCTTGCACCACTGCTGCGGCGTCTGCGGCACGCTGCCGGCCGGCACGCCCTGGGTCGAGCCCGTGTC
This sequence comes from Myxococcaceae bacterium, assembly GCA_022842905.1. Lineage (GTDB taxonomy): Bacteria > Myxococcota > Myxococcia > Myxococcales > Myxococcaceae > JALHOS01. The sequence goes on along the minus strand of JALHOS010000130.1, from coordinate 5,245 downwards.
GACGAACTTGCTGCTCGTGTACCGGAACGGCGCGCCGACGGCGGAGCTGTCCACGCAGACGTTGGTGTTGCCCGGCCCGTCACGCGTCGGATCCGGCGAGCGCGAGGGGACCGGCGTGACGTCGCAGGACGTCAGCGTGCCACCCGTCACGTTGGCCTTGATGACCGCCGCGGTCCAGAAGTCGCCCGTGCTGCCGCCGCTGCTCGTCAGCACCGGGAAGCTGTTCTGCCCGGTGGCCGGGTTGAAGCCGAGCGACAGCACGCGCCGCCCGTTGCAGTACAGGTTGACGTGGGGCTTCGCGGGCCCGTTCGTCGAGCCGCCGTAGAAGTTCGCGCCCACGACGAAGCGGTCCTGGTCCCGCGGGTTGTCGATGTTGGTGTTCTCGGGGCCGCAGAAGTTGCTGCTCGTCGGGTCGGTCACCGTTCGCGAACAGCTGACGTTGTCGCGGTCGAGCCGCGGGTTGTTGCAGGTGCCCGTGCGCTTGCTGCCCCAGCCCTGGCAGGCGGACGTGGGCGAGTCCATGTACATCCAGTCGAGGTTCGAGCTGCCCGCGCAGTTGCTGAAGTAGCAGTCCTGCGCGGAGCTGAAGGAGCCGCACGTCGTCCGCCAGCCCTGGTCCGAGCAGCTGACGCCCTGCAGCCGGGCGAAGTGCATGTCGACGTCGCGGTTGCCGACGCTGTCCCAGCACAGCTCCGCGCGAATGCCCGGCGCGCGCACTTCGACCTTCTGCGTGCAGGTGTAGCGCTGGCCGTTGAGGCTGAACTCGCCTTGCACCAGGTAGTCGCCGGACAGCGCGAACGCCGTGTGCACCAGGCCGCCGGCCGTGCCGTTGCCGAAGTTCTCGGCGCGCACCGCGGCCACCGGCTCGTTCGCCGCGGTCACGTACTTGCCTTGCCCCTGATCGAAGCGGACCGTGACCCGTTGGCCGACCTGGTTCGTCACCGTGCCGTTCGGCGTGCGGTACAGCGCGTAGGTCGGGTTCGGCAGCACGTTGTCGCAGTCGCCGCCCACCACGGTCCACGTCCAGTTGCTGGTCGCCCCGCGCTGGCCGGGGTCGGTGATCCACTGGTTCCCGTCGATCGGCGGAATCGCGCCCGTCGGCGGGTACGGCGCGAGCTGAATTGCGTTCGTCGGGCACTGCACCGTCGACGCGCAGGCGCAGCCCGACGTCTGGTTGTTGCCCGACAGCCCGTCGCAGTCGAAGTCACCCTGCGCGCAGCTGTCGAAGCGCTGCGGCGCGCGGGCCCCGCGGCACACGCCGGACCAGAACAGGAACTCACCGGCGCCAGCGCAGTCGAGCGAGCCCTTCGCGTTCGACGCGCACCAGCCGACGGGCTGGCGGTTGGCCGGGTTCGCCTGTGTCGCCGGCACCAGGTAGCAGTCCTTCGTCGTGCCGACGCCGCTGCAGCCGCAGCCTTCGTCGACCTGGCCGTCGCAGTCGTCGTCGAAGCCGTTGCCGGTGCTGCCGTTGAGCAGCGGGCCGCTCAGGCCTCCGGCGGTCAGCAGCGCGTCGACGGCCGGGGCGCACTCGGAGTTCGTGGGTGGCGCGCAGCGGCGCGGGTAGGGCGGGTTGCCCGCGTTGATGGGGCCGCACCCACCGTCGTACGTGTTGGTGCCCGCGTCTTCGGTGATGAAGCCGCCGGTGCCTCCTTGGCCAGCGGTCCCGCCCTGGCCGCCGGTGCCCGCGACGGCGCCGGTACCGCCGCCCCCGTCCGTCGTCGCCCCGCCGCCGCGGCACAGACCCGACACGCAGATCTGCCCGTTGTACGGGCACTCGTCCGACGTGGTGCAGGGAATGTCCTTGGGCTCGCAGCCCGAAGCGACGATGGCGGTGAACCCCAAGGCGGCACCGAGCACGGCGGCGCGCAGCGGCGTTCGGAGCGAAGAGAGAGCGGGCATGGGTCGTCCTACGGCGAAGAAACGAGAAGATCGGCCGCTTCGGCGCTTAGCAGAAGTGTCAGGCGCCGCGCACGGTCAGGCCGTGGCGGCGTCTCGCAGGGACACGGTCACCGGGACCGGGCGGGTGCGCGACTTGAGCAGGGCGATGATCGCGTCCTTCTCGGTGGGCTGCCCTTCCATGGGCACGAACTTGTCCGCCAGCACGTCGTAGCGCTTGAGGAACAGCAGAATGGACACGAAGAAGAAGTCGATGTCCTTGAGCACGATGCAGCCTTCCTTCGCGTAGGCCGGCAGCGAGTCGAGGAAGTCCTTGGGCAGCTCCGCCCAGTGGCGGTTCGGCTTGATGTGGTGGCCGATGTGGTAGCCGTCGTTGAAGCAGCGCGCGTTGTACCCGCTGTTGATGCAGGTGAGGCTGTTGGCGAAGCTGTTCTGCGGGCGGTCCGGCTGAATGAAGGCGTGCTGGCCCCAGTTCCCCAGCATCATCCCCACGCGGGTCACCAGCCAGGGCAGCGCGAAGGCGAACACGCCGATCCGCCAGTCGTACCAGCACATGAAGCCGATGAGGCTCAGGTGCACCAGGTCCGAGCCGATGGCCTTGACCGCCATGAACGGCTTGCCGTGCCGCAGGAAGTAGCCCGTCAGCTCGATCTCGATGAAGAAGATGAAGCGCGTGAAGTAGCGCAGCCAGTGGAAGAAGTTGTCGCGCTCGAAGTGGTAGGTCGCCGACAGATCGTCGCCCACGTTGTTCTCGGCGTGGTGCATGCCGATGTGGTGCTCGGTGTAGCCGGTGGGGATCCCGAAGAGCGCCGACATGACGTAGGCGTGCGCGCGCGTCAGCCAGGCCGCCTTGAAGAACGGCCGGTGCATGGTGTTGTGCAGCATGAGGATGACCGGCGGCACGAAGAAGAAGTTCACCGCCATGTACGCGGCCAGCAGCGCCCAGTGGAAGCGCCAGAGCATGAGGCCCATGAGCGGCACCATGAGCACCAGCACCGTCAGCGTCAGCTTCATGAAGACGACGTCGCGCGACTCTCGCAGCGGCTTGGCGAGCAGGCGGTGCCAGGCGGTGTCGTCGTACGTCGGGCACGTCATGGGGTCGGTGATGGCCGGCGCGGTCATGGGGCGCGTGACCTAGGCGAAAAGCCGGCGTGGGCGCCAGGGGTCCCAGCGCGGCCGCCTTCGCGTCGCGGCGGTAAATCGACAAGCCCGACTGCTGGTGCGCACAACCACAAATCACCTGACAAGGTGAACGGCCCCTGCTACGCGCGCGCCCGCTTCGACACACCTTCCCAAGGGGAAAGCACCACCATGCAGATCCGCGCCGACGAAGTCAGCCGCATCCTCCGCGAGCAAATCCAGGACTATGGCAAGCAGGTCACCGTGTCCGAGACGGGCACCGTCCTCGCCGTCGGCGACGGTATCGCCCGCGTGTTCGGCTTGGACAGCGCGCAGTCCGGTGAGCTCGTCGAGTTCCACACCGGCGTCCGCGGCCTGGTGCTCAACCTCGAAGAGGACAACGTCGGCGTCGCCATCATGGGCGACTACTTGAAGATCCGCGAAGGCGACATCTGCAAGCGCACGGGGCAGATCGCTCAGGTGCCGGTGGGCAAGGGCCTGCTCGGCCGCGTGGTCGACGCCCTCGGTCAGCCGATCGACGGCAAGGGGCCGATCCAGTCGACCGAGTTTCGCCGCATCGAGCTGAAGGCGCCCGGCATCGTCAAGCGCAAGTCGGTGCACGAGCCCATGCAGACGGGCCTCAAGGCCATCGACTCCCTCGTTCCAATCGGCCGTGGGCAGCGCGAGCTGATCATCGGTGACCGCCAGACTGGGAAGACCGCCGTCGCTCTCGACGCGATCATCAACCAGAAGGGCCAGAACATGATGTGCATCTACGTCGCGATCGGTCAGAAGCAGTCGACCGTGGCGCAGGTGGTGGACAAGCTCACTCGCTACGGCGCCATGGAGTACACGGTGGTCGTCGCCGCCAACGCGTCGGACCCGGCGCCCATGCAGTTCTTCGCGCCGTACACCGGCTGCGCCATGGGCGAGTACTTCCGCGACAACAAGATGCACGCGCTCATCGTGTACGACGACCTGTCGAAGCAGGCCGTGGCGTACCGCCAGCTGTCGCTGCTGCTGCGCCGCCCGCCGGGCCGTGAGGCGTACCCGGGCGACGTCTTCTACATTCACAGCCGTCTGCTCGAGCGCGCCGCGAAGCTGTCCGACATCGAAGGCTCGGGCTCGCTGACCGCGCTGCCGATCATCGAGACGCAGGCTGGCGACGTGTCGGCGTACATTCCCACGAACGTCATCAGCATCACCGACGGGCAGATCTTCCTCGAGACGGACTTGTTCATGTCCGGCGTTCGCCCCGCCATCAACGTCGGTATCTCCGTGTCGCGCGTGGGTGGCGCCGCGCAGATCAAGGCCATGAAGCAGGTCGCCGGCAGCTTGAAGCTGGAGCTCGCGCAGTACCGCGAGCTGGCGGCCTTCGCGCAGTTCGGGTCCGACCTGGACAAGGCGACGCAGGAAGTGCTCGCCCGCGGCGCGCGCCTGACGGAGCTGCTCAAGCAGGGCCAGTACGAACCCTTGTCCGTCGGTCGGCAGGTGCTGCAGATCTACGCCGGCACGAACAAGGACGACGCGGGCAAGCGCGGCTGGCTGCGCGACGTGCCGGTGTCGGACGTGCCTCGCTGGGCCAAGGAGTTCCTCGAGTTCTGCGACGCGAAGTACCCGCAGCTGCAGAAGAACATCGAGGAGAAGCGCGAGCTGACCGCGGAGATCAAGACGGAGCTCAACAAGGCGCTGACCGAGTTCAACGGCGGCTTCCAGAAGACGCCGGGCGCCAAGGTCTAAGGCGCAGCGCCGAGCGCTCCTCTCTGGAAGAGGAGCACCGACGGCCCTCGCTCGTTCCCCGGTTTCGTTGGGGTGCGGCGAGGGCTTCGTCGCGTTCGAAGGCCGCGCTGGGGCGCTCGCGGAGCGGCAACGAGCTTCGGCAAGTCAATCGCGGACTTCTTCGGAACGACGCGGCGCGAGACGCCTCGCGCGCGCTCTGCGAAGCTCGAAGGCCTATGCGTGTCGCTTTGCCCGCGCGAGGAGCCCTGGGGGCTTTCCTGCTCGCCCTGGGTTGCTCCCAGCTGCGCCCGGCGGTCGAGTACCGCTGTAGTGACGGGCAGTGCCCGGCAGGTGCGCGGTGCGTGGCGCGCCAGACCTCCGAGGGAATGGTCGCCGTCTGCGTGGCCGATGATGGCGGGGTGGGCGGCGGGAGTGCGGGCGCGGGCGGAACCGCGGGCGCTGGCGGGAGTGCAGGCGCTGGTGGGAGTGCGGGCGCTGGTGGGAGTGCGGG